>JACPVQ010000148.1 GCA_016191645.1 Candidatus Solibacter usitatus
GCGCTGAATCATATCCTGGAATTTCCACAGCGAAGAATCCTGTTCTCCGCCGGCGATCTTCATTTCCAATGCATCGGCCACTTGCTTGGTCTCGCTCACTTCCTCACACGGGCACGGCTCTTCGAAGAAGCCAAACCCAAGCCCTTGCAGCATGCGCCCTACTTCCACTCCGCGCTTGGCATCGTAGGTGCCGTTGGCATCGGCGTACAGAATGGTTGAATCGCCCATGCGCTTCCGCGCCAGCTCCACCATCGTCCTTGTGCGCCCCGGATACGCATCGGCGTTGCGCGTCATGCGCCCGCCGATCTTGAATTTGACTCCCTTGGCCCCCGTCTCCCGCAGCCCGCGCACATAGATATCGACTTCTTCCTCCGCCGTCGTCTCGCGAATCGACCCCGAAAGATAGACCGGAATCTCCTTCCGCAACATGCCGCCCATCAGCGCGGCTACGGGCTTCTTCGCCGTGCGGCCCAGCACATCCCAAATGGCATGCTCCACCGCCGCCACCGGAGACCAGAACGCCTGTCCCGCCCACTTGTAATTCTTCGTGTACACATCATCCACCAACGTTTCTAAGTCTCTCGCGTCCTTGCCCGCGAACGCCGGAATCACTTTTCGCAGCAGGATTGGCAGAAAGTCTTCGATCTCTTTCGTGCGCACGATCCCCGTAACGCCGTCGGCCGACACCGCCCGCACAAACGTGTTCCTGTCGCGCCGCAGATAATCGATGGAGACAATCTTCACCGGCGTCGAAAACTGCTTGTGCAATTGAAACAGCGGCGTCTCGTACTCCGGAACCGCCCGCGGATAGTCGTCAGCCGCCCGCGTAAAGGCCGCCGCCCCGAAGAGAGAAAAAAGTTCACGCCGTCGCATGGATCTATTCTACCGACGCTCAACGTCTGCTTGCGCGGAACTTCAGTCAGGGGTTCGGGGGAGGCATTTGGGCCGCGAGTCAACGCGAGTACACCCCACATCCGTGTCTATCGGTGGCCCAACGTGTTTAATGGCACGCGGAACAAATCTCACGTAGCACTCGTAACCATCCTTTATGGACAAACCTCTGCGGCTGTGGCCCGGCGTAATTGCGATCGTCCTCCTGCTCCTCTCGCGGTTCGCGGTAAAAGCAGTTATCCCAGGCTTTGGCGGATTCATGTGGGCCATCCAAGGCTCGTTGGCATGCGCGGTCGTGGTGATCCTGTGGTGGCTTTTTTTGAGCCGCGCCCGCTGGCTTGATCGAATTGGCGTCATCGTGCTGATCGCCGCGGGGCTTGGTTCCGCGTGGTTGCTTAAGCACGAGTCGATGGGCCCGGCGTGGATATTCGCCTACGCCGCGCCATTTGCGTTGGCGGCCTTTGTCGGCGCGGCGTTCGCCGCAAGGAATCTCGGCAATTTCCGGCGACGCCTGATCATCGCCGCAGCCATTCTTGCCGGCACTCTCGGCTGGACCCTTGTCCGCAGTGAAGGAATCGACGGCGACCACGCCCTCACCTTCGCCTGGCGATGGTCCACCTCCGCCGAGCAGTTGCTGCTCGCCAAGCCGGTTGCCGCGCCCGCCGTCGAACCCGCCATCCCGAAGACGGTTGCCCCGGCTGAAAAACCCAAGCCGGCAGCGGTCGCCGCCGAATGGCCCGGCTTCCGCGGACCGAAGCGGGACAGCGTCGTTCCCGGCGTCGTAATCGCCACAAGTTGGAGCCAAACTCCTCCCGTCGAAGTCTGGCGCAAACCCGTGGGCCCCGGCTGGTCCTCGTTCGCCGTACAAGGCGGCCTCATCTATACACAGGAGCAGAGAGGCGAAGAGGAACTCGTTACCGCCTATCAAACCTTGAGCGGCAATCTCGTGTGGCGTCACGCCGACACGGTTCGCTTCTTCGAATCGAACGCGGGAGCGGGTCCGCGCGCCACGCCGGCGCTTGCCAATGGCCGCGTCTTTTCTCTCGGCGCAACGGGCATCCTTAACGTACTCGACGCCGCCACGGGGGAACGCAGCTGGTCTCGCAACACAACCGCCGATACCAAGCGGCGCATTCCCGATTGGGGTTTTTCCGCCTCTCCCATCGTCACGCAAGATCTCGTCATCGTCTACGCCGGGCGCCTTGCGGCATATGAGGCGGCCACGGGCAAACTCATGTGGACTGGCGAATCCGTTGGCGGCAGTTACAGTTCGCCGCACCTCGCCACTATCGGCGGCGTGGAACAACTTCTCATCGTCACTCCCGGCGGCATCGCCGGACTCGATCCCGCAACGGGCGTCCGCATGTGGTCGCACGAATGGAAGGGACTCCCCATCATTCAACCCACGCTCATCCCCGGCGGCGGCATTCTCATCTCCGCCTCTGCGACCGATGGCACCCGCCGCATCGACCCCGCGCGCGGCCCCAACGGATGGACCATCGATACGCGCTGGACCTCGCTCGCACTCAAGCCCTACTTTAACGACACCGTCATTCACAAGGGCTATGCGTACGGCTTCGACGCCCGCATCCTCACCTGCATCGACCTCAACGACGGCAAGCGCGTGTGGAAAGGCGGCCGCTACGGCAACGGCCAAATGCTGCTGCTTTCCGATCAGGATTTGCTGCTCATCCTTTCGGAAGACGGCGAACTGGCGCTTGTGCGGGCGTCGCCGTCGGGGTTTACGGAGATCGCCAAAGTCGCGGCGCTTGAAGGCAAGACGTGGAACCATCCGGTCCTGGCGGCTGGCTTGCTGCTGGTCCGCAACGACCGGGAGATGGCGGCGTTTCGGCTGCCCAAATAGCCGCGCCATTTCGCGCGGATGGAAGTGCGCGCGATGCCCTATTCCTGGCCGTTGGCTTCCAGGAACGCGCGCAGGCGATGGCTGCGGCTGGGGTGGCGCAGCTTGCGCAGAGCTTTCGCTTCAATCTGCCGGATGCGTTCGCGCGTAACGGCGAAGTGTTGTCCCACTTCTTCCAGCGTGTGTTCGCTGCCGTCCTGCAAACCAAAACGCATCTTGACGATTTTTTCTTCGCGCGGGCTGAGCGTTTTCAAAACCTCGGCAGTCTGCTCTCGCAGATTGAGATTGATCACGGCTTCGGACGGGGAAACGACACGCCGGTCGACGATGAAATCGCCCAGATGCGATTCGTCTTCCTCGCCCACGGGCGTTTCCAGAGAGATCGGTTCCTGCGCGATGCGCAACACCTTGCGCACTTTGCCCACAGGCAGTTCCATGCGCCGCGCGAGCTCTTCGGTAGTCGGTTCGCGGCCTAATTCCTGTTGCAGCAGGCGTTGCGTGCGCACCAGCTTGTTGATGGTCTCGATCATGTGCACCGGAATGCGGATGGTGCGAGCCTGATCGGCGATGGCGCGCGTAATGGCCTGGCGCACCCACCACGTGGCGTAGGTGGAAAACTTGTAGCCGCGCAAATAATCGAACTTGTCGACGGCCTTCATGAGACCGATGTTGCCTTCCTGAATAAGATCCAGGAATTGCAAGCCGCGGTTGGTGTAGCGCTTGGCGATGGAGACCACCAATCGAAGATTTGCCTCGATCAGTTGCTTCTTGGCCGTCTCCGCTTCAAACTCGCCGCGCTCGACAATCTGCAGCGTACGCCGCAGTTCCGTGGCGGAGGCTCCGCAATCGTCTTCCATCTGCGCAATGCGCGTGAGGAAAACTTTCAACTCGCGCTGAAACTCTTTGGCGGCCTTGTCGTTGGAACTATCTTCAATCTTGCGCTGCAAGCGCGCCACTTCTTTTTCCAGCGGCTTGAATGGATCGACGGCTGCGCGCAGCTTCTCGGCGAAGCGATGATACATCGCGCTGGTAAACGGCACGGCGCGGATGAGGCGTGAAATCTTGACGATGATGCGAGCCAGCTGCCAGCGCAGCGTGCGATGCTGCTTGGGCTTCATGCCTTTGGAGAAAGAGAGCATCTTCTGGCGAATCTGCTGCGCTTTCTTACGCAGTTTTTCAATCTCTTCGATGGCCAGCAACAACTCCGCCGTTTGGGCGTCGACCGCTTCGTCGGTGACCATCAGGTCGGCCTGAATCAGAATGTCGCGGACGGAGACGAGGTTGGTCTGCAGGTCGTCCGACATCGCAATGACGGCGCGAATGATGAGGTTGGAACGGGAAAGCGCGCGGCTGACCATGCGCTGCCCGTGTTCAATTCTCTTGGCGAGTTCAATTTCGCCGTCCCGCGTCAGCAGCGGGACGCTGCCCATTTCGCGCAAATACATGCGCACGGGATCATTGGTTTTATCACCGATATCCTGCGCGATATCGATGTCGCCAAACTCTTCCGAGTCCTCGGATTTCTTCTCGAAGTCGAGCTTCGGCTCTTCGAGAATCTCCACGGGAGTATCCAGCTCCGCAAGCAGATCCTCGATTTCCGGCGTGCCCCCCAAGCCTTCGGGCAGGAGATCATTGTCTTCGTACACGCCGTAACTAGGCTCCTTCGCTCGCGACATGAACTCCTCAGTAAAAAAGGTCCGGCTTGCATCCGCGCTGCGGTCTTTTGTTTTCGAATGTTGCGTTAGCGCCTGACCCACCAATTCTAGCACCTCGGTTCCCTGGAGCGGCGCAATCCAAAAATGGCGTCAACCGCTTTTTCGCAGCCGATCCAACTCTTGAGTCAGCGTAAGTGCGGCGGCCAGATCGCCACGTTGTTCCGCTTGCCGGATTTCCTGCCGCAAGCCGGCCACCGTGCTCTCCCGCGCCGCCTTCTCAAGCATTCGCAAGCTGGACAAGGCATTCTCCCGTGCCCACTCGCGCGACTCTTCCAGATTGTTCGTCTCACCAATATCATCGGCAAATAGTACTCGCGACAATAGATCCTTATCGGCTTCCTCCAGACGGCCCTCCAAATCGCCGAATGAAAAATCGGGTTGCTGGTCATAAAGCTGGAAGATGATTTCGAAGATGCGGCGTGTGCGAAACTGCTGCGCCGCTACCGATACGGCCAGCTGCGGAACAATCTCGGCGCGCAACGATGGATGCTGCATCACGGCGTTTAACAGGATGCGTTCCGCGCCGCTCAGCGGCTGCGAGCTTTGACGCGGACTCTGTTCGCGGCGGTCGATGGCGGCGCGCTTGAACTGCTCCAGAATCAAGCCTCGTTCCACTCCCAGATACGACGCCAGGTCCCCGGCGACGGCGGCGCGCTCAATCTTATCGGGAATGCGTTGAATGCTGGGCATGAGAAACCGCATCGCGTCCATGCGCCCTTCCGTGGAGGTTGTGTCGAACTTCCGTCGCGATTGATCGGCCAACCATAAATAGTAATTCGGAGCGCGGTCGAGCAGTTTCAAGTAGGTTTCCGCGCCGTGCTGCTTAATGTACTCATCGGGATCAAGATCCTGATCGAGTTCCAACACGCGCACGCGCGCATGCTCATCGAGCAACACTTGAATGGATTTCTCGGCGCCGCGCGCGCCGCCTGTATCGGGATCGAAGTTCACCGTCACCTGATCCGCGAAGCGGCGCATCAATTTCACCTGCCCGTTGGTGAGCGCGGTTCCGCAGCTGGCCACCGTTTCGGCGATGCCCGCCGCCGACAAGCCGATGACATCCATGTAGCCCTCAACAAGAATGAAGCGCCCCGCTTTGCGCGCGCTCTCCTTGGCGCGGTGAAGGTTATAAAGGATCTGGCTTTTTCTGTACACCGCCGTTTCCGGCGAGTTCATGTACTTCGGCTCGTCGCCTTTCGCCATGGCGCGTCCGGCGAACCCGGCCACTTTGCCCGATTCGTTGTGGATGGGAAACATGAGCCGTCCGCGAAAGCGTTCAAAGAAGCCGCTGCCATCCTGCCTGCGGATGATGAGGCCCGATGCTTCGAGGTGCTCCTCGGTGAATCCCTCGCGGCGCAAACGATCAAGCAACGGGCCGCCGCGGTCCGACATGCCGATGCCGAACTGCTCGGCGGTTTCCATGGGAACGCCGCGACTCTCCACATACCCGCGCGCCTCGCCTCCTTGCCCGCCCATCAGCACGCCGCGGAAATGCAGCAGCGCCATTTCGTTCATGCGAAGCACGGCTTCGCGCAGACGGCTTTCGCGATCGGAATGCTCGCTCCGCGCGGGCATGGGAATTCCGGTCCGCTCGGCCAGCAGCTTGACCGCTTCCGGGAAGGTGCAGTTGTCCATCTCCATGACGAACTTGAACACGTCCCCGGCAGCTCCGCAGCCAAAGCACTTGTAAATCTGCATCACAGAGTGCACGGAGAATGAGCCGGTCTTTTCCGTATGGAAAGGACACAATCCGACGAAGCGCGGACCGGCGCCGGCGCGCTTCAGTCGAACTCGCTCGCCGATCACATCCACAATGTCGACTTGAGATTTGAGGTGCTGGGCAAAATCCATCGGCGGGTTATTGTTCAGCAGAGCATGAATGGCGATGGGTTGCAACCCAACACGGCGCCTTGCTCGATCCATTTCCGGATCACAAGAATCTCCTTGCGCGAGAGGGGAATTCCCGGCGGCATCTTGATCTCGTCCTTGTGGCTCAACGTGCGCAACAGATAACTCTCGTCCGGTTTTCCCGGCACTACCAGGCGTCCGTGCCTGCCACTCTTGAGCAGACTGGCGCGGTCTTGAAACGAGATGCCGCCGTTATTCAATTGCTGATTGTGGCAGGCCAGACAACGGCGCTTGAGAATCGGCGCAACCTGGCGATCGAAGAACCGCGCTGGGTCCTGCGGCAACATCGCCAAATAGAGCAACAGGACATTCACTTCTTCTTCATTCCCACGCCAAACTGGTTCCCCGCCGCCACAACTTTGCCATTCGCGACAATCATGTCCAGCATCTTTTCGCTGTGCACCTGCCGTCCTTTTTCATCAGACAGCGCGGCGACAATCTTCTTCGTCGATGCATCGATGACCTCGCCCGTCGACGAGTAGGCAAACTTCCCGTCCATGCTGAAGCTGACCCAGCCCGGCGCTTCGCGTACTTTGATACTGACGCCCTGCTTGGGAGGCATTACCGTGGCATCGAAGACGTGGATGTATTCGTTGTGTCCGTCCACCACCCAGATCTCTTTCTCATCCTGCGTCAGCGCGATGCCGTGACTGGGGCAGCCGTGGCGCTTCACCGGCCCCTGCGCGAAGCCTTGCACTTCCACGCGGTGCAGCTTCTTTCCCGTGCGGATGTCGCCGATTTCAAATCCCAGCAGTCCGTTGATGTTCACGAACGCCAGCGTGTTGCTGCCGTTCACCGTAAATGGCCGGATGACATTCGCGAATGGGCCCACCGTGCCCGAAACCGTGTGCGTCGCCGTGTCCGCAATGGAGAGCAGCGGCGATTTCAATCCCGCCATGTAGACATGTTTCCCATCGAGCGCGTACACCGTGTTATGCGACGCCGATTTCGTTTCAATCTTCGCGATGACGTTTCCGTTCGCCGCATTCACCACGTGCCACAGCGGTCCTTCGAACTGCGGGACGTAGAGAATCTTGCCATCCGGCGAAATCGCCATGCGGTCGCAGCCGCCTTCAAACGGTTTGTCCCAAATCTTCTTCCCGCTGATGGCATCGAGCGATATCATGCGGTTGATGGTGCTCACATAGACGCGCCCCGGATCGGCGCTTGCGGCAATCCCTTTCACGTTCTCCGGCTTCTGCCCGGCCGGAACATCCCACGTGGGAATTCGTTTCACGAATTTGTATCCGGCGTCGATGTCGTAGACAATGACGCCCACGCCGCCGAACTCTTCGTAGTTGCGGATTCCTGGACTGGCGACATAGAGCAGATGCTGCTGCTTCGTCTGCGCGTGAAGCGTAGTAAGGAACAGCGTTGTCAAAAGCATGCGAGTAATAGTCATGAGTTCACCTCAACCTCAAAACATGATACGACTTTAGGCGGGAGATCTGGAGACCTGCCCCACAGCAAGACAGCGTCTTCGCGGCTAGCGCGCGCTCTTCTTGCGCACGCAACCGGGATACATTTTTTTGAGCTTCTCCACCTTCGGGTCGGAGACATTCACGATGTAAGGATTGAAGCGGTTTCGCGATGCGTAATCCTGATGGTAGGTCTCCGCGGTGTAGAACTTGTCGAGCGGCATCACCTGCGTCACAATCGGCTTGCGCAGCACGCGCGTATCGTCAATCTGTTTCATGTACGCCTGCGCCACGCGCTTCTGTTCGTCATTGAGATAGAAGATGGCGCTGCGGTACTGAGGCCCCACGTCGTTGCCCTGGCGGTTAAGCGTCGTCGGATCGTGCGCCACGCTGAAGAAGATTTTCAGCAGCTGCCCGTAGGAAATCTTCGCCGGGTCGAAAGTGATCAGAACCGCCTCCGCATGCGTGGTCCTGCCGGTGGAAACGATATCGTATTTCGCCTGCTCCTTAGGGCCTCCCGTGTATCCGGAAATGGCGTCGTCAACGCCGTCCACGATTTCAAACACAGCCTCCACGCACCAGAAGCAGCCGCCGGCGAACACGGCCGTCTGCTTCCCCGGCGCGGGCTTGACATCGAGTGCGGGCTCAGGGAAATCGACGGCCGCCTGCGCGGTAAGAAGAGCGCTCAACACAAACAGAGGGAGCAGGCGTTTCATAAACATCATGTTATCCCGTCGCGCATCAGGCGTGCGGCAACAGCTGGCGCAAATAGGCGTGCGCCGTGCGATAGCCTTGTTGGAACGACGCGGTGAAATCCGTTCCCTGATAATTCGGATAGGTGAACTGATCTTCGTTTTCGATGTTCATGCCTCCGTCATATCCGGCGTCGGCAAGCGCTGTGAAGAATCCTTTCCAATCGATGGAACCCGATCCCGGCAAGCGGAACCGCCACCACCTCCTGTTGTCCAGCGGTTGAATGCCGCCGCGGCGCAGGACGGGCCAGAGAATCTCC
Source organism: Candidatus Solibacter usitatus (assembly GCA_016191645.1). GTDB lineage: Bacteria > Acidobacteriota > Terriglobia > Bryobacterales > Bryobacteraceae > CADEFT01. The sequence goes on from JACPVQ010000148.1 coordinate 8,806, forward strand.
GTATCCTTCAAATGAATGTTGTGAATCTTTGAGGCAAACTCGCGCGCGCATTCCACCGGATCGATCATCTGCCACGCCAAATGCGACGGATCAAGCTGGAGGCCGACATGCGGGGAATCGTTGAAGCCCTTGAACAACGCGGCAAACGCCACAGGGCTGGTTGCGATGTTGTTGGGATTCACATGCGGCTCCCAGAGAATCTTTACTTTGTGCTTCTCACACGCGGCGAAGTATTTCGATTCGTACAGGCGCACGATTTCGCGCACCTTCGCATCGAGGCCATTCACGTCCGGCGCGCCAGACGATCCGCCCACGGAGCCAACGCCCATGCGCCCGGCGAGTTCCAACGTCTTGAGGAAGCGCTCCTGATAACGCGGATCGAAATGATTGCCCGGCGCGCCCAGCGAGACCACCGTGATACCCGCATCGCGCAACACGCGCTGCACGTCGCGCAATTTCGCATCGGTAATATCGGCGGACAGATCCCCGCCCGTGGCAATTTGAACGCAGGTGAAACCCTCTTTTCCGGCGAAGGCGATATTCGCCGGCGAGTAGCGGCAATAGACGCCCAGCTTGGGACGCCACGGTTTGCGCGCCGTCTGGGCCTGTGCGGCCGCTCCCGCCGCCGCGCCGAGGATCGTTCTGCGAGTGTATGCCATGGATGCATTATGCCTGCCTTTGCCCGGCGCATGCTAGCCTAAACAAATGCACACACTTTTGTTTTTGCTGGCTCCGGCGCTCATGGCGCAGACGCCCGCTCCTACGAAGGCCGCTCCGCCGAAGCCCGCCGCCGCCGCAAAACCTGTCGTCGCACCGAAGCCGGCGGCTGCCGCGAAGCCCGCCGTTGCCGCAAAACCTGTCGCCGCCGCCAAGCCCGCCGCGCCCAAGCCGGCCCCGCTTGTCTTGAAGTCGGACGAAGAGAAGATCATCTACGCTCTGGGGCTCACGCTCGCACGGAACTTGAAGCCGTTCGATATGTCGGCGGCGGAAATCGACATTCTCAAACGCGCCATCGGAGACGCGGCCGTCGACAAGCCCGTGCTCGATTTATCGGAGTGGGGGCCGAAGGTGGATGGCCTGATCAAAACCCGCGCCGAGCGCGTGCTGGTGAAAGAGAAAGCGCTGTCGAAAGCTTTTCTGGACAAGGCCGCCGCCGAAGCGGGCGCAATGAAAACCGAATCGGGCATCATTTATCGCGACCTCACCGTGGGCACGGGCGAATCGCCGAAATCCTCGGACACGGTGAAGGTGCATTACCGCGGCACGCTGGTAAACGGCACCGAGTTCGACAGTTCCTACAAGCGCAACGAACCCGCCAGTTTCCCGCTCACGGGCGTGATCAAGTGCTGGACGGAAGGCGTGCAGAAGATGAAGACCGGAGGCAAGGCGCGGTTGGTGTGCCCGTCCGACATGGCTTACGGCGATCGCGGCAGGCCGTCCATTCCCGGCGGCGCGGCATTGATCTTTGAAGTGGAACTGTTGGAAATCTCCGCGCCCGCGAAGTAGCTACGACAAACCCGCGAGAGGTGCTGTGCTGTCGCCGAACGATTTCTCCATCACGCCCATGCGATGCAACAGGGCCAGATGCAGATTGCACAACGGCGTTTTTTCCGCAGCGCGCAGACGGCGGCCCGTGCGGATGGAACCCTTGCCGCGGCCGGCGAGAATCAGCGGCAGATTCTCCGGATCGTGACGGTTGCCATCCTTCAGCGTCGATCCGAACAGGATCATGGAATTGTCCAGCAGCGACGTTCCGCCCTCATCAATGGACTTGACGCGGTTCAGGAACCACGCCATCTGTTCCGTATGCCAGTTGATGATGCGTTCGTATTGTGCGCGCCGTTCAGGCTCTTCCAGATGGTGCGAAAGACCGTGGAAGCTGCCGCGCACGCCTTCCAGCCAGGAATAATCCTGACCGGTTTGCGCATCGCCGAACATGAACGTCGAAATGCGCGTCGTATCCGTCCAGAAGGCGAGAATCATGATCTCAAGCATGAGGCGCACATGTTCCTGATGCGTCGCGGGCACTCCGGGCGCGGGCCGTTCCAGCGGGAACTTGCCTTTGTTGATCCAACGCTTTTGCGGACGCAACGCGGCTTCCATGCGCGTTTCCACCGACCTTACGGATTCGAAATACTCATCGAGTTTGACTTGATCGGCGGCGCTCGCCTTGCGTCGAAGCGCTTGCGCATCTTCCCGCGCCAGGTCGAGAATGCTCGTATCGTCACGCTGCAGTGTGGAGAGAATGGAGGGGTGCGCCGGATTCGCGCTGGAAACAACGGGCGCGGTGTTGTTGCGGAACAGCCGGTCGAAGGCCAGTTGCGGAATGATCTCTTTGAGGACCGGCGTGTGCGGATCGCGCCACGATATGAACGATCCATAAATGCGCGCAAACCCGCCGCCGATGTTGTCGATGCCCGTGCGCGGCGAATCGATGCCGAGTTCGAAGGTGGGAAGCGGCGTTTGCGAACCCAGGTGCCGCGCCGCCAATTGATCCACGGACGTGCCGCCGCTATCGAGGTCGCGGCCAGTCGATCTCTGCACGTAACCGCCGGAGAGCCATGCGGGGACCTTCGGCCAATGACCGTTGCGGCCCACCGAGTTCTTGTTCCAAAGATTTTCCAACAGCAGAAAATCTTTCTTGAGCCCCTGCAGCGGTTTCAGGTGTGGAGTGAATTCGTAATCCTCACCGTCGCCGGGGGGAGTCCAATGATCGGGCCGCACGCCGTTGGGCATAAACAGAAACGCCATGCGCAGCGGCGGCTCGGAAAGCGGCTCGGCGCGCGACATGATTTCGAGCCACGGCAACGCCACCGCGGCACCGGCGCCGCGAAGCAAAGTCCTGCGTGAGATCGGCTGGAACATGGAGTTTCCCTAAGCCTATCACTTACTGGCGTGCATTTCTCACACCGATCGTTCAAAGCAGGTTGTGGCGCGCGCTCTCAGCGTGCCGTCTCGACATTCGTGTCGAGACGCTCGTCGGTTCCAGCACAAGAGCCGCGATGAGTTGCGGCTCGGCAGACCGGGGGGCTGCGCCACAAAGCTCAGCATGCTTTATCGAACCTCCCATCACCACACGTGCCAGGCGACCATCTCGGGCTGCGCCGGCGTGTTGCCGATCACGTTTGTTCGCAGCACAATTTGCGTGTTCTTTCTCTCCCAGCCCGGCGGAAGTCTGCTCAGCAGCGTATCGAGCAGAAACGGATCCGAGACCACGTGGCCCGCCGCTTCGGTGCCGAATTGCTTGATCCCCGCGGCAACAATCAACAACCCGCCCGTGGGGGAGTTGGGAATGCGGCTGACCAGTGCATAATCTTCCGGCGGTTGATCATCGGTGCGGGAACGCACAATCCACTCTTTGTGAGATTGGGGTCCCGCGGCGGTATCGGTGATGATGTAGCCTTTCCCGGGAATGTAGTCGAAGCGGAAGCGCCAGCTTTGGCCGAGTTCCATGGTCCAGCGATTGGTGATCGCGCCGATCAGCAGCGTTGGCGTCTTGCGCAAATCGGCGAATGCGACGTTGCCGGCCAGACGCACGCGGAAGCTTTTTCCCCGCGCGCCCAGCATTGAGGCCGCCTGCATTCCCACTACCATGTCGCCGAAGCCCACATATTGATTGGCCACGGGAATCATGTCCGATCCATCGAGTTCGGAGGATTTCAGTTGGAGCGGGCGCTGCAGCGGTAAGGGCTGTTGCGGCAGCCGTTCCAGATTCAGTTTCTGAGCACGCAGCGATGGGTGATATACCAGCGGGTTGCCAACGGCCACCAGAAGCGCCTCTTTTGTTTCAAACACAGGCGCCCAAAATTGTTCAAATCGATTCGTAGTGGGCGGATGAGATCGTTGGGTCCAGAGAACGGCAGTCAGCAACAACACGGCCGCGCAAACGGAATACACAATCTCCGGCTTCCGCCACAAAGCGGGGGCGACGATGGCAGGCCCGGCGTGCAACTCCGGTTGTGGCTCGGCGTAGCGGAAATCCGGTTGGTAAGAACCCGAAGGCAAATCGATCCGCACCGGCGCGGCCGCGCCTTGCGGGGTGGCGTAGTATTGGCCCAACCGCTTTCGCACCTCGCGCGCGCCCACTCGCACAATGGTATCTTCGGCCAGATCGGATTGCGGCGTTCGGCCAAACACCTCCACCGCGATGGCCCGCTCCTTCAATGCGCCCATCTCACCGGCGAAGGTCTTGTCGCACACGTATTGCAGAAACTGACTGCAGCGCTTGCTGCCCTGGAAAACCGCGCTCCCAAGGATCACTTCCAATTGCCGGCGAATTTCTTCGACCTCAGGCCGAAGCCGGACCGGAGGATCTTTGATGCTCGCTGCCATAACCCTTGACCCCTCAAACAAATACAAAATTCGCTCCCACTATCCTACACCGTGAAAACACGGTGTGCTACGTTGTTCCTAGCATCGAAGAGGTCTAGAATACGCGAGAAGTCCTTTCTGGGAGGAAACCATGACTCGAATTGTGAAGCTCGTAATATCCGTGTTGGCGTTGTGCTTTGCCGCCGCCGCGCAGACAGCCACAGGAACCATCCAAGGCACAGTTACCGACGGCAGCGGGGGAGCCATCGCAGGGGCGAAGGCGACCATTCTCAATACGAAAACCGGCATCCGGCAGACCATTGCCACGGGCAATCAGGGAGGTTTCATTCAACCTTATTTGATTCCCGGCGACTACAAGGTGACTGTGGAGCAAGCGGGCTTTGAGAAACATGTCACTTCGGAATTGCGGCTCAGCGTGCAGCAGACCATTTCCCTGGACATCGCGCTGAAAGTGGGACAAGTGTCCACGACCGTCGAGGTGGCCGCCAATACCGCGCAGCTGTCTCTCACATCCTCCACCGTGGCGACAGTGATCACGAACAAGGCCATGCTCGACCTGCCCATGAACGGACGCAATCCTTATAGTCTGGCGACGGCTGCTCCCGGCGTTTTTCCGGGCGGCGGCTCCACGCCGTGGATCAGCGGCGGGCGCAACGCATCGAGCGAAATCACCATTGACGGCACATCGATCATCGTGCCGGAGAATAATGTCAGCATCCAGGACACCGGCTATCAGCCGATTGTCGACACGGTGATGGAAGTTGCCGTAATCACGAACGGCTTGAATGCGGAGTTCGGGCGCACCGGCGGCGGCGTCATCACGGTAGCCACGCGTTCGGGCACGAACGATTTTCATGGCACGGCCTACGATTTTCTGCGCAACAGCACAATGGACGCCAACACCTGGAGCAACAATCGCAATGGAACGAAGTTGGCTTCGTTTCAGCGCAATCAATTCGGCGGCTTGTTCGCGGGGCCCGTTCTGATTCCCGGTTTCTACAACGGCCGGAACAGGACCTTCTTCCTCATCGCCGAACAGAGCACGCGCACGCGCAGCGCCGCTTCCACCACCAATACGATGCCGTTTACCTCCTGGAAGCAAGGCGACTTCTCGGATTATCGCAACGGAGCGGGAGCGCTGATCACTATCTTCGATCCCGCCACGGCGGCCCTGGGAGCAGGCGGGCTCTACTTCCGCACGCCATTCGCGGGCAACCGCATTCCGCGCGAGAGAATGGATCCCGTCGCATTGAACATGCTGCAGTATTATCCAACGCCGAACGCGGTCGCCAACAATCAGTTCACCGGCCTGAACAATTTTTTCAACTCCGGAAAGGCCAAGAGCAGCGATGACCGCTTTGACATTCGCCTGGACCACAATTTCAGCGAACGGTTCAAGATGTGGTCGCGTGGATCTTACTCCAACGGGCCCAACTTCCCGTTCAATGGATTTGGCAACATCGCTACCTCGTCCGGAGACGGCCCCACTTACAGCACGAACTATAACGTCGCCCTGAACGCGGTTTACACGCTGAGCCCCACGACGATTCTGAATTTCAGTTACGGCATCGCGCGCAAGATCGCCCATCGCGATCCGATCTCGCAGGGAGTCGATCTGAGAGCGCTCGGATTCCCCAGTGCGGTGGTTGCCGCCGCGGCGGAACAGAATTTCGAGTTCCCGCGCATCGACATCGGTGGAAACAACGGCGTGTCCTCGCTGGGTCAGGCCACGTTCACCACGCTTCGCATTCAGGCGTATTCACACGATCTGCGCGGAGACGCGACGAAAGTCCTTTCCAAGCACACGCTCAAGTTCGGCGGGGAGTTCCGCAAGCTGTTCATGAACTTCCGCCAGCACGGGCAGCCTTCCGGCGCATATTCTTTCAGCAACGCCTTTACGCAGCGTCAGGTGGGCGCGGCGTCTTCCACAACAGAAGGCTCCGGCTTCGCGTCCTTCCTGTTAGGAATGCTCGGTGGAGGAAGTTTGGAACATACCTTCCCCATCGCCTCCAGCAGCAACTATTTTGGCTTCTATTTTCAGGACGATTGGAGATTGACCCGCAGGCTCACCATCAATATCGGTCTGCGTTGGGACGTCGATCAGCCGCGCACAGAGCGCTACAACCGGCTTAGCTATTTCGACATCGATGCGGCGTCTCCCATCGCGGGCAAAGTACCGATCTACCCCAATCTGCGTGGCGCAATGAATTTTGTCAACGCCGACCGCCGCCGTCAAACTCCCACGGACACGAACAACTGGGGGCCGCGTTTTGGATTCGCCTACCAGATCAACCAAAACACGGTGTTCCGCGGCGCGTACGGAGTCTTCTATTCGCCGTCGGTTCTGCAGGCTTCCGGCACGTCGGGCAGTTCCGGCACGCAGGGATTCACCAGCAGCACCGGCGTGAACGCGTCCTTTGACGGAGGCGTTACCCCGGCCTCGTGGCTGAAAGATCCGTTCCCGCAAGGCTTCAATAAGCCGTTGGGAGTTGCCGGCGGCGCTGCCACTCAACTCGGACTCGGCATCGGCGACAGCTTCTTCAACGATTACGTCAATCCGATTGTGCAGGAATGGAATGGAACTCTACAGCGCAGCCTCAAGGGAGGCTTCGTCGTGGAAGCGGGCTACCTCGCCAACAAAGGGAACCACCTCATCGACGGCGAAAGCAGCATGGCGTACAACCAGTTGCCCGCCTCCTACTTTGCCTTGGGCAATCAACTGCTCGGCTCCAACACCGTGGCGAATCCATTCGTGGGGATCATCACGAATTCCACCTCTTCTTTGAGCCAGCCGCGCGTCGCCTACTCGCAGTTGCTTCGTCTCTTTCCGCAATACACCAGCGTAAGCGCGTTCCGCAAACCGCAAGGCAACTCCATCTACCATGCGTTCACGTTGGGCGTGACCAAGCGCTACAGCAATGGCTTGAACCTGCAGTTGAGCTATACCGCCGGCAAGCTGCTCGATGACGTGTCGCAAACGGTCACGTTCCTGGGCGCGGCCGGCACAAAGCAGGATTTCTACAATCGCAAAGCGGAGCGGTCCATCTCGGCACAGGACATTCCGCAGCGCCTGGTCATCGCACCGAACTACGAATTGCCGTTCGGCAAGGGCCGTCACTTCCTCAACTCGTTGCCCAAGGCCGCGGATCTCGTCTTCGGTGGATGGGTGATCAACGGCATTATCACCTTCCAGAAGGGAACGCCGTTGCAGATCGGAAACAACGGTAACTTCACGAATCTCGGCTCGCCCGGACAGCGTCCGAATAACAACGGCACTTCGGCCAAGAAAACGGGTCCGGTGGAAGATCGCATGCTTTCCTTCTTCGATCAATCGGTGTTCTCGCAAGCGGGCAACTTCACCTTCGGCAACACGTCGCGCACTTCGCCCGACCTGCGCGCTCTCGGCAGCCGCGATTTCGATGGCTCGCTTTTCAAGCGCTTCCGTTTCAAAGAAACCATGAATGTGGAATTCCGCACGGAATGGTTTACGGCATTCAACCACCCGGTGTGGAATACGCCGGGAACCACGGTCAACACGCCCGGCTCGTTCGGCGTCGTCACCACTAAGGGTGGCCAGCGGCGTCAGATCCAAATGGCGTTGAAAATTAACTTTTAAGCAAATCAGGAGTTTAGATCATGCGTTACTTATTGGCAATTTGCGCGGTGAGCATTTCCGCTTTCGCGGCGGACGTAAGCGGAGAGTGGAAAGCGACTGCGGAAGGTCCCAACGGTTCGATGCAGCGGACCTTCTCGTTGAAAGCCGAAGGAAGCAAGCTGACCGGCGAAACGGTCAGCTCGATGATGGGCAAGTCCACAATCAATGACGGCAAGATCGACGGCGACAATCTCTCGTTCACCATCGTTGTGAAATTCCAGGACAACGAGGCGAAGCTGAACTACAAGGGCAAAGTTCTGAGCAAGGACGAGATCAAGTTCACGGTCGATGGCATTCAAGGCGGACAGACCATCGAATGGGTTGCCAAGCGGGTAAAGTAATTTACTGGGGAGTCATGCGGCGACAAAGCCGTGGCTGAAAACCAGGAAAGCGCCGCATCTTGGGAGAATTCTCGCGCAGTACCCGAAATCTTTGAACATGCTGCTGTGTGGGGCAGATCTCCAGATCTGCGAGGCGGTCTCCAGACCGCCTCTGCCGGCGGAAATCGAAAAGCCGCAAACGGCTGCATAGCAGCCGATGGCCTCCGGCGAGGCCATGCGGGATCTGGAGATCCCGCTGCAGATCTGGAGATCTGCCCCACAGAGCAGCACAGCCGCAACCAAAGAAAATCTTTGCAGCCTGGGAATTGGCGATCCCCGATGCCATGAGGAAATCGTCGTTTTCAAAACGCGGACCCTGAGTGCTCCTGCCGCGGATGAGGTTCACTGTGAATTCGACATCCATGGATGTCTCCAGCGCGTCGCCGTTCAGTTCGCCGTCCCCTTCCAGCGCATGGCCGTCGCCGACGAATAGCAGCGCGCCTTCCTGATAGACGGGAAGATAGACGGTGACTCCTTCGCGAAGTCCGTTGTAGTCCATGTTGCCGCCCCAGGAGCCGAGCCAGCCGCTGCGAAAGGCTTGATTGGCGGGCGGCGCAACACCGACGCATCCCAGCATCGGCTGCGTTTTCACTTGAAAATTCTTGAGACGATCGGTCGGCTTGGCAAGCCGTGCCGTGCCTGCAGCACGGTCCAGCTTCCATTCGCTGTCGAACTTATCATCAAACTTGGCGTTGCGATGGTAGTTCGCCGTCACGGCCGAAGGCACAATGCGGTCGCCGCTGCGCGCGGAATCGCGATTGAGGCGGATGCGATGGAACTTTATGGACAGCGTGTCTCCGGGCATCGCGCCCTCAATATAGAAAGGCCCCGTTTCCGGATTGCCTCCCATGGAGCGGCGCGTGCCCTTTGCATCAAAGCCTCCGGCATCGACGGTGGTGGTACGGACCGTATCGCCGGGATGGATGCGCGCGGCGGCAGCGATGGCTCCGGAGAAGACGCGGTGGAAAACGGTGGGCTCGAAGGTGTGCGTCCTGGGAGCGGCAGCGGTTACCACGACGCGGCGCGCTTTCCAGGCGAACTCGTCGGCGCCCTGTTTCACCGTGCCGGCGATGTCGTCACCTTGAACTTTGCCGTCGAGCTTGGCCCACGGCGAACCGTCGGGCCTGATGGCTGTGATCGACAGTTGGTCCGCGTTCGATGTCCCTTCCAGTTTGAGTTCGTTCAGGGTTCCGGTGACTTTCGTCCCTTCGGATTTCAGTTCCACTCTTGCCGTGCCGAACTCTTCTCCGAAACGCACAAGTTTGATATTCCAAGAGCCCGTGAGGTCGGCGGCAGCCGCGAGCACGGGCAAAAACACGAATAGCATCGCTCTGGTCATGGAACTTAATACGACGCCGGCCGGAGTTTCGTTTCACTCCATTTGTGGGGTCAGGGCTCCAGACCTGTCCTTATGGGCCTCGGGGCCCACGAATCGTGATGAAAACCGATGTGGGGCAGATCTCCAGATC
>JACPVQ010000131.1 GCA_016191645.1 Candidatus Solibacter usitatus
GCTGTTGGAGAGCGTAGAGCGAACTCAACAGGAGGAAACACGCGCCAAGGAATAGGATCCGCCGCAGGCTTATGGTTCTCACAGTCCGGTGTTTCCAGACTAGCACGGCGGTTTATGAGGATGTAGTGTTGTTGACTGGTGTGCGGATACTGGCGGCAATTCCCGTGATCCAGGACAGCAGGAGTGCATTGGCGGGAATGTACATGTTGTAATCCGTGAAGCTGTGAAGTGCAATTGCCGCCATGGAACCTGCGCATGCCATCGCGAGGTATTGGCTTTTTGGCGTGGGATGACTGATGGCGGACTTCACGATTCTGAACAGGATGCCCAGGAATAACGCCGAGCCGATGAGGAATCCGGCAATTCCCGCTTCGGCGAGGAGTTGCAGATAATCATTGTGCGCATAGTCGGCGATACGCGTCGGCAGACTGATTCTGTAATGGAGAAAGACGGGTTCGAATCCGTTCAGTCCGCAGCCAAACAAGAGGTAAGCCTTGATCATGGGAACGGTTTCCACCCAGATGTCGTATCGAGAGAGGAATTCCTCGGAAGCCAGCCGCTGCAACAATTTTTGCGGGGAAAGAAAAACGGTGACGCCAACAATTCCGGCCACCACTACGGCGGACAGAGCCAACCTCCTCAATGCCGTGGCTCCCCGGGCCGCCAATAGAAGTGCCGCAATCACTAGCATGGAAAGGATGGAGGACAAGAGTCCTCCCCTCGATAGCGAGCAGAGGATGGCCACCATCATCGCGGCGGCCGCGATTCCCGCGATGGCGCTCCGCAGATGGGAGGGCGGACCGCCGTCGTCCGCCCACACCTGACGCGCCGCCGCCAGAGCGTAGACCACGCAAAACGGCAGCACCATTTCGAGATATCCGGCGAAGTGGTTGCGATTGGGGTAAGTCCCCGACACTTCGCTCCCCGTTGAGAATTCCAGCAGCCCGTAAATGGCTTCCAGGAGTCCAATCGCCACAAGGGGCGCGGCAAGCAACCAGCGTCTCTGCCGCAGACGGAAGCCCAAGTCGCGTACCAGCAGGAAGCAGACGGTGTAGGCGCAAATCTGAAGAAGCATCTGCAGCGTCCCTTCCGGCACGACGCTCAGGGTCGCGAAACCGCTCACGCCCGTGACCGGCTGCAGAGCATCCTCAAGCGCAGCGCGGCTGGGGGAAAGCATTCGCAACAACGTCACCGGCAGTGGAATGATCTGGAACAGGGCGTAGCAGGGAAGCAGCGCCAACGGCCATTTCAGCGCGCGTTCCAGCGGAGGCGGTCTCTTTTCGCCGCGCATGCCAATCCAATGGATGCAGCCAAGCAATCCCATGGCAAGCAGACAATAGTTCCATTGGCTGTAGACCACACCGCCTCGCGCAAAGACGGCGAAGCCCAGAATGGCCGTTAGGCCCGCCAGCGCCACTGCTTTCAGCTGAGTCCTCAATTCGCGGCCACTAAACTTACGGTATCAATCCAGACCGTCCCGCGGATGTCGGAGTCGAACTTCGCGGAGGGATTGCGAATCACCTTGATCGAAAGCGACTTCGTAAAGGAAGTGACGCTGAATACCTTCTCTACTTTGATCCATTCCGCCGTTCCCGTGATCCTGTCCGTTGTGACGTGGAGGCGAGACGCATCTTCGTTGCCGTGGATGAGAAATCCGATTCCTTCATCGGTGGTGATTTCCGAGGCGCGGAGGTAGGCTTGAAATCGATAATGCCCAGGTGCAACGACGGCTGTTTGTGACACATGACCATAGGACAGATTGCTGTTGCCATGGAAGTTGATGCGCAGCGAAGTTCTGCCCGAATGCGCCACTTGCGAATCGCGTATCGCCGTCACGCCGGGACAATCGAACACCCTCCAGTCTAAGACGCCCGCCGTTGGAGTCATCTCGAAACCACCGTTTACCAGAAGATTGGCGCGTTCGAATGCGCCCGGACGCGACCCCAGGTGTTTTCTCCACAGTTCGGCGGCGGTCGAGTGTTCGCCCTGCTTCAACAAGTATTCGACGTATCGGTTCGCCAGCGGATCATCCACACCATTCAGCGCAGTGGCGCGCTGCCAGGCGTCGCGCAGGTTCTCCAATGGAGCCTCCCTTTCCAGCAAGTGCTGGAAGTATGCGCCCGCGGGCCGGCCATTGCGAGGAATCCCACGATCATATACGGCTGTGGCGGGAAGCCGCAAATAATCGTACTGGCGGAATACTTCTTTGTCGTAGGCGTCGGTCAAGGCAAGCAAGCGGCCGCCGGAGGTGAACGCTTCCTCCGTGGCGTCCAAATCGAAGAGAGCGCGAGTCACGCGCAACAGCACGGGGGGAGAGTACCGGCCGAGTTCGGCGGCCCTGAGGTAGCAGATTCTAGCTTTTTCTTTCCGGCCCAGTCCGCGGAACACGTTGCCCGTGTCGGACCAGCGATAAGCGGACGCGGGATCTCGCGCCAGCGCGCGCAGGAACAAGGGTTCCGCGCCGGCCCAATCGCCATTCCTGATTTTTTGCAGGCCAGACCGGACAAGCAAAGCGTCCGGATAGAGGAGAGATCCGATGAGGAACTCACGGCCGGATTGGATGGCGATGGCTGCACAAGAGTACACAACCATCACCGCACATAGTATCAGAGGGAACAGAGACACCGCAGTACGCCGGCGACGCTATTTATCAGTGACCGCATCCGGGCCGGTGGACATGACCGCCACCGCCGCCGCCACCGCCGCCGCCACCATGATCTTTGTCATCGCATTTCTTGCTCAGCTTTTCCAGCTTGTCTTCCAACTTGTCGGCATCCTTGATAGCCTTCATGCAGGCCTTTTCAGCGGACTCGGCTGCCTTTTCGCAGGCCTCCCTGGCCTTCCCCTTAAGGGAGCGGCAGGCCCTCTCCGCGGTCTCCGCCTGACGCTCACATGCCCGCTCAGCGGCTTCCCGCGCCAGTTTTTCGCGGCGGTCTTCTTCCTTGTCGTCAAAACAGCCGCGATCGTATGCAAAGCTCGGGGACGGTCCCGAACTGAAAGTGGCGGCCAGGACCGCGACACCCAAAAAAATCGCCTTGCGTGCAAAAAACATTTAGCAACTCCTACTCAGCGATCTTACAGGCGGCCTTCGTTTCCGTAAAGACACAAAATGACTGTTACTCGAAAATACTTCAATACATTCGTATTACACATGTCAGCGGCGGATTCCCAACAAGGAAACAGGACTACTCGCTAGTACAGTACTGGACACCGTAGTACGTCCTCGCTAGTTGAATGCCCGGTTGGGCTGCCGTAATGTTCTCATCAGGCCTAACAGTAAGGTGAAGTTAGTTCCAACAGTCAAGGACACGTCATCATGGCAGTCATCGATCGCCGCTTGCGGCTTGTCAGTTTCCGGGTCTTTCAACGAGAGTACGAGGAGTTTCAAAACCTTTGTATCTCCGAAGGTGCGAGTAGCCTTTCCGACCTGGCGCGTTCCGCGTTGTATCGGTTGAAAAAGGAGAGCCGCCATGGGGAAACGGCGCTGGACACCAAATTGGAACCGCTCAGCACGAGGCTGCAACGCTGCGAGCGCGAGTTGGAGCGGCTCAGGATGTTGCTGGACGAAGGCAACTGTCTTAGTCTCGACAATAAGGGACAAGATGCTGGAAAGAAGGTAATCCAATGCGAAATCGCTTAATGGAGATCATCGCCGCTTTACTAGCAGTTAAAGCCATCGCCCTTGGGGAGGCTCCGTCAGCGCCGCAGTTGCGTGCAACCTATGTTCTGGGGCCAAACGATCAGATCACGATTCGCACTTCCGATATCGAAGACATCGAACGTACGGTGCGCATCCCGCAGAGCGGTTTCATCAGTTTTCCACAGGTCGGTCGCGTGCCCGCGGGTGGGCTGACAATCGAGCAACTGGAAAACGAACTGACTGAGCGGCTCAAGGTGGTCGTGCGGCACCCGCAGGTTTCGGTGGACATCAATGAGTTCCGAAGCCAGCCGGTATCCGTGGTCGGAGCAGTGAAGAATCCGGGGGTGCATCAACTGGAAGGCCGCAAGACTCTCATCGAGATGCTAGCCCTTGCCGGGGGTTTGCGCGAGGACGCTGGATACCGCGTAAAAATCACACGCGAGATGGAATGGGGAGTCATCCCCATACCCGGCGCAGCGCCGGATCCGGCAGGCAAGTTCAGCATCGCCGAAATCGATCTCAAAGTAATCACGGAAGCAAAGAGCCCCACGGAAAACGTTCTTATCAAGCCGCGCGATGTTATCTCAGTCTCGCGGGCTGCGATGGTCTACGTCATCGGCGAAGTGAAGAAATCCGGCGGGTTCGTAATGACTGAGCGGCAGAATATTTCTGTTCTCCAGGTTCTTTCACTGGCCGAAGGAATGTCGCCCAATGCCGCTCCTCAGCATGCCAGGATCCTGCGCTCCCCGGATGAGAATTCACCCAGAAGCGAGATCGCGCTCGATCTCAAGAGAGTTCTCGCCGGGAAAGACGAAGACGTTGCACTGCGCGCCGACGACATTCTGTTCATTCCGAACAGTTACGTGAGACGCGTCGCCCGTTGGAGATGGCGGTGCAAACCGGTTCCGGACTATTAATCTGGCGCGGCCGTTAACACAATACATAGGAGTCAATGAAAAACATGCGACCTGGCCGGAATCCTCAAAATTCGGAATTGACTTGCGAGAGCTTCAACGGGCGAAAGATCGTCGCCGTTGAACCACAACAAGGGCAGTACTACACGGTTACCTCTGATGAGGAACCCATGCCTCTCATGGAGTATTGGCCTATCCTCTTGCGAGGCAAGTGGATCGTTCTTTCGGCGACGATTCTGGGAGTCCTGGCGGCCGTACTCTACACGATTCCTCAAACTCCCATCTACCAAGCTCGCGCTTCCGTCGAGATTCAGAATTTCAACGAAAATTATCTGAACATGAAGAACGTCGATCCCACGGCTTCGTCAGGGTACGCCGCCGCCGATGCCTACTTTCAGACGCAGATTCAGATTCTCAAAAGCAGGACGCTGGTAGGCAGGGTCATCGACAGACTCAACTTGGACAAACGCCCGGAGTTCACGTCCTCACAGGGTGATGTTTCCCGGTGGCGAGAGTTGCTTGGGCTTCCTCAGCCGGGTGAAATGCCCGCTAGAGAGAGGGCCCTCAATAGGGCGATACGGGATCTTTCGGTGAAAGGCACACCCAATACTCGCATAGCGGAAATTAAGTTCGACTCGACAGATGCTCAACTTGCCGCCGACTTTCTTAATGTCCTGTCCAGTGAGTATGTGTCGGCCAATCTCGAAGGACGTTTGAGATCCACGGAGGGCACGAGCAGTTTTCTCAATGGACAGATCAAGGAGTTGAAGATTCAGCTCGAAAAGTCCGAAGATGGACTCCAGAATTACGCGCGGGCTAACGGGCTGATGTTCACCTCGGAGAAAGACAGCGTGGCGGAAGAAAAACTTCGTCAATATCAGGCGGAGTTATCAAAAGCTCAAGCGGATCGCGTGAACAAGCAATCGCAATTCGAGCTAACCTCATCGAGCCCCGTGGATACATTGGCAGACGTCGTGAACGATGCCACACTGCGCGATTACCAGGTTAAGTTGACCGACTTGCACCGTCAAGTCGCCGAACTGGGTTCGCTTCTCACGCCGGCTCACAGCCGGGTACAGCGATTGACCGCTCAAGTTTCACAACTAGAGGCGGCCCAAAAGGCGCACCGCATGAATATCATCCGCCGAGTGCGCAACGATTTCGATGCCGCACTCCGGCGGGAGAAACTTCTGGAAGCCGACTACGCCAATCAGGTGAGGCTGGTTACCAACCAGTCGGCGAAGTCCGTCCACTACAACATACTGAAACGGGAGGTCGATACGAACCGGCAGCTCTACGAATCCATGTTGCAGAGCGTGAAGGAGGCGGGCGTTGCATCGGCGATGCGCGCCAGCAATGTGCGCGTCGTCGACGCGGCGACTGTGCCGTCCCGTCCCTACAAGCCCAACCATCTGCTTTCTGCCGTTCTGGGGTTCCTATTCGGCACGCTCATTGGCGTGGGAGTTGTCATTCTCCGCGAGGTCACGGATCGCCGCCTGCAAGATGTTGGCGACGCGGCCTTCTATCTGGGGATTCCCGAACTCGGAGCGATTCCCGGAGCACGGTTCGGAGTGTCTGCCGGATCAAGAGACGAGGCGGTCGATCCCGTGCGCAAGAGCGTGGAACTTGCCGTTTGGAAAAAGCGGGACTCGCTGTTTACGGAATCCTTCCATACAACTCTGACATCCATCATGTTCAGCAGGTCAGCAGAGCCGGGCGCCCAACTCCTGGTTTTCACTTCTCCGAATCCCGGTGAAGGCAAGACAACGGTCGCAACGAACCTCGCCCTGGCGTTGGCGCAAGTCAATCAACGCGTACTCCTGATTGATGGTGATATGCGCAGACCACGGCTCCATTCTATTTTTTCGCTTGAGAACGGTTTTGGTTTGAGTGGCCTTCTCAGGCAGAGCGACTACTTGGATGAGGACGTTATTAGCAACACGATTCAGGATACCGAGGTTCCCGGCTTATGGGTACTGCCAAGCGGACCAACTTCCAAGAACACCCATAATCTGCTCTATTCCGCGAGGGCGACGGAGTTGTTGCAGGGGCTGCGGCCTCATTTCGACGTCATTATCGTTGACACTCCACCCATGCTTCAGATGTCCGATGCCCGCGTCATAGGGCGGCTTGCGGACACGGTAATCCTCGTGCTCCGCATGGGCAAGACAACACGCGACGCAGCGGTAGCCGCTAGGCGGCGCTTTCAAGCCGACGGAACGGAAGTATTGGGTTTCATCGCGAACGATTGGAATCCTAAGAGGGCCAGTTCGTACAACCCTTATGAAGATGCGTACAGTGTGTATCAGAAGAGGCCTGCTGAGAACTGCTAACGGCCTGTTTTTCAATCGGCAAGACCGATAATGATACGATGAATCGGTAAGGAGTTCCTTCTTCTATGGATTCACGCCGCAGCTTTATCGGCAGCGTTGCCACAGGTCTGGCCGGGAGTCTGGCCCCGTCGCAGGTGTTGGGGGCTCCACAGATCGCGCATGAACGCGCGTGAGTCTGCGCAGAAGCTGCGAACAATGGCGGTCCGATGTCGGATAATCCATGGTCCAGTAGGAGACGCCCATGCGCCAGTCGCTCAATCCGCCGCGACGCCGTCCGGCAAAACCGCCGAGCGGTGGATACATCAGCCGCGCGAAAACCCATTCCGTCTTCTCACTGGCATCGGAAGGCAGACGATCGCCGGCGTGCTCAAATCCGGGGTAGACGCGGAACGGCTGTTGGAGAGCGTAGAGCGAACTCAACAGGAGGAAACACGCGCCAAGGAATAGGATCCGCCGCAGGCTTATGGTTCTCACAGTCCGGTGTTTCCAGACTAGCACGGCGGTTTGACGAGTGGATTGAGCTTAAAAGCGATATTCCAACGTAGCTTTGAAGACGTGTACCTTGAAGCCGGGCGTATCCGCGCCAAGGAACAACATCCGTTGCAGGCCCGTGGTCCCGGCCGGGTCGATCACGGGTCCGACATAAGCGGTTGGATTCATCACCGAGGTCTGGAAGTCCTTGTAATCCACGCGCTCAAACCGGTATTCGAATTTCGGGTAGAGGCTTTTGCTCAACTGGAACTTCGCGAATACGTCGACCTCGTGAAGGCGGTTGACGGTTTCGGGGAAGCTGAACGTTACGACGCGATTGACCGCACTGTCCAGCATCCAATTCGTAAAGTTCGTCCGGCAGTAATCGTTCGGCCCCGCGCCGATCTGACAGTTCACTCCGTCAGTGAAACTATTGTCTTTGGAAGCGGCGAGGCTGTAATACATGCTCACGTTGAGGCGCTTGTGCAAGCTTAGATCGGCGCCCACGGTGTAGGTATCGACGATTCCCCGCGTAAGCGTAAACCAATCGTTGATGGGATCGCAGTCGTTTGCGCCCACCACGCTTGGGCAGCCCAGTTGACTGGCGGTATTTCTGGACCGTTGCCGCGACACCATATGGTGCGAAGCGCGCTCCCGCGCGTACTCGCCAAACAGCGTGACGTTTTGGCTGAGCAGATAATCGAAGTCGCCGCCCCAATTCCAACCGAAATCCCGCAACACGCCATAGACGTAGTAAGGCCCATAGGCGGGCGTGGGACGAGCCGTCGTGATCTTCACCAAGGATGGATCTCCCAACGGCACGAGGCTGGTGAGGTCGCTGCGGCGGTTGAAATTGTCCTGCGTGGTCGCGAAAAACCCCGAAACGCTCAGCCTGCCGGTGAGATCGTACTGCGTGAGCAGATCGACCCGGTTGCGACGCCGGAAGCCTTCGTCAGGCCGCTGCGTCCCCGGCAGCAGGAACCACTCATATTCGGTCTCCTGGGGCTCCCGGTTTTGTCGCGCCCCCGAGATGCGGAACGTGAAGTCCTTCCCCGGCTTCAGGTCCACGGCGAATTTGTAGCTGTCTTCGATGGTCTGCCCGACATCGCGATGTTTGCGATCGAACCACTGACGCGCATACAGCAGCTTCACGGAATTCTTCCTGCTGAAAAACCACGTGCCGCTGAGTTCGGCATCCTTCGTGTGAAAGCCCCATTTAGGCTGCGCGCCGGTAAAGGCAGGGGAGCGGCCGCTCCTGCTTGAGCGAGCAGAAACGGATTCGTCGTGTAAGCTACAAACGGATCGTTCTGCGAGTTCCGGCCAGGGCTGACGCTGCTCATGAAGTGGAACCGGCCGGAGTTCAGCGCACCGCCGAACAGCATGTTCAACGCGTGGTTATTCGGATAGAGGCTCATGTTGCCGTTGCTGGAAACGGTAGTGCTGTTCACGCCATTGGAAAACGGATTCTCCACCAGCATGTTGGGAACCTGGTTTTCAAAGCTCTGGCGGCGTAACCCAAGTTGTACTTCCCAGGATTTCCGGCCGATCCCGGTGCTCACTTTGACCGTGTCGGTGAAGTAGTTGAGGTTTTCCGGGACCTCCGACCAGAAGCAGCCCGGGCTATTGCCGAAGCACATGCCGTGCGGCCGCGTACCCAGCTGGTTTTGCCGGGAGAAAAAGACGGCAATATTCCAATCCGGGTTGATGTTCCAGCTTGCCAGGCCGCTACCGGTCTTGCGAAGAGTCTTCTGAACGTCCGGGAATGCGTTCGCGACCTGCGAGTTGAGCGCGTTGAGCAAGGCGGCACCCGTGTTGGCCAGGCGCGCCGCATCGAGAGTGGCCCGGTTGCCTGTGAACCTCCACACGCCCGGACTCGTTTGATTGTACAGAGAACGCGTGGTGCCGCTGAAGATATGCGGCGTTTGGTCCCAAACGAATTGCAGCTTGTACAAGCCGTACTGCCCCACTGTGGCCAAAAGGCTCTGATCCCTGGATAGCGTGCTGCCTTGAAAGGCGATGCCATTACTGGCGGTTTGCAACCGGAAGTAACTGTTCGTGTCCAGAATGCGCTCCACCAGAATGCTGGATCGCGGAATGTAAATACCGTTCCTGAAATCCCTGTACGTGTTGATGCCGGAACTCAGCAGGTCGGGACGAAAGCCGAAGCTGAACGGAACGCCGCCGAGACCGCTTCGATCATCGACAGTGCCCGTAATCCCGCGCACGCCAAGCTCGATGATACTTTTCTCCCGTTCACGCTCATCCTGGCATAGGGCGAGAGTTGGGAAGAGCAGCAGCGGAAGCAGCGCGGCCACCAAAGACTGTTTTGTCATTTTCATCCTCCTCTCCTCGCTAGCGCGTGAAATAGTTTCCCGCCGGATGATTCGATCCGTGAATCCTGGAGTGGCAATTGGCGCAGCCTCTGTTCACCACTCGATTGTTGAATCCGGCTGGCGTCCGGTTTCCCGCGGAAGGCATGACGTTCGCATACGCCGAGGAACGGTGCTGGCCGTCGTTGTGACATTGCTGGCAAAGTTTCGGGGCGCGGCTTTTTAGCAACTGCGGGTTGGTGGAGCCATGCGCTTCGTGGCAATTGCCGCAATTCTCCACGGCTGGCGGGTGCTCCCACAGGAAGGGGCCGCGACGTTCAGCGTGACAGCTGAAGCAATTCTCATTGGTTGTGCTCTGGATCAGCTGTTTGGGATTGGGCGTGCCGTGTGGATTGTGGCAACTGGTGCAGGTTACCTTTCCTTCGCGAAAGGGCATGTGCGAAGAGCGTTGCAGTTGCGCCCGGCGCATTTGGTGGCAGCGCAGGCAGAGATCCGGCTGGTCTTGTTTCAGTGACCGCACGTCGGCAAGAGGAGCCTTGTAGCGGCTCTCGTTGGACAGCGTGATGGTCTTGGGAGTCATAATCTGATGGCAATCCACGCAGGCGATGCCGCGCGACTGGTGCGGGCTGCCTTCCCAAAACATGCGCTCCCCCTTGCTGTGGCAGGCGAGGCAAGCGTTGTTCTTCCGTTCCGCCGGCTCGTTGGCATCCTTGGCGAAGCGCAGGGGAATGGTGTCCTTGCCGCCGCCGGCATCGACGTGCGCCTTGCCTGGCCCGTGGCAGGCTTCGCAACCGAGCTTCTCCTGCGCCGTGCGCGGCCGGGCGAGGACTTTGCCCATGATGGTGCGGTTAAAACGTTTTTGATCTTCGTGACAGGTGAGGCAAGTCTCCGCGCCCACGTATTCGGATTGTCCGGTTGACGGCGCAGCGGAGGTGCCCTGCGCCAAGGCGTTCGCGCGCGAGAGGAGCATCACGGCGCAGAGCAGAAATGCAGAATTGCCCACTCCCGCAAGGCGGGACTGATCGAACCGATGCCGCATGTGCGTTCTCCTAGATGTTTCGTTTACTGCAAGGTCCGTTGTCGCGACGCCTTACCAAGCATCCAGGTATGAATGAACCACGCATGAGGCCACAGGCTCTAATAAAAATGCTGTCCGCCACCAAAAATGCTATGCGGCGGTGCAATTCGATAACCAAATCGTGGAAACAAAGTAGGCCTGCACTGTTTGGAGCGGGCGTGGTGGAGATCGCACGAAGAGTGCGCCGTTTCCCCCACACACCCTACTTCGATTGCGCCAATTAACCACTGCCGCGTACGCGTGAAATTTTGTTTTTGATCAATGTGAAGTTATTCTTGACGAACCCAAACAGTTGTTCCACAATAATCCTGCGAGCGTCGCGGCCGCGCATTCGGCAGCGAATGCCGTTCGTGGTTCTGTTCGGAATCACCGCGCGACTCGCCGGAATATTCATTTACGGAGAGACGCCATGCTCTTAAGAGTCTTCACTCCGGCATCCTTCTTCTCAGTGTGCGGATGGGCCGGCAGAGTTGTTGTCTGCTTGGCGGTGGCAGGTTTTCCAATGGCCGGACAGTACGGCGATGCGCGGCGAGGCGTGGAGATCCTCTCGCAGCGCAACTGCACGCAATGTCACTCCTTGCGCGGAGCCGGGGGAACCACGGCGCCGGACCTGGCGCGGCGATCGAGTAAGGAGTTCACTCCCGCCACCATGTCGGCGACGATGTGGAACCACGGGCCGGTGATGTGGCGCGCCATGGAATCGAAGGGTCTGGAGGTGCCGCCGCTTGGCGTCACGGAAATCGCCGATCTGTATGCGCATTTCTACTCCATCCGTTACTTCGATCATGCGGGAGACGCGGGACGGGGCAAGAGCCTCTTTACAAGCAAGAAGTGCGGCACCTGCCACGCGCTGACCTCCCAGGGGGAGCAGCGGCGCGGCCCGCCGGTATCGCAGTGGCCCGCCATCGCCGACCGCATTCGCTGGACCGCCCACTTGTGGAATCACAGCGCGGCGATGATGGCGGAGATGGAAAAGAGCGGCATTCGCTGGCCGACCTTCACTGTGCAGGAGATGATCGACCTGCTGGTGTGGGTGCGCAACATGCCGGGTAAGCCAGATGCTTCGCCGGCGCTGGTGTTCGACGATCCCGCGGCCGGCGAGAAACTTTTCACGCAACGCGGATGCGACCGCTGTCACACAATGGGCGTCACGGAGGCGGGCAAGATCGACCTGGTCGGCTTGACTCGCGATGCGCGAACCTTCACCGAACTCGGCGCGCGCATGTGGAACCACCTGCCTCAAATGCGCAGCCGCGCCGCGGCGAGCAAGATGGACTTCCCCGTTCTGTCGGAAAACGAGATGAGCCAGCTGATCGCCTTCTTGTTCGCCAAACGCTACTTCGAAGAGAAAGGCCAACCTGCTCGCGGCGGGCGTCTCTTTGCATCGCGAAAATGCGGTGCCTGCCATGACCAGTCTGGCGTCGCCGGGCCCAGTCTGAAGAGCAAGGCGGGCCAATTCTCGGCACCCCAAATGGCTTCCGCGGTCTGGCAGCATGGTCCGAAAATGCTCTCGCAAATGGAGAAGCAGGGAGTACACTGGCCGACGTTCACCGGTCCCGAGATGGCCGATCTGATCGCCTTCTTGAACCATCGCTGATTCCATTGCCGTCGATCCTCTCAGCCCGCAAGACCGATAATGATACGATGAATCGGTAAGGAGTTCCTTCTTCTATGGATTCACGCCGCAGCTTTATCGGCAGCGTTGCCACAGGTCTGGCCGGAAGTCTGGCCCCGTCGCAGGTGTTGGGTGCGAATGACCGCATCCGTCTTGGGATCATCGGCCCGGGTGACCGCGGCAAGCAAATTGCCCGCGAAGCCATCGCCTGTCCGAACACCGAATTCGTGGCCTTCGCCGATATCTACACGCGGCGATTGGAAGACGCGAAGCAACTTGCTCCCAACGCCAAGACCTACCTCGATTACCGCTATCTGCTCGATGACAAGAGCATCGACGCGGTACTCATCGCCACGCCGCAGCATCTGCACGCCGAGCATTTTTGCGCCGCAGCCGAAGCGGGCAAACATATCTACCAGGAAAAGACGATGGCGTTCACCGTCGAGCATGCCAAGCGCATGCGCGCGGCCTACAAGAAGATCGGCGGCAAGCGCGCCGTGCAGATTGGCCACCAATCGATCTCGTCGGGACAAATGACGGACGCCGTCAACATGCTCGCCGCGGGCAAGATGGGCAAGATCACAATGATCGAGTCGCACATGTTCCGCAATTCGGCGCATGGGAAACCACAGTGGTCGCGGCCCGTGTTTCCCGACATGACCACGGAGAACATTCTGTGGAAATCGTTTCTCGGCGAAGCGCCCAGCCGTGAGTTCGACGCCAACCGCTACGTCAACTGGCGATTCTTCTGGGATTACTCGGGCGGCAATTTCTACGAGAACATGTGCCATCAGCTGGCGTTCTGGTACAAGCCGCTGAAGCTGGAGATTCCCCGCAAAGTAACCACTACGGGCGGAGTCTATTTGTGGAAAGACGGCCGCGAAGTTCCGGACACGATGAACGTTTCGATGGAGCATCCGGAGGAACTTCTTGTGACCTGGGCTTCGGGATTCGGCAACAGCTACCTGGGCGCGGAGGAGCACATCCTGGGCGACGAGGGAACTATTCACAAGAATCAGCAGATCCGCTACCGGCCGCAGAAAGAGAATCGCCCCAAGGATGCGGAGGTGCTTGGCGAAACGCGCAGTGCGCCGCGCGCGCACATGCAGAACTTTCTCGATTGCGTGCGCTCGGGCGCGGAACCGAACTGTTCCTTCGAGATCGGCTTCCGCGTCTCGGTGGCATGCCGCATGGCTGTGGAAAGCTACCGCCAGCAGCGTGCGATCAAATGGGACGCCGGCCGCGAGGAGATCGTCTAAACGCCAGGGCGCATGAACTTCGATTTCACGCAGGATCAACAGCAACTTCGCAAGAGTGTTCGAGACTTCGCGGAATCGGAGATCCGGCCTCATGTGATGGAGTGGGATGAGGCGCAGACGTTTCCCGAAGACGTGGTTCGCCAGTGCGGCGAACTCGGCTACATGGGCTCCATCTTTCCCGAAGAGTACGGCGGCGCGGGGCTGACCTATCTCGACTACTGCATCATTCTGGAAGAGCTGGCCCGCGTCGATCCTTCCATCAGCCTGATCAACGCGGCGCATACTTCGCTGTGCGCCAATCACATCTTCATCGCGGGCAGCGAGGAACAGAAGCGCCATTATCTGACGAAGCTTGCCGGCGGAGAATGGCTGGGCGCGTGGTCGCTCACCGAACCGGAAGCAGGCTCCGACGCCGCTGGTACGCGCAGCACCGCCGTGAAAGACGGCGCGCATTGGGTTCTCAACGGCAGCAAGACGTTCACCACAAACGCTCACTACGCCGATGTCATCATCGGCATGGCCGTTACGGATCGCGCCGCGGCGCATCACGGCATCTCGGCATTTCTGTTTGAGAAGAACACTCCGGGCTTCCGTTTGGGGAAGAAGGAAAACAAGATGGGTTTCCGCGCCAGCGCCACGGGCGAGGTGCTGTTTGAGAACTGCCGTCTGCCGGAATCGCACTTGGTGGGAAATGCCGGAGAAGGATTCATCGACAGCCTGCGCGTGCTGGACGGCGGGCGCATCTCCATTGCGGCGCTTTCGGTGGGGATCGCGCAAGGGGCGTATGACGCGGCGTTGAAATACTCCAAGCAGCGCAAGCAATTCGGCCGCTTCATCTCGGAGTTTCAGGCCATACAACACAAACTCGCCGATATGGCCACCGCGCTGGAAGCGGCGCGCCTGCTCACGTACAAAGCGGCGGTGTCGAAGGATTCCGGGCGCATGGTGAACAAAGAGTCGGCCATGGCGAAGCTCTATGCGTCGGAAGCCGCCGTGCGCATCTGCGACGACGCGCTGCAAATCCACGGCGGCTACGGCTACATCAAAGACTACCCCGTGGAGAAGTTCTACCGCGACGCGAAGCTGATGACCATCGGCGAAGGCACCAGTGAAGTGCAGCGGCTGGTGATCGCGCGGCAGCTTCTCAATCTTTGATCATGCTGGAACGGATCCTCGCCGGCGATGAGAGGGCACTGGCCCGGGCGGCGACGCTCATTGAAAACCGCGCATCCGGCGCATCGGATCTGCTGCGGCAATTGTTTCCACACACGGGCCACGCGCTTATTACCGGCATCACGGGTCCGCCTGGCGCGGGAAAGAGCACGCTGGTCGATCAATTGGCTCGATGCTATCGCGCAGAGAAAGTGCCACTGGGAATCATCGCCGTGGATCCATCGAGTCCGTTCTCAGGCGGGGCGCTCTTAGGCGATCGTATCCGCATGCAGCAGCACCACGACGACAGCGGTGTGTTCATTCGCTCCATGGCGACGCGTGGAAACGCCGGCGGACTGGCGCGCGGCACGCTCGACATGGCGTTGCTCATGGATGCCGCGGGCAAGCGCGCCATTCTGGTGGAGACCGTAGGCGTGGGTCAGGACGAAGTGGAGGTGGCGCGACTCGCCGATGTGACAGTGGTTGTATTGGTGCCCGGCATGGGTGACGATGTGCAAGCCATCAAGGCCGGCATCATGGAAGTAGCGGATGTGTTTGTGATCAACAAGGCCGACCTGCCCGGCGCGGCGCGGCTGGAACAGGAACTGCGCGCGATGATCAGCATTTCGCCGCGCGCCGCGGATACGCCCATTGTGCAAACGGTAGCAGGCGAGGGCAAGGGCATCGCCGAATGCCTGTCGGCGATGCGCGAAGTTCATGCGCGCAAGAAGAGCGATCCGGCCGCCACGTGGCTTCCGCGTTTGCGCGGCATGCTGCGCGAGCGGCTTCTTGAACAATTGCCCGAGGCGGAGTTGGAAAAGGCCGCGCGCGAAGTAGCCAATCGAACAACCGATCCATACACAGTGGTGGATCTGATGCTCGCTCAAATCAAGCGCGGTTAGTTCTTTTTCTTGAGAAACCCGCGCGCATCCAGCCATTCGTAAAAGCGCGCAGGCCAGCCCGCGACCGCGCCCTTCATGGTTTCGCGCATCCCGAAGCCGTGTCCCGTGCCGCTGTAGACGTGCAGTTCGGCCGATGCGCCGGCGCGTTTCAGTGCCAGATACAACTCCGGCAAGCCTTGCGAAATGTTCTGGCGATCGTTCTCTCCACAGACCAGAAATGCGGGCGGCGTTTCCTTGGAAAGCTTCATGTCCTTGGGGATGGCCGGGTAGACCAGCACCTGAAACGAGGGCTTCGAGCTGAGTTGATCCACCGCGCCGGAGAAACTCTCCGTCATCACGGCATCGCGCACCGCGGCCAGCGCGGCAAGCTCGCCGCCGGCCGAGAATCCCATCACGCCAACCCGCTCCGGGTCGATGTTCCATTCGGCGGCGCGGCTGCGCACCACGCGAATCGCCCGCTGTGTATCGGCCAGCGCGTGGCCTTCGATGGTGTATTTGGAATCCTTCTCGCGCGCTAGGCGGTACTTCAATACAAATCCGGCTACACCGCGCGAGGCCAGGTATTGCGCGATGTTGTGGCCTTCGTGATCGGTCCACATTTCGCGATGACCTCCACCCGGCGCAATGACGACCGCCGCGCCCGAGGCCTTCTCCGGCAGAAAGGGAATGATCGACGGACTATGCACATTAGAGACGATGCGTTCTCCGTTTGACAGGCGGACCTGCTCCTGAGATGAGCCAGGCGCTGAACCGGGAGCGCCGCCGGGCCATAGCGGAATCGCCGTGGGCGTATCGGCGGCGACGCACGCCGCGGTGCAAATCAAGAACGCAAATTGTAGTTTCATTCTTAGAAGTTCGCGCTGGTGGTTTCCGAACGTCCCACCGAATTCACAAGCGTCACGGAAACGCCTGTAAAGAACGTCGCGTCCCCATCCACCGTGAAGGGAATGGTGAGCCGGAACGTACCGCCGAATGGAACGGAGGACGGGTTTCCGAAGAACGTAGTGGATGCCGGTCCTAGCGGCACTGTGAACGTTGTTCCGCCGACGTTCGAACCAGGACGCACGACGAAGGCGAAGTCCGCCGAGACCAATTCGCGGCTGGTGACTACGCCGATCACTTCCACCGTAATCGTATTGCCATTTCGCGTTGCCGTTGTCGATTGGATGGAGGGCGCATTGCGCGTAATCCGAATGACGAGCGTGGGAGCCGGCACCGGCGTCACATCAATGTTGCCCGCCATGATGCGGGCGGTTAACGTGATGGTTCCCGCCACCGTGCCCAATTGCAGCCCCAGCGATCCACCGGAGAAGATCGCTTGTGTGGAACCTGCGGCGATGGTGAACGTCGCGGTTGGGCCCGAGGTAAATCGCAGAGCAGGATCGGTGACTCCGCCGGCGTCGGATTGGAAGGTGAACGATACGATTCCCGTCAACGCGACCGGAGCCGGTGCATTCAACATTGCTGCAATCCCGGGCTGCATGCCGGGACCCTGTTGCCCCGTGATGTTGAAGCTAAACTGGCTCAACGACAGTGCGACGATCTGAATGGACAACTGGCGGGTGGCCGTGTTGCCCTGCGAATCGCGCACCTGAACGGTGAAGGTGAAAGTGCCCGCCGCTGTGGGCGTTCCGCCGATCACACCGGCCGCGGACAAAGTGAGTCCGCCCGGCAGTGCGCCGCCGGTGATGGACCACGTGCGGCCAGAGGTTCCTCCAGCCGCCTGCAATGTTTGCGAGTATGCCGACGACACCATGCCGTTCGCCAGCGTTGTGGTCGTCACGCTCAAACCGGAAGCGACAACGATGGTGTACTGCTTACTATCGGTTGCGCCGGTTGCGTCGCGCACCTGGACGGTGAATGTTGAACTGCCCGCCAATTCCGGGCTTCCGAAGATTGCACCCGTGGACGAGTTGATACTCAGTCCAGCAGGAAGAGTTCCCGCGCTCACCGTGAACGTGAATGGGCTGGTGCCGTCCACGACGTTCACCATGGCGTTGAACGGCAGACCGATGGTACCGCCCGGCATCGATTCCGTGGTGATGCGCGGATTGCTGGTGATGGTGATGATGACCGTGTACAACTGCTGCGCGGTTTGCCCGCTGGAATCGCGAGCCTCAATGGTGAACGTGAACGTACCGCCCGCCGTTGGCGTTCCGGAAATCACGCCGGTGGAGGAGTCCAAAGAAAGCCCCGTGGGAAGATTGCCGCTGACTCCGCTGAAGCGGATAGGCGACGATCCGTTCGCTGTGGCGATGGTTTGGTTGTAGGCAATGCCGCCCGTACCGTTGGGAAGCGCCGTGGTTGTAATGCGGAACTGACCGCCGATGGTAATGGTGAGATTCTTGATGGCGTTGACTTGATCCTGATCGCGCACGCCGATCACGAATGCAAAATCGCCCACTTGCGTAGGCGTGCCTGTAATTGCGCCGTTGCCATCCAACGAAAGTCCTGGCGGCAGGTTTCCGCTCGACACGAACCACGCATAGGGCGATCGTCCGCCGGTGGCCTGTATGCTTTGATTGTAGAAAGTTCCGGCCGTGCCTCGAATGAGGGACTCCGTCACAATGCGCAGCGCGCCCGCGCCGATGGTAATGGAATAGTCTTTTGCCGCCGTGGCGTTGACGGCATCCGTTGCCTGCACTCTTATGGGGAAGGTTCCCACCTGCGTGGGCGTGCCGGTAATGACGCCGAAGATATCCATGGTCAGGCCCGGAGGCGTTTGCGTCAGCGCAGTAAAGCGATAGGGTGTGAGACCGCCCGTAGCCGAGAGGGCCGCGGAATATGCCACGCCCACATTGCCGTTGGGCAGGGATTCCGGAAGGATCTGGATATTCTGAGAGACGTTGAGCGGATAGGTTCGCGAGGCGGTGTTGTTGTTGGAGTCTCTTACCCGCACAACCACGAAGAAATCGCCAGTGGATAGCGGAGTTCCCGTGAGAATGCCCGTGGCGGAACCGATGCTCAGGAAGGGCGGAGCGAGGTCCAGAAACCAAAAGAGCGTGCCGACGCCTCCGGTAGCGGCGAGCGGCATTTGGTACAGCGTCCCCACACGCGCCTGAGTGAGAGACGAAGTGATGATCGTAATGCCGGGCTGAACGGTCAAGATGAAAACTTTGGAGGTGCTTGCGTTGCCACTGGTCACCGTGATGGTGAAAGTGTAAGTGCCGGGGAATGTCGGCGTGCCGGAAATAACCCCGGCAGTGCTCAGGAGCAGCCCAGGCGGCAGCGTGCCTTGCGAACTCCATACAAATGCACCGGTGGTCTGAGTGTTTGGGGCCACGCCGCCGGGGGATGATCCGCCGCTGGCGAGGAGGGTGTACAGATACGAACTGTTGACGGTGGCATCGGGCAAGGGGGAAGTCGAAAGAATGGTGATGGCAGCCTGAACGGCAAGCAAATAGTTGCGGACGGTTGAAGTGGTGGAATCAGTGGCTCGTATGGTGACGCCGAAACTGCCCGACGCCGTTGGAGTGCCTGAGAGGATTCCCGTGGTCGGATCAATGCGCAGGAACGACGGCGGCGTTGGCTGAGAATCGATGGCCCACGTGATGGGACCGAGAGCTCCGCTGGCGGTCATCTGCATTTGATAAGCGACCCCGATGGTGGCCCCGTTCAGGTTCGCCGTGGTGATGGTGAGCGCGGAGGTGACAACTACAGTAAATGTCGCGGAGGCATTTTGATTTCCCGAAACCACCTGCACAGTGAAGGTGTAACTTCCTCCAGTTGTCGGTGAACCTGTGAGAGCGCCGGTGACGCTGAGGTTCAGTCCGGTCGGCAATGCGCCGCTCTGCGTGACCCACAAGTATGCGCCGGTTCCGCCGCTGGCCACGAATTGGAAAGAGTACGGGTTGCCCACGGCGCCAATGGGAAGCGGCGGCACCGAAACGATGTTCAGAGCGGGCTGACTCCACGCGAGCACGGGAGCAAACGCCAACAACACCAGCAGAAGAATCAGCTTGGAATGACGATGGAGGGGTGTCATTTCATGTTCTCCTTACTGGTCCGCCGCGGGTACGAAAACAGTGCGCGGCTGCGGCCCGCTCAAATCGGCAAGCCAGGTAGGTCCATCGGTGATGCCGCTCACCCGAAAGACGGAAGACGCCAGGCGCGAGCCGGGGAAGAGGACGGGTTGACAGGCACACTCGAATTCGCGCGCTTCCCCGTTCGTCAGGTTGATGGCGAGCAAACCCCGGTCCGTCAGAACAACGGCCGAGCGCCTGCCGGACGGTAGAGCCGATTCGGCGTTTCCCTCCCACAGCATGCGCAGGCTGGCGTTACCGAGCGCGTCTTCCAAAATGGCGACGCCGCGATCCATAACGATGAGAGCATCCTGTCCGTTGTCCAGAAACTGTATGCTGCGCGCGCCGCTTGCCGAAGCGATGGGCCAGCGGTTCCCATTGCGGTCAAATGCGATGAGGCCGGCGCCATCGGGATAGAGGCCGAGCATGCCGCCGCCGTCATCGCGCACCGAAATCCGCGCCGGCAGGCCCGCCGCGGAAAGATCGAGATCGGCGGAGATCACGGGCTGAGTGGAGAGATTCTTCAACAGAAGTACACGGCTACCGTACAGCACGGCCGCGGCGTTGGAGCCAGGGCTGAGAACCACGCCGGCCGCATCGGCGGGGACATCAATGGCGGTGACGGGCTTTCGTCCGCGGAGGCCGGCGTGGAAAACACGTCCTTCGCCGGACACGACCAGAGCGAATTCGCCCGCGCTGGCAATGGCGGCACTGGCGAGTGGGAATCCGATGTCGACGGGATCGCCCAGAAGAGAGGAGCCGGGAATGCCTTGAATGGCGCGGATGGCTTGGACTCGATCATCCCACACCCATCCGACCACGGGGCCTTCCATGGGAGGCTGTGCAGACAGCGCCGCGGCGGTGGCAAAGATCAGCAGCATGTAGTTTCGCATCCTTCGGAATCTCCTCAGTAAGCTAACGTGGCGGACCGATGGTCGGGGGACCTGGTGTAATCCCAGTGGCGCGCGATACGGGAGGAGGCTGCCCGATGCCCGAGTTGCCGTTTGATGTTCCGCCCCCGCGGGTGCTCACAACGCCGCCGGTCACACCGCCGGTAACTCCAACGAGGGCCAGCACGATCAGAACTTTCGCGGCGACACTCATTCCCGTCGCAGCGCCTGCCGCGCCGGCGGCTCCGCCTGCTCCCGCGGCCGCGCCGACCACAGCATTCGTTTGCGTAATGGTTGCCGACGCCACCTGGCCCTGGTGCGATGCGGTGATCCGAACCTGGAAGTTCCCTTGCAGGTTATTGGGCCGGAATCCCGACATTGTGGCGCGTCCCGAATTGTTCGTAGTCATGGTGAGAACGCGCGCACCGTTGGTGAAGGTGCCGCCCGCTCCCTGGCCCGGCAGTGTAAAGACCACGCTCGCTCCGGCGAGGGGTTTGTTGTTTTCATCGCGCACCTCGACGATGGGTTCTCGGGCGACGCGCTGCTTGATGTTGTTGATAGCGCCTTCGCCTTCGATGATGACGATGGTGAGCTTTGCGGGCGGCTTTGTATCTTGCGCGTATACCGCCACACCGGGGAGGTGAGTGGTCAGCAGTGCAATCAGCACGCACGATAGTACAGTTTTCAAGGGTCAGTCCTCCTTGCGGTTCACAGCCAAGCCCTTCTAAGACATGGTCAGTATTATAACGCGTATTCGCTGCGGGAATGGCGTCATTCTTGGGGGGAACTCCGCCGAGGTAGTACTGGGACTAGTCCGCGCGCAAGGCAGTAGCCGGATCGACGCGGGCGGCTTTGTAGGCCGGAAGCGCGCAGGCAACGGAGGTGACCAAGAGGAGCAGCGCTCCGGCCGCCAGATAGACAGCCGCGTCGGCGGAAGAGACTCCGTAGAGCAAGGAGGCAATGAGCCGGGTGACAGCGAAAGACGCAGCTCCGCCGATGGCTAGCCCGATTGCCACGGGGCGCAAGCCGAGCCCAAACATGAGTCCAGCCAGATTGACCCCGGTTGCTCCGAGCGCGCCGCGAATACCCAGTTCGGACTTACGCTCCTCGGCAGCCTGGGCCACGACGCCATAGACGCCTATGGCGCCAAGCAGCAGCGCGGCAACGGCAAAGGCAAGCGTGATCAGCCCTTGCCAGCGCTGGCGGGAGGCCGCGCGCGAGACAGACTGCCGCAGCGTCCTGGGGGTTTCCAGCGCCAGCGAAGAGTCCACGCCGCGCAAGCTGCGTTTCATTATCTCAGCCATCATTTGGGGCGGCAAGACGCTGCGCGCCACCAGCGTCATTTCCCCATCGGGTTCCGGCCAGTAGGGTAGGTAGACGACGGGGCCGGTCTCCTCTTCCAGTTTGACTTCGCGCACATTGGGGGCCACGCCGATCACTTCAAAGGGACCGCGGCTGCCGTCGTAGAACTTCTGGCCGATGGCGGTGCGGCCCGGCCAGATGCGGAGCGCGGCGCGTTCGGAGATGACCGCGAGTTTGCGGCCCCGGTCGGCAGTGGTGAAATCGCGCCCTGCTTTCAACGGAAAGCCGAGAGTCTCAAAGTAGCCGGGGGAGTGGTAGCGATAGGTCGCCAGCGGCTGATCGATCTGTTTCCCCGCGAACCCCTCCGGTTTGACGAAGGAAACGCGGCCCTCGCCTTCGAGCGGGGCTCGCGATACGACGGCGGCGCGCTCGACTCCGGGTTGGCGGGTAATGGCTTCGATGAGGCGCTCGTAGAACCGCAGGCGATCGTCGGGCTTTGCATAGAGATCGCCGCTCAGTCCAACGCGTGCCGCCACGACGCTCTCCGTAACCAGCTTGACGTCGGCGTTGCTGACCTTCCAGAAACTGAGTGCGAGAAGTCCGGAGACGATGAGGAGGAGCGCGCTGAGCGCACTTTCCACGCCGATCAACGCGCCTCGCCAGCGCAACGAAGAAGCGATGGCGGATCGCGTGCGCAGTGCGTCGGCCGCTCCGGTGCGTGTGAGCCGGAAGGCCGGGATTACGCCCAGCAGCAAGGCGGCGCACAAGGCCAGCAGGACGGCCGCGGCGGCGACACGCCAATCGATGCGCGCGTCTACTAAACGCGGCAAGTCTACTTCCGCTTCCCGCGTGAACCAATCGAGGGCGAGTTTGCCGCTCAGCAAGCCCAACGCCGCGCCCGACAGCGCGACCGTCAGCGATTCGGCCAATACCGTACGCATTAACCGGAATGCCGATGCGCCTAATGCGGAGCGCACGGCCCAATCGCGGCGCTGCGCAATGACTCGCGCCAGATTTAGATTTCCCAGATTCACGGCTACCAGCAGGAACAAGCCAAGCGCCGCGCCCATCAGCATCCACAGCGTGGCGCGGGAGCGACCGGCAACCTGCTCCTGTAACGGGGTCAGATCGGCGAGCACTTCGACGTCGCCCAGTTCCGAAGAAGGAAGGCGCTTCAGAGATACGTTCATCTGTGTCAACAGTTGTTGGCGCGTCTCGCCGCGGCGCGTGCGCACCAATGCGGCGAAATCGTGGCTGACGCGATTCGCGAATTTCGCTTCGTCCAGGTGGAGAGTTCCAATCAATTCGGGCTGGCGTTCGATGGCCAGAATGTCGTTCCATTGGCGGCCGCGCGGAAGCAGCGCTCTTTCGGCGAGCACTCCGACGATGGTGTACGGCTTGCCATCGAGGACTACTTTGCAGCCCTCGATGGCGGGGTCGCTTTGATAGCGGCGTTTCCACAAAGAGTGAGCGATGACGATAGCGGTCGGCTCCTTCGCGGCCAATTCGGCGGCGTTAAACCCGCGCCCGGCGGCGAGCGGAAGCCCGAGGAAGGCGGTGAGATCGCCGGATCCGGAAATGCCGCGCACGCGCTCGGGAGCGGCGTCGCCGGAGAGCGTGTAGTCTCCCATGATTTTGGCGATCATCCACTCCTCGGCTGCCGGCGCGTCTCTCTTCCAGGCGAAGTAATGGCCGGCGTTCACCGGGACCTTGGGGAATTGTTTGGCAATCTTGGGATAGACCTCGTGAACCGCGTAAAGCCGGTCGGCGTCGCGATAGTTGAGGGGATTCAGGATGATGCCGTCAAGCAGGGCAAAGACAAAGACCGCCGCGCCGATGCCGAGCGCCAGGGTGAGAACGGAAACGGCGAAATAGACGGGCTTCCGGAGAAGGCTTCGCAGCAGCGCAGGCATGTCAATCTAATACGGATCACGCCTGAAAATGTTCCAACGTTGAATCAGGAACGGGCGTAGCGCTGGACTTCCACGCGCAACGATTCCACAGCCTGCACGAGCGAGGAGACTTCCGGCACAGCGATTCCAAAGCGGAACAGGAGCAGGCGGAAGCGAACCTTTGCCATGTTCACTGCGAATTGAACGCGCTGCCGGATGAGGAACTTGGCAACCTCGGGGCGGTCCATGGGGGCGGTGAGCGTCAACTGGCGCAGCGTTGCATGAAGCGCCAGGAATTCTTTCTCCAGCAGTGCCAGGTAGCCGCGAAACAGCCGCACGCGGCTGGACCGGAGACGGGCCTGCAACTCCGGTTTGTATCCGGGCTGGCCGGCGACAAACGCGGTGTCCGCTTCCGAAAGAAGCCGCTGCATGGGGCGGAGATCGACCAATTTGCTTGTGGGCATATCGTTCGCCCCAGAATAGCCCAGTGCGCGGCGAATTGCAATGGTTAATTCACGGAATTACAGACGATTCCAGTTTATTGCCGGGCGGACCGCGCGATTGCCGCGTTAACGGTTTGCAGTTGGGCCAGCAGTTGCTGCTCGGACTCCAGGTTCCAGCGGTGTCCCACGATCATTTCCGTTTGTTCCCCGCGCGGGGTGAAGAACAACAGCCATACCAATTGCACGGCGATGGCGGTAGACATCCATGCCAAGTTCAGCCCTTGCGACACCTGCTGTTTGCCGAGGTTCTGCACCAGCAGCACCCCTGCCTTACACAGGAAATAGACTGCGAACAGAGATGCATGCAGGACGATGTTGCGGGACAAGCGCACGGGATACCAGGTGAGGAACCACATTTGCAGAACGATGAGAAACACCAGCCCGAGCATGACTCCGCGTTCGGCAACCAGGAAGTATTCAAACAGATTGAACTCCCCGCGCGCCGCCATATCGAAGGGAAGCGTAATGGCCGTCAACACCAGGGACACAGTGAGCGAACCGGCGATGACCCAGCGGCCTAATGTCCTGATGCCCACGAAGCCGCTCAAAACCCGCGAGTGGATTTCCAGGACGACGAACACGAATACGATCCAAAACAATGCCTCCCAGCCCATATAGAACTCCGCGTAGCGCGTGCCGGACATGGGGATCGTTTTGGCGAGGACGGTTCGGGTTACGCCCAGGAAGAGAAAGCAGGTAAAGCCTGGGTAGGTCTTACCCAGACCGGTAACCATCAGCTTCAGGAACAACAGGGCGGAGAGGACGTTGGCGGCGATCCAGACGATGTTTCCAAGCTGATTCAGAATTGTCATCGCGCCAGGTTCGGGCCCAAAAACAGTTTAGCACCCAACCCCGGCCGAATCGACGCGGAATTGGGTGCCGTATCGTGAAAAACGTCACTTGTGGATGGATTAGCCGCCCGGAGGGCACTCAGGGAGTGGCGGATACTCGCAGGGGTAACACATCGGGAGAGGCAGTTCAATGGCGCTCACAGTTGCGGTGGTTAGCGACACTGCAAGGGCGAGCAAAAGGGCTGCTCTTTTTAGCATTAGGTCATCTCCTTAGTCACGGGGTTGTCTTACCGTCGTACTAAGAAGAGTAAGACGGATCTGCTAAAAGCCCTGATCTTTGCGAGAAGTTTTCGGAATTCAGAACATTGTTCCAGCGAGAGCTAACGGAGGTCCTGATGCCTGTTATACTATCTGCACGGCGCATTATGCACTCTGGTCTGGAGTACAATCCGTTAACCGGTAATGCCGCGTCTGATCTCTGGCGCCGCACGCTGCAACAGATTCCTTCCCTGTTCGGACGCTTGGTATACCTGTCTTCCCTGCGCGACCCCAACAGCGGCGAGTACGCGCATCACGGTCTGGCTGTGAAGTTTGGTGCCGAAGGGGCGGCGGCGGCACTGCGCGAGAGTCATGAAGCGGCGTTCGCCGACTGGCTGCAACTGGGCCTGGAAGGACAGAAGCGGGAACTCGATCTCTATGTGGACACGTTGGAGCCGGGCAGAAAGAGAATAGTGGAAAGCTGGACTACGCTGGAGCCATATCGAACTCTGCCTCCGGCGTCGGCACGGACGCTGGAACGCGATCTGTTCTTCTCCGACCTGGAGATGCAGCTGACTCTGCTCAGGAACGAGTTTGGCGTTTCTTCGATCGATTGAAGCGCATGGCCACGCCGGTCACTTGTCCGATGATTTCCGCCTCTTCGGGGAAGCGGAACGTAAGTGGATTCCCATGGTAGGAAGGATGGGGATGCAAGACCAGTTGGCCTGGCGTGGGCTGGTAGCACCAGCCGCAGGCATAGCCATCGCGCGTCTCCAGGAAATAGATGGGCCTTTCGAACTCACTGACCCACGTACCTTCCACGACCTTGTTCCGGCTCTCGTCGATGAGCACCAGCGAACCGGGATGAAGAATGGGATAGAGAAACCAATCGTCATAACCGATGAAGCCGTAGCGATGCCGTTCCAGGTTCATGCTGTTCAGTAACAGCAGCGGCAGCTTGCCCCACTTTTGAATCAGCCGGCTGACGAAGGTGGTCTTGCGCAGATCGAGTCCGGGATCCAGTGCCAGGGGAACCAGGACGGCCCCGTAATCGTGATCGCCGAACTTGGACAGATGGGTCTTGTCCAGACCGGTAATGGTGGAATCCTGAACCAGGTTCGCGATATCCACGCCGTACCATTTCATGACTTCCATCAGATCGAGGCGGTAGATGGCGCATAGGGAGTACAGGCGGAAGATGGATGGGACCAGCGCTTTGTTTTCGATGTCGGCAAGGCGGCTGAGGCCGATGATGTATTCGCCGTTGTCGCGGTGGGCGGCGATTCGCTCACTGGCCATCTCCACATCGCGGTACTTCAGCCCCAGCGATTCCCGTTGTTTTTTTAGCTTTTGACCGGGCTCATCCATGCTATGTTTTTGGTACTTCCTGTTCTGAATTCAGAACAAACCTCATGGAGGGGCGGTAAATTGCGAATTGTTGTGGGGATCTCGGGGGCCAGCGGTACGATCTACGGTGTTCGTTTGCTCACGAAGCTCCGTAAGCTGGGCAACGTAGAAACACACCTGATCCTTACACGGTCGGGTGAGCGGACCGCTTGGCTCGAAATGAATCAAAAGGCCGCCGAAATCAAGGCTATGGCAGATCATTCCTACGCTGTGGAGGATATCGGTTGCCGGCTGGCCAGCGGATCGTTTCTCACGGATGGCATGGTGATTGCTCCCTGTTCGGTTCACACGATGTCGGCCATCGCCGGCGGCATCAGTTCCAACCTGATGATTCGGGCCGCCGATGTGATGCTCAAGGAGAGACGCCGCCTGATCCTGATGGTACGCGAGACTCCGTTTCATCTGGGCCACCTGCGAACGATGACGCAATTGACGGAGATGGGGGCCATCATCGCCCCGCCCATTCCCGGCTTCTATCACAAACCGGCGAGCGTGATGGATGTTGTGGATTTCAGCGTGGACCGAGTGATGGATCTTCTTGGTCTGCAAAATGAGGGTGCGCAGAGGTGGCAGGGAGGAAACGAAGAATGAAACAGGTACTGGCTTCCTTCCAGGGAGAACTGGGGGCGTTCAGCCAGGTGGCGGTGAAGCAGCTGCTGGGGGATGCAGGCCGCGCGGTGGCGTGCGAACGTTTCGAGCAGGCTTTCCGGGCACTTGAGGAAGGGCGGGTTCAGGCCGCCGTCATTCCGGTGGAGAACACGCTGCACGGTTCGGTGCATGAGAACTACGATCACCTGCTGCGATTCCATCTGCCGATCACCGGCGAGACCAGCGTGCGCATACTGCACAACCTGATCGCGCCGCAAGGCGTTTCGTGGGCCAAGATCCGACGTGTCTATTCGCATCCGGTGGCGCTGAATCAGTGCCTGGATTTCTTCGCCGCTCATCCGCATCTGGAACGGATCCCGTTCTACGACACGGCCGGAAGCGTGAAAATGATTGTCGAGCAGAAGCTCACCGATGCGGCAGCCATTGCCTCCAGCGTGGCCGCCGAGATCTACGGCGCGCGGATTCTGAAGCGGTCCATTGAAGACGACCGGCAGAACTTCACAAGATTCGTTCTGCTGCAGCGTCCCGGGACAAAGCCGCTGCTGGCGCAAACGGGGGATCGCAAGACGTCGCTAGTGTTTACGACGCGCAATGTTCCGGGCGCATTGTTTCGATCTCTGAGCGCTTTTGCGCTGCGCGATTTGAGTTTGGCGAAGATCGAATCGCGGCCTCTGCGCGGAAAGCCGTGGGAGTATCTTTTCTATGTGGATGTGCTGGAAGACATCGCCGCGCCGCGGATGAAGAAGGCGTTGGGGCATTTGGAAGAGTTGGCGGATTTTCTCAAAGTGCTGGGGTGTTATCCGCGCGGGAAGTGATCGTTAGCCTTTAGGTGGGGATTCTCTCGATCAGCCTGTTGGAGCGCGGCGCGGTCAGCGCAACCGCACCCAAAACTGATATGATGTGACGTTTCGCCGCACACCGGGAGGCTCTGAGTGATTAAGACCACGTGGAAGACCGAGTATAAAGGACATGTCATCGAGTTGGTGAATCGGCCATGGCTGGAGCGGCTGATTGTCGATGGAAAGGAAGTCGCTAGGGCGTCAGGCGCCACTTGGGAACCGCGCAGCTTTCAGGCGACCATTCCCGACGGGAACGGGTCTATGAAGGTGGACGCCAACACTCGTTTTTCAAAAAGTCCGCGGGGACTCCGATTTACCGTATCTGTGGATGGCAAGGAGATTTATAGCGAGGTGAAATGGCCGGTCCGGTGGTATGTCGCGTTAGCGGCTATGGGCGTGTTTCTGGTGAGCGTGGTCGCTCGGCTGCTCGACTTGTAAGTTAATGAGTCTCGATCGATGTCAAATCCGGCATGCTCGAAGGCTTCGACGAATCCACATCCTGGTTCGACCGACTGATGCGGCGATTCTAGCGGGCCTGAACGGCAGTGGTCCGGATGGTCGGCTATACAGCCGCAACCAACTTCGTGGCTCAGTAGGGTAAGCTTCAGCTTGCAAAGGGCTTCAGCCCGCTCGGCCGGAGGCGAGGCTGAAGCCTCGCGCAAGCTGAAGCTTGCCCTACTGCACAAAATCTTCAGAGAGTAGTAGTACAAAATCGGGTTAGACGCAGGCCGGTTGGGCGACATCGGAACTGTTGCGCCAGAAGACGCCGAGGTCGTCGATGCGTTGGATGGGGTCGGTGATTCCGTTTTGGGAACGGAAGTCCTGGACGGCTTGTTTGCAGGCATCGACCGCGCCGTAGTCATCGACGATGACGTATCCGCCTGGGGAAACCTTCCAATAAAGAGCTTGCAGGGCGTCCCAAGTGGAGGCGTACATATCGCCATCGAGGCGCAGGATGGCGAGCCGGTCGATGGGCGCGGTGGGCAGGGTATCCTTGAACCATCCTTTGAGAAATCGGACGCGGTTATCGAGGAGGCCGTAGCGTTCGAAGTTGGTTTGCACTTCCATGAGGGAGACGCCGAGGACGTCCTTGAACTGATAGAAGTTGTCACCGGCGTCCTGCTGGAAGCGGCCGTCGGGGCGGGGCAAACCTTCGAAGGAATCGGCCAGCCAGACGACGCGCTCGGTGTCGCCGAGAGCCTTCAACATTGCTTTGACGAAGATGCAGACGCCGCCGCGCCAGACGCCGGTTTCGATGAAATCGCCGGGAACGCCGCGCGCAACGACATCGCGCACGCAGAACTCCACGTTGGAGATGCGCTGCATGCCGACCATGGTTTCGGCGTCGGCGGGCCAGTCGGTTCCGGCCCGCCTCACCTGCGGGTTGTAATTGGCCAGACAGAGACGCAGGTTGAACGCATTCAGAAACGGCTCGATCAGTTTGAAAGCGGCGAAGGCAGGCAGGTTGCGCGAGCGCAGGATGGAAGCCTTGAGCGGCCGGTAACGATCGGGGCAGACGGATCTGGTGACCACACCTTTCATGAGTTCGATGTAGAGGTCTGCGTTATTCGTCATAGTCAATGTCCTTATTGGCTTATGGAATGGGGACGGCCTGGATGGCGCCGGCGACTCCGTTGGTCACCGTGCGATAGTAGACAACCCGGCCGGGGAGCGCGGGAATAGTGATGGATCCGCCGGCCGCCGCCAGCGATTCACTGGCGTAGGAAAACGGATTGGCTTCATTGATCTTGTCGGCGGAAACGCGGCAGGCCTCGGCACGCGGGGTGCAGAAGAACTGGTCGCGCGCGCCGTATTCTTCATAACCGAACTCGACATAACCGGCTCCGGAGCCGCTGACGGTGACGGGAATGAATGTCGTGCGGTTCTGCTCAGAGGGTAGAGATGGCAGTTTCATGTAAGTGGGGACCGACATGACGCCCTGCAAATTCCAAGCGGTGGCGAGAATTGCTTTGCCATCGGAGAAGGGCTTGGCCTTGGTGTAGACGTATTGCGAACCGGGCCGCGTGAGGCCGTAACCGAGGCGACGCTGATTGAGGCCGGCGGCATCGCTCTTGTCGATTTGCAATTGCATGATCTGCCCAAAGACGGAATTGCCGGCAAAGGCGCAGAGGCTGCGGAAGGAGATCTGCGATGCCTGACAATAGGTGAGATTGGCTTCGAGGCCGGGGAAGGAGACGTAGAGCGCGCCGGCTGGAGAGCCGCCGCGGCATTCGCCCGCTTTGTAGGCATAGCAGAATCTGGCGGAATCGACATCGGTGAGCGTATCGCCCAACAAAGGCGACGATTTTTCGGACATGACATATTTGCCTGCCCAGACGATGAGCGGAGTGCGCTTGGGATCGTAGGTTCCGGTGATGGTGCTGACACGATAGACCGAAGATGTTCCGGGCTGCAGCGTCAAGGTGTAGGCGCTGCCGATGGTTTGACCGAAGCCTTCGGCGGCGAGTCCGATGTTTCCGTTGGGATGACGCCAATCGGAAGCGAAGCGGCGTTCGGAAGGCGCGGCGGCCGCACCGCCGACGGCGATGTAGGATTGCAGGAAGCCGCTGCCGTCGCTGGGGACGCCGGCAAATTTCGGCCACTGGGCGAAGTTCGCGGTCTGGCGTTTTCCAAATTCGGTGGCCGGAACATCGTAACGGGAAACGTAACCTGATGCGTCGATGCCGGCGAAGGTGTGATTGCCGGAGGACAACAACTGGAAGCTGAAGTGGCCGCGAATGATGTTGGGCTCTTCGGGAATGTAGGTTCCGGTGGCCGGATCGTAGGCTTGCAGAACGGAATAGCACGAGCCATTGGGGGAGAGGCGGAACGACATGCCGGATGCATGCGTAGCCTGGTTGGGGCCGGCGAGACAGGTGCGGCCGCGCGAACGGTAGACCTGGCAGCAGTAACCGGAAGTGGAATCGCGGAGGAGAATCAGCTCGATCATGCCGCCGGGAAGATCGGTGCGGCGCACGACGGTGAAATGTTCGTTGTCGGGATGCTCGGCCGCGACGAAGAAGCCTTGGCCTTCGGCGACGGGAACGCCGACCCACGATTTAGCCGGGTTGGAAGGACACGGCGTGAAGATGCGTTCGTTATTGGTGGCGAAGGACGAGCACGGCTCGGAAGCCAGGCGCACGGTGACGCATTCATTGCCCGTAGCGCCGAGATCCTTCCATTTCGCGGGAAGGTCGGCCGGACACGCGGCATCGTAGGAGCCATCGGGCGCGGGCGGCAGCGAAGTGTCGAAAGAGAAGGTCCCGTTTTTCTTGACTGTGGAAACGGGCACGTCGAAAGGGCCGCCCCACTGGCTGGCTGGATTGGCATTGCGCAGGCCGTTGTTGGCAACCATGACGCGATTTGCAGTGATCACGGTGGCATGGCAACCGCCGCCGAGCGAGCCTTCGCCGCCGCCGTTCAGCGTATTCCAACCGCGGGCGAGAGTGGCTTGCTGGGCATCGAAAGTAAAGAGCCAGCACGCGGATTCCGCGCCGCCGACGGGCTGCGAATGAAACAGCGCGTACTTGTCGACAATGCCATCGAAGTAGAGATTGGGGCCGTTGAGCGAACCCCATTGGGCCTCGTTGTAGGGAAGGTTGGCGAGAATGAGCGAGCGAATATCTTTGCCTTCGGAGGACTTGGTGAGATTCTCCCACGAGAGATTGTCGTCGCCGAGAGCGGGAGTGGTATCCATGGAGGAGTTCCAGAAGGCCGCCGCGTTCTCGCGATAGTCGCCGGAGTAAGTGACTTTGAAGACGCCGTAGGATCCGCCGGCGGTACGAATGCCTGTATAGAGAATGTTCGGATCGGAGGGATCGAAAGAGGGAACGGTGGGGCCGGCGGCATCGCCGACAGCGTTGGGCAAGTCGGCGGCGGCGTGACCGGCGATGGCGGCGGGTTGCCGGATGAGCGAAAGCAAACGAAACTCCGGTTCCGATGCGCCAATAAAATAGAGACGGCCTGCGGCCTCATACATCAACGGAAGAATGCAGAGGAATCCGGTGATGGAGCGGCCGAGCGGATTGCCGGAGCGATCGACGGAAGTTTGCACGGGCGTCACGCCGCAACCGCCGCCCGCGCCGAAGGTGAGCAGAAACGACTTGGCGATACGATATTTCGCTGACACATTCACCGTGCCCGAGGCTGTATTCTTGACGATGCGGAAACCAAGCCCGGCGAATTTATAGGAGGTCTCTGCGAGGGTGAGGTTTTCCTGCAGAGTCAACTGAAGGCGCGTAGAGACGGAAGCGATGGTGCAGTAGTTATTGGGACAAGTGGGCGCGGAGTTGGCGACGAACACCTTGGAGCCAGTGGACCATTCGAGGTGGAAACGCGAACGCGCGGTTTGGAAGTTTCCTTCAATTACGATTCCGCCGATGTCTTTGGTCAAGGTCATCAGGCCATTGGAGACCGTGACGGTTCCTTCGCTGGTGAAGAACTCGCGCGTGACGGCTTTTCCCCAACCGGAAAACAGCGGGCTGGGAAAGTTGGAGGGAGTGATCCCCGTATCCTGCGCGCCGCCTTGGGGCAAGACCACATCAATGGCGTCGGAGTAGCAGGTTGCGCCGGAATCGGCGGAGATACAGACGCTGACAGTGCGATTGGAAGGCGAATCGTCGTTGCCGGAACCGAACAGGCGAACGGCCATATCGGTGACGGGATGTCCCTGCGTGCTGGTGTTGGCCCAACCGCCCCATGTGAGCGCCGCCGTCGAATCAATGGAAATGAAGGCCGGGTTGGTTTGGCTGGTGGAAGCGAGTTGGGAAGTGGATCCGCTGGTGAGGTTGGAAACGTTGTTCCAGCCATCGCCGCCGAAAATGGCGGCTCCGGGAAAGGAGAACTCGGCGTTCGCGCCGTAGTCGCCGGGATCCGCTACGCGGTAAATGGCGACGCCGGACTGCGGATCGATGACGGGCTTGGAGCGATCGGCCCAATCGAAATCGGGAACGGCGAAGTTGCCGTACGCGGCGGGATGAAAGGGCGGAGGTTCCGGAGTGAGCCCAGCCGTGGGCGAGGTACGAAACTCGATGACTGCGGCGTTGCCTTCGCAGGTGATGCGCGCATAGTGCGTGGTATCGGTGCGGAGGGCGCGGGAGACCATGCGCCTGCCGCTGGGTTCGGCGGTGCGCCTTCCAATGACGACGGTGCGCACGGTGGGATCGGGATTGGCGACGCTACGCAGCGTGTCCGTGTTTGCGCCGGAGAAAAGAGTGCCGTCAGTATCGTTCACGACTGAGGGAAAGGTGGATGACTCCGAAACCTCGACGCCACAGGGCGCGGCGGAGGGGGAGCGATAGGAAAGCACCGCTTGCGTCGCTGTGGAGCCCACTACCTTCAGGTCAGCGGGTTGCGCGAACAGGCCCATTTGGAATAGACCGAAGAAGATGACTGTCTTATGTTTGAACATGTTGTTTTCCTTCGTTTTCAGCTGTGGCAAATCAGAACACCATATTCCATAAGTATTGATCTGAGGAATTTTTCGCACAGATTTCGAAATGATCGGCGACTCCGGTTCCGGAGGAGGTGAACCAGAGGGCCCCCCGGAGGGCGATGGAGCAGTTTGGCTTGGCACCTGAAGTCGTTATCCTGAAAGGACTTGCAAGACCTATGGTGACCGAGGAAGCTGTTTCCGTCACCGTGACGTTGGTACTAGGCAGAATCTGTCTTCCGGCGGAGAGGGCGGAGCGGCGGTCTGTACCCCCGGTTACATCCCAAGCGTTAGCTGTAGAACTCCAGGTCCAGAGCGGAATGGAATCGACGGGGAATCCGGTAACGGTGGTGTCCACCTGACAACCTGAGGGGCAGGTCAGGCTAAGCGCGCCGAGCGGATTGGAGGCAACGGAGAGAACCCCTTGCGAGTTGAGGTAAATGAAGGCCGTTCCGGTGCCGCTATTCAGCGAGATGTTGATGGGAGCGGTGAATTGATAGCCGATTGCGCCGAAGCGCACGCGGCAGGGAGCGGACACCGAGCAACCGGAGCCCAGGGTGAGGACCGTGGCGGAGGCGCGCGCGAGATTGAGGCCGAGATCGAAGGTGCCGCCGGCGGGGGCGGACCACGTGTTGGCCGATGTGCAGGCATACAAATTCTGGCCCGCGGCGGCGTTGGAAAGGAAGATCAATTCGCCAACCGCGCAGGTGGCGGGAATGGAGGTGAGGACGGGCACCGGCTTGACGTTGGATGCGCCGGAGAAGTCCACATTGCGGCCCTGATCGCGCAGGGAGATCTGGGTCTGCGCCTGCGCGGATTGCGCCAGAGCGAACGCCAGGACGAGAATCGCTTTG
This sequence comes from Candidatus Solibacter usitatus, assembly GCA_016191645.1. Taxonomy (GTDB): domain Bacteria; phylum Acidobacteriota; class Terriglobia; order Bryobacterales; family Bryobacteraceae; genus CADEFT01. The sequence continues at coordinate 34,493 of JACPVQ010000131.1, forward strand.
AACATGTCAGTAGTCTCTTTCTTATCGGGTCTTTTTAGAGTTTGGGATAGCCGCTTTTGCCGCTTTTTACTTACGCGGCGGGTCTCATCAGAAACGGCTTGGAATGTCCGGAAGTGTCAGATTCCGTTTGGTTTAAAGGGAGGCCGGTGGCGGGATCGGTGGGTTCGTTTTGTCGCGGACGGCGCGCGGCCTGCATTTGTTTGAGATCGCGGAGGGACTGCTCGTATTGGCGGCGGCCGCGAGTGGTGTAGCGGAGCAGCTTTTCCAGCACATCGACGCCGTCGGTAGCGAATTCCCGGACCGTATAAGAGAAGAAGAGGCCCGGAGTGTACTCCTTGTACTTCGCTTTGAGTTCCCGAGCTACTTTAAGTTGCTTGGCGCGTAAGGCGATGAGTTCGGGCTCGGCATTGATAAAACGATGGATGCGCCAGGCGGAGATGACGACCTCCTGAAGGAGGTACTCCTCGGCTTCGTCGGCGCAGGGGAAGCGCTTGGCATAGGACGCGGCGAGTGCGTTGAAAGCGTCGATGTCTTCTCCGGGGAGAAGGGGCGTTCTGGCGCTGAGGCCGTGTTTGACGGCATTCATGGAAGAGGCTTGCTTGCCTTCCGGGGTGGCGGGGCCTTTGGAAAGAGTGCCGTTGGCGCGGGCCGCGGCGGCCTTGGCTTGGGATGTTGCTTTGGTATCGGACATGGATTTCACCTCCGCGCGATTGTACGGAGGCGAGGTGGAAGGCTGGAAAACAAGGGTTTCGTAGGGTGTTGAAAAAGAAGGAGAAATAAATATTGGATTTTTGAACTGCTAAAGGTTTGCTCAGCCAGGCGGCTGCGAAACTAGGGGTCGCGGATTGCGCTTCGGGCCGCCAGCTGAGTAAACCGCGCTGTGAGCTAAACCGCAACGTGCAGTTCAGCTATGGGGATTGATCGGCTGAGCCTGCCCTCGTTGTTGAACAAGACAGGAATCGGCGTCCCGATTGCGGCCCGAGGGTGTGCGTTGGGTCCAGTCCAAGCCGGGGCTTCGGGTCTCATTGTGGTCGAAAAAACAGCCTCGGCGCAGCATGGGACACACCTCCGCGCGGGCCTGCCGTGCTGGCACAGACCGTCAGATCCGCAATGAAAGTGCAAGCTCATGAGGAGTCGAACCCCGTATGGCGTGGTAGCGCTTCGATCCGTACCATCAGGCCTACGCGGCAGTTGGGACAACGGTTTGCTCTATCCTCCACGGGACTGAGCAGGCACGCCGCGGCACCCAGGATCAACGGCAACAGGCCGGTTGGGTCGGCGGCCAACAACTGGCGGCACAAAGCGAGCTTGCAGCGACGATGAGCATTGGCCAGGAACCCATAATGGCGAATGCGTTGGAATCCTGGCGGCAACGTGTGCTGCAGGAAACGGCGGATAAACTCATCGGCCTCCAGCGTCATGTTTCGGACGCGCTCATGGCGCTCGTAATCCTTCCACAGGGGAGTAGCGGGAGTTCGGGCGGGGACTTTTTGGGCCGTTTTGAACGTGGTACATTGAAGGCAATGGACACTCCGCCCGCGGGCGGTTTCGTGCTTGCCATAGATCACGACCGTTTCTTCAAGGAACTGATCACGACGTTTTTCGTGGAGTTTCTGGAGTTATTTTTTCCGAAGCTTGCCGCGTCGCTGGA
>JACPVQ010000132.1 GCA_016191645.1 Candidatus Solibacter usitatus
AACCGTCGGCCTGGCGGAGCATTTGCGTCGCCACGTGATCGATGTTGTCGCGCATCACCTGGTCGCCGCATTGAGGGCAATAGGTCCGCCCCACGCGGGCCCACAGCAGCCGCAGGTAATCGTAGATTTCCGTGGCCGTGGCGACGGTGGAACGCGGGTTGCGCGTTGTGTTCTTCTGCCGGATGGCGATGGGCGGCGCGAGCCCGTCGATCTCATCGACGTCCGGCTTTTCCATCCTTTCCAGAAACTGCCGCGCATAGGCGGAGAGCGATTCCACATAGCGCCGCTGCCCTTCGGCGTAGATGGTGTCGAACACCAGCGACGACTTGCCAGAGCCCGAAACTCCTGTCACCACCGACAGCTTGTTGTGCGGCAGATCAATGGTAATATTCTTGAGGTTGTGTACCCGCGCGCCGCGTATCTGAATGAAGTCTTGCGCTACAGTTGGCATTTTTTGGGCAGGGGGATCGTACCAGTATAGCAACCGTCATGAACTCGATCTCCGCTTTTCAAAACGCGCTGATCCGTTGGTATGAGCGCAACAAACGCGACCTGCCATGGCGTCGAACGGTGGACCCTTACGCCATCTGGCTGTCGGAAATCATGTTGCAGCAAACGCGCGTGGCGGCAGTGATTCCTTACTATGAACGCTTCCTGCGCCGTTTTCCCACGCCTGCCGGTCTTGCCAAAGCCGCGGAAGCGGAAGTGCTTTCCATGTGGGCGGGACTGGGCTACTATTCGCGGGCGCGCAATCTGCAAAAAGCCGCGCGGGAGATTCAAGCTCAGGGAAGTTTTCCAAAATCCTACGATGCGATTCGAGCTTTGCCTGGCGTCGGCGATTACACGGCGGCGGCAGTGGCCAGCATCGCTTTTGGGCTGCCGCACGCGGTGCTCGATGGAAATGCGGCCCGTGTGCTGGCGAGGTTGGATGATGACGGATCGGATATCAAGGCGTCGCCGGTGCGGCGGCGCTTGCAGGCTCGCGCACAGGAGTTGCTTGATCGCAAGCGGCCGTCCTTGTTCAATCAGGCGCTGATGGAGTTGGGCGCGACGGTGTGCCTGCCTCGCCAACCGCTCTGCGCAGCATGCCCTGTTGCGAAGATGTGCCTGGCACTGGAGGCCGGAACGCACAATGAACTTCCGGTGAAGGGCGGGCAGACGGCGGTTCACTATGTGGAGCGAATCGTTGTCATTGTGCGCAAGAGGGAATCAATATTGATGTGGCGGCGCGGGCAAGACGAACCCAGGCTGAAAGGGTTTTGGGAACTGCCGGAGCCGCACATGCTGCCCGGTGTTCGTCTTGCCGAACCGCTCGGCGAATTCCGCCACTCCATCACCAATCATCGCTGGTTCCGTTGGGTTTCCCTCAAGGAAAATGCCCGAATTCCGCTGAGTACAACAACCCGCAAGGCGCTTGCCGTGTTAAGAAGAACAGAGGAAAAGAATCCGCCGGGGAAGGGTCCGCCACAACGCAGACGCGTTGTTGTAGACTGAAACCAATCCCGCGTTCCAGGGTTCGTTTGAGAGGGTGAGGTCAAAAAATGAAAAACTTCGTCAAGAATGCCACTGTGGGCAAAATCGCCGCGATGGCGCTGGTCATCCCGCTCCTTTTGTTTGCCTACGCATCGGGGCCGGATCCGCGCAAGACCGGGGCGCCAGGGGATGCAACCTGTAATGACGCCGGTTGTCATAATACGTTCCAACTGAACTCCGGAACGGGCAGCGTCAGGATTACGTTCCCCAGCGGAATGACTTATACGCCCGGTGGACCTCGGATTCAGCTGGCGGTACAGGTTTCGGAAGGAGCCGCGCGAACGTACGGCTTTCAGGCCACGGCGCGATTGGAAAGCAACTTAACCGGAGGACAAGCGGGGAGTTGGGACCGCGTCGACACGACGACGGTCGTTCTATGCGATGACGGCTCCATCCGGCCGACAGCCGGTTGCCGTTCGAACTTCTCGGTGCAATTCATTGAGCACACTCTTTCGCGCGCCAACGGACAATGGAATGTCTTTTGGACCCCGCCCGCCACAAACGTCGGGAATGTTCGGATCTACATTGCGGGCAACGCCGCCAATGGCGATGGGACAGAGCGTAATGATCGCATCTATACTGCGAGCTACACGTTGACCCCGAGCGGCGCGCCGCCGCCGCCACCGCCGACGATCAGCGCGGGAGGCGTCGCCGATGCATTCAACTTCGCGGCGGGAATCGCGCCGAGTTCGTGGACCGTTGTCGTGGGAACGAATTTCACGACCACCGAATTCAAGGACTGGGGCGCCATCACTGGCACGACACTCCCCACCTCGGTGGATGGCGTCAGCGTCAGTATTGACGGCAGGCCGGCTACGGTTTACTACGTAACGCCCACGCAGCTGGGGATTCTGGCCCCACATGATTTAACTGCCGGCTCGCGCAATGTCGTGGTCACAAATGCGAACGGATCGAGCGTGCCTTTGGCCGTGCAGGCGGCCGCGGTGAAGCCCGCATGGTTCACACCACAGGCGCTCGGCGGGAAACTATATGTGGTCGCGGTGGCGCTCGATGGCACCTACGTGGGAAGAGTCGGCACCGATTCTCGCGTACGGCGCGGCGTGCGTCCGGGCGAAACCTTCCTGCTCTTTGGAACCGGTTTTGGCGCGACCAATCCTGTGGTTCCCTCGACGCAGGTTGTTTCGGGAGCTCCGGCGGTAACAACGCCCGTGCGGATCCGGTTTGGGGAATCCGTGGCGAGTTTTGCGGGCACTGGGAATCTGGTGTTTTCCGGGTTGTATCAATTTAATGTGACCGTGCCGGCGGCTCTGGCCCCCGGGGAATATCAATTGATTGCCGAACAAGGTGGGGTTACAAGTTCCACGAACGTGTACATCGTCGTGGAACGCTAGGGGTGGTTCGGGGGCGAGAAAATTTTAGGGAGAAGGAACATGGGGATGAGATTTTCGCGATATGCCGCAGGCTGCCTTGCGGCGGTGCCCGTAATGCTGATGGGGTTTTCCACCGGTCCGCCGGTGGCACGAACAGGGGCTGCGATTGATGGAAACCAGAATTGTACGGCCTGCCATCGAACGGGAACCGCCAACGATGGTGTCGGCCGGGTGGGGATCACATCAGCCGCCTATACGCCAGGCGTGAAGCAGAAAATCACTATCGAACTGACCCATCCAACCGCCATGCGCTGGGGATTTGAAGTCACGGCACGGTTGGCGAGCGATCCGTCGCAAAAGGCCGGAACATTCAATCCGACTTCGGACCTGAGGCACGTGTGCGGGATCACCGGCAATGGAACCGCCGCACCGTGCGCGGCGACCGCCGTGGAATTCGTTACGCACACGCAACCGGCCACCTTCGCGGGAACATCCGGCGGCCATACCTGGGAGTTTGAATGGACGCCGCCATCCACCAATGTGGGTGATGTTGTTTTCTTCGCGGCTGGGAACGCTTCGAACAACAACGGCGCCAACAGCGGCGATTCCATTTATACAACCAGCCTGACGATCAGTCCCGCCGGAAGCGGGCCCAGGCCTTCCATTGTTACCGGCGGCGTGCTGGAAGCGTTCACGGCAATTTCCGGAGTTACTTCCCACGGGTTTGCGGCAATCTACGGATCGAATCTCGCCGGCACCGTGGAGACTTGGGACAACGCAATTTCAGGCGGGGCTCTGCCAACCGTTTTGGGCGGAGTTTCCGTGAAGATCAATAACAAGCCGGCCGCGATTCATTTTGTGAGCGCGAACCAGGTGAATGTTCTTTCGCCGGTGGATGATGCGACGGGTGATGTCTCCGTGGTGCTCACCAATGCGAACGGAGACAGCAACGCCATGACGGTGAAGAGATTGGCTGCTGTGCCCGCATTCTACGCTCCGTTTGGACAAAACAACCGGCTGTTTGTTACTGCGGTCGCTCTTGACGGTACCTTACTTGGCAAAGTGGGTGTAGACTCGCGAGTACGTCGCCCGGCAAGACCGGGAGAAACCATTCAGTTGTTTGGATCCGGATTTGGCGCGACGAATCCGGTTGTACCCGCGGACCGCATCGTGTCGGGAAGCCCGGCGCTGGTGCGGAAGCCAACCATCCAAATCGGCGGTACGACCGTTGATTTCGGCGGCAACGGCAACCTGATAGCGGCAGGCCTGTACCAATTCAACGTCACCATTCCGGCGAGTCTCGCCGACGGCGACCACGCCATCACCGCGATGGCGGACGGAACCGCCAGCGCGAACACGGTGTTTATCAGCGTCGCCCGGTAGTGCAGTGGGGCATGTCTTCAGACATGCGCCGGGATCTCCAGATCCCGGCACGGCCGTCGCGCGGCCGAATCGGGACCGCGATTACTGTCGGCCACTAAAGCCCTTGGAACAACCAGTCCCCTGTCCGTCTTCTTTCCTGCCATGAAAACCTGCGCTTGGACGGCCCGCCTGCGGCCCCTGGCCCTTGGCCTGTGCGCCGCCCTCACCACCCTGGCCCAGTCCGCCCAAGAGGCAGATGTGACCGCGCCCGTCGCACGGATCACCGAGCGCAACGCCCACGAGGAGCGCGTCGAACTCGTCACCAGGCGGCTGGACGAGGCGGGGAGCCCGCTGACGGAAACCAACTCGTATGTGCGGCTGGAG
>JACPVQ010000133.1 GCA_016191645.1 Candidatus Solibacter usitatus
ATTCAAGTACAACCGGTCCAGACACTCCACTTCCAACGTGACGTGTCCGTTCAATAGTTCAGGGATGCTCGGCATGACCGAGATTCTACGGAATTCCGCGGCTGTTTGCTTGTCGGTTTGAGGTCGAAGACCTCGCTAGTAGTACACGGCAGCACAGCCGCACACAAAGAAAATCTTGGCAGCCTAAGTCATTCGTCCGGCGGCGCTTCTTCATCGATATCGCCCATACGATTCTCGAACTTCGTGAGGCTGTGCAGGAATACCAGGTTGATCTTACCCGTGGGCCCGCTGCGCTGCTTCGAAATAATCATTTCCGCCAAGCCCTTCAAATCGGCGCGATCCGGTTTGTACACTTCCTCGCGGAAGATGAAGCTGACGACGTCGGCGTCCTGTTCAATGGAGCCCGATTCGCGCAAATCGCTCAATTGCGGCCGGTGATCGCCTTGGCGCGTTTCCGGCGCGCGGCTGAGCTGCGATAACGCGATGATGGGCGTCTCCAACTCCTTCGCCATCAGTTTCAACCCGCGCGAAAACGCGCTCACTTCCTGCACGCGGCTCTCAAAGCGTCCGCGGCTGCTCATCAACTGCAGATAATCGACAATCACCAGGCCCAGTCCGCGCTCGGCTTTCACACGGCGCAGTTTGGTGTGGATGTCCATGATGTTCGTGCCGGCCGAATCGTCGATGAACAGCGGCGCTTCCACCAGTTCGGCGGCGGCCACCTGCAACTGACGGCGTTCGTGTTGATTGAGAAATCCCGCGCGAAAGCGTTGGCTGTCGACGCGCGCCGACGCACAGAGAAGACGCGTCAGCAGCGACTCCTTGGACATTTCCAGCGAGAAAACCGCGGTGGGCTTTTGCAGCTTCACGGCGACATGGTGGGCGATGTTCAGTGCGAGCGCCGTCTTTCCCATGGCAGGCCGCGCGGCGATGATGATCAACTCGCCGGGACGCATGCCGCCGGTCTTCTCGTCGTACTTGAGAAATCCCGTGCTGACGCCCTGAATGCGCTTGCTGGGATCAAGAAATGCGTTGAGGCCGCCTTCGTACTCATCGATAATCTGCGCCGGAGTGGAGAGTCCTTTTCCGGCCTGCGATTCGCCGAGCTTGAGCAGATCGTCGCCGGCGCGGGCGAGAATGTTCTCGGGCTCCTCGTCTCCGGAGATGGCGCGGTCGATGGCGCGCTGCGAGGTGAGAATAATCCGGCGCAGGAGCGACTTGCTCTTGACGATTCGGATGTAACTGTCAAGGTTTGATAGCTGCGGAAGGCCGTCGTCCAGAGACACCAGATATCCGAGGCCGTCCACGGATTCGAGCTGCCCATGTTTGATCAACTCATTGGCAAGCGTGACGCGGTCGATCTTCTCGCCGCGATCGTGCAGGTCCGCCATGCGCAGGAAGATACGGCGATGCTTTTCGAGGCTGAAATCTTCGGGGTCTATCAGACCGCCGATTTGAAGAAACACCTCTTCATCGATGAGGACAGACCCCAGCACGAACCTCTCCGCGTCGATGTTGGCGGGAAGCCCTTTTTCGAAGATGGCATCTTCGGCTGGCATGCGGATAGCCTATTCTATGCGCAAGTGCTGTGGATTCCGCAGTGAATTTCCACTTTCGTTTTCCACAATCGGACGATTCTCTAACTGATTTGTTTTCAACCTGTAACGGACAGCAAGAAAATAGTTTTCCACAAAGATCCACACATCCGGAACAAGTTATTCGAGCCCGGGACGGCGTGAAGCCAGCTTCCGGGAGGACTCCAGAAGCTCTTTCGCCTTGGGCATCGATTCGAGGGCACGCTTCACCACCGGATCGCTTTCTATCGCGATCCGCCTGGATTCTTCCTGGCTAAAAGCGGTGATAAACAGCTCTTTGCGAATTTCAGATTTCAACCAATCCTGAGCTTCTGTGAACTCCGGTTCGCGATACGGAATCTCCTGCGCTTTTAAGAACTCGCGGAACTTCTGAAGCGTCGACTCGTTGGGGGTCCAATCGCGCGCCAGTTTGGCTTCCTCTGAACCGAAGTAACTGGCGGCGAAGTTGAAGAACGTGAACCGCCGCAGCAGAACATTCTGGAACGAGGTGAGCTTGGGGCCGCTAAAGAGTTCGTCGGGCGAAATGCCGCCGCCGCCGTGAACGGTACGGCCGCCGTCGGTCATCTTCACATCGAGAGGATTCTTCGTGTCGAGATTTTTTTTGTAGTAATAGTCCAGGAACGAGCCTGACGAGTAATCGCGCTGAATCAACCGGCCGCTAGGCGTATAGTATTTCGCTGTCGTAAGCAGCAGGCCGGTGTTCTCGGGCAACGGCATGACCGTCTGCACCAATCCTTTGCCGAAAGTATTTTCGCCAAGAATCAAGGCGCGATCGTGATCCTGTAGCGCGCCGGAAACAATCTCGGCCGCCGAAGCGGAGAGCCGGTTCACCAGCACCACGACGGGATACTCGCGGCCGCCGCTGCCGCGCGTGGCGTAATACGGTTTCTCCGGCGAAGAACGCCCTTTGTGAGACACTACCAACTGGCCTTTGCGGAGGAACTTGCCCGCTACCGAGACCCCTTCATTCAACAGCCCGCCAGGGTTGTTGCGAAGATCGAGAATGAGGCCGGTGATTTTATCCTCGCCCAGTTCCTTCAGGGTCTTCTCCATCTCTTTCGTGGTGTTTTCGTTGAACTGGTTGATGTGCAAGTGGGCGATGCCCGGCTTGACCCAAATGGCGGGTTCCACGCTCTTGCGCGAAATTTCATCGCGCGTGATTTCGAAGCGCATGTGGTTCTTGACGCCTTCGCGGGCGATCAGGACAACCACCTTGGTATCACGAGGACCCTTCAGAAGGTCGGCGACCTCGCTGCTGGTGAGCGTGTCGCAGCGTTTGCCGTCCACTTCCACAATGACATCGCCCGGGCGGACGCCCGCTTTGTAGGCCGGTGAACCGGGGAACGGAGCAATGACGATGGTGCGCCGGTTGCGCTCCTGCACGGCCATGCCGATTCCAAAATATGCGCCGCGCTGATCTTCACGCAGAATCTGAAAATCGCGCGGATCGTAGAAACCGGAATGCGGATCGAGGGTGCGCAGCATGCCCGGCACCGCGCCCTTGTAAATCGCCTTGTCGGGGGAGACCTTGTCGGCGAAGTTCTCTTCCACCGCGCTGTAGAGTTTGGCGAAGGCTTTCTTGCCCGCTTCGATCTGATCGGCGCTTCCCGTAGCCGCCGCAACGCCTTCCACGCCGGGACTGAACACACCGCCGGCAACCGTCCCAAGAAGAATCAGGGCCAGCAGCAATACCCAGTAACGGCGTTCTCCAGTCACGATAGGTTCTTCACACAGTATAACCCATGGCCAACTGGGAACATTATGCTTATCAAATGTTTACAAAGTCGTTCTTCGGCGATAATATTGTTAGAGTCTTATGACGATTGCCGCCACCATCGAGATCCCTGTCGAAGCGTTGGCAGATCTATGCCGCCGTTATCAGGTCAAGGAACTGTCGCTTTTTGGTTCCGCCGCTCGTGAGGAGCTGCGGCCTGACTCCGACATCGATATCCTCGTGGAGTTTGTTCCCAACCACACTGTCGATATTTTCGATTTCGGTCATTTGGAGGATGAACTCAGAGCACTGTTAGGCCGCTCCGTCGACTTGGTGTCAAGGAAAGGAATGAACCCAAGGGTCGCCCCATTCATTCTCCGCGATGCGCGACGTCTGTATGCGCCGTGAAGTTGCGCTGCTTGGCGATATCGTTGCTGAGGCCGACGTAATTCTCGCGCAGCTTGAAAAAGTGTCATTTGATGACGTTCAAGCCGATCCAATTCTCTCTCGAGGTATTCTCCATTCGCTCATGATCATCGGTGAGGCGGCGAATCGAATGCCTCCCGAAGTGTGCGCGCGGTATTCCGAGGTTCCGTGGCGCGATTTGGCAGGTCTTCGCCATCGCATTGTTCACGACTATTCTGGCATTGACTTTGAGTTGATCTGGGGACTGATTACCACTCGCCTTGCCACGCTACGCAACCAGATCGCCGGGATCCTGGATACGGATTATCCATCGGGCAAATACTAACTCAACCCTAAGCCCGGCTTTTGCGGCAGAATCAACCGGCCTGCCTGCACCGTCACTCCTTGATACGGATCGTTGGAGACCAGCAGGTTGCCGTCGAGATCGGCGTAATCCACCAGCGGCGACAGGTGCGCGGCGGCAGTGATGGTGGCCGAACTCG
>JACPVQ010000134.1 GCA_016191645.1 Candidatus Solibacter usitatus
AGAGCCATTCTTGGTCTTCCCGACCCGGAATTGCAACGACAGGTAGCGGAAAAGTCGGCTTCTCAGGGCCTTTCTGTTCGGCAAGTTGAGCGGCTGGTTCAAAAAATGACCGAACCGCGCGACGCAAAAAGTGAGGCCGAGGTAAGCAAACAGGATGCGAACGTCAAAGCTGCAGCGGCGGAACTCGAAAAGGTACTTGGCACACGCGTGCGAATCGTCGAAAAATCGGATGAACGCGGACGAATCGAAATCGAATACTACAGCGGCGAAGAACTACACCGGCTGTATTCGATGATTGCCGAAGGAAAGTAGGATGGTGCCGGCGGTAGGAGTCGAACCTACGACCTACGGATTATGAGACCGTCGCTCTAACCACCTGAGCTACACCGGCACAGACCAACGCAACTCCAGCGTACTGAACGGAAACGACCCATGTCAATGCTTCCGACTTCGCAGAATGGTTGACACATGGTTGCTCCGGCCAGTAGATTCGATAGTGTGGCGAGCCCGGTCGTAGAGTTCCGTTCCGTATCGAAGAGCTACCCCATCTACAATTCGCCTGCAGATCGGTTGAAGGAACTGCTCACCCTCAATCGAATCCGGCGGCACACCGACTTTTGGGCCCTGCGGGACATCTCATTGACCATCCAGCGCGGCGAGACCTTTTGCGTCATCGGAGAAAATGGCTCCGGCAAAAGCACGCTGCTCCAAATCATCGCGAGAATTCTGCACCCCTCCAGTGGCGACGTATGCGTTCGCGGCCGTGTGGCTGCACTCCTGGAACTGGGGTCGGGATTCAATCCGGAATTCTCCGGACGTGACAATGTCTATCTCAACGCCGCCATTCTCGGGCTGTCGTCATCGGAGATTGATCGCCGTTACCCAGAAATTGAAGCCTTCGCGGAGATCGGCGACTTCATTCACCAACCCGTAAAAACCTACTCCAGCGGAATGGCGGTGCGTTTGGCATTCGCGGTCGCCATCAATGTTGATCCTGACATTCTTTTGGTGGACGAGGCGCTGGCAGTCGGCGACATATATTTCCGCCAGCGCTGCATGCGAAAAGTTCATGAATTACGCGCACGTGGTGTGACCGTCATCTTCGTCTCCCATGCGATTGGCGACGTGAAAGCAATTGGCGACAGGACTCTCTGGCTCGATAAAGGCTCCATCCGCGAGTTTGGCGCGACGGACGGCGTGGTTGCAAAGTACCTTGCTGCAATGGTTGAGAAAGACTCTGCCTACCTCGAACTGAAGAAGCCTGAGCCAGGCAAGAAGGCTCCCTCGCAAACTGCCCCGGAGATCGTTCGAACCATTCCCAACATCGATCATCGTTATGGCGATGGGCGCGCGGAAGTGTTGGGTATCAACGTCTACGATGCATTTGGGCAACAAGCATATCTGCTGCATCCTGGATCGCGAGTGGTCGTTCGTATTAGCGTCCTTGCCCACGAGGATCTTGCGCTGCCGATTGTCGGTTTCATGCTTCGCAACCATCTTGGATTGGATTTCGCGGGGACCAACACTTCCCGCGAAGGACACGATCTGCCCCCCATGACCGCGGGAGACATTTTCACGGTGGACTTCCACATCGACCTTCCCGAACTTTATCCATCAACCTTCTCTTTCTCGCCGGCGATTGCCAACGGCACGCTGCACCATTACAAAAACTGCGATTGGATTGATAACGCACTCACCATGCAAATGGGTCACTCAGACGGAACGGTCTACGGATTTCTCCACTTGCCCTGCCGCGTGGAATTGAATGCCTGTCTCGCATCGAAAGCGCCGGAGCAAGTACTTGGCTGAATTTACCGGGGAACGAGTAATTCCAGGCCAGGTGGACCCTGACCTGTTCAACGAGCATTTTGCTCGCTACGCATTCGCCTCGCGGCTTGCGCGCAACCGGCGAGTTCTAGATGTCGCGTGTGGGACGGGATATGGCGTCGCCGAGTTAGCTTCGGTGGCAGCTTCCGTAACCGGTATCGACGTTTCGCCGGACGCGATCGCCTACGCGCGTGACAACTTTACCAAAACTAACGTCATGTTCCAGGTTGCCGCAGCTGAGCAAACGCAACTGGAGCCCGCCTCTTTCGATTTGATCACAGCGTTTGAAATGATCGAACACTTGACTGACGCGAGAGCGTTCCTGGCCGAGGCCAAGCGGTTGTTGACTCCTACCGGGCAGTTGGTCGTCTCAACCCCGAACCGCCTGTACTACGAGGAGACCCGCCGGGTTGCGGGACCCAACCCATTCCACACGCATGAATTCGATTTTGCGGAGTTCCAGAGCCTGCTTGCGGAGTTTTTTCCAAGCGTCCTCTTCTTCGTTCAAAACCACGCGGCAAGCATTGCCTTCCAGCCGTTAACGGAGGCGACGGCCACTCAAGTCCGGCGCGAGGCGAAAGGCGCCACGCCTGAGGAGTCCCATTTCTTTTTGGCGGTTGCCGCCACAGCGCCGCAAACAGGATCTCCTACATTTGTATATATTCCCGCAACCACTAATGTCCTGGGGGAGCGGGAGCACCACATTTCGAAACTTGAGGCAGAGCGGGCCCAGAAAGACAGATGGCTTGAGAACGCACTCCGGGAGCACGAAGAACTGCTCACACAACATCGCGGCCTAAAGGGCGAGCTAGAGCAGCGGAACGAGTGGGCCAAGAAGCTCGATGTCGAACTTCTGGCGTCCCAGCAACGCGTCGTCCAGCTACAGGACGAGCTTGCCTCGGAGCAGCAGTCGGCCAGAGAAAACGCACGTGTTTACGATGCAAAGATAGCCGAGTTGGAAAAGGACGTTGAGGCAAGAACCGTCTGGGCTGTGGAGACGGAGAAACGGTTAACATCGGAATTACAGGCCAAGTGCGAAGAGCTCGCAGAGGCTGTGAAGCTGCTAAACACTGCTGAAGCGACAGTCGACGAACGTACCAAGTGGGCGCAAAATTTGCAATCCGAAATCGAGTTGCTGCAGGGACAGTTGTCGGCCGTAAATGCGTCACGCTGGTTCCGCGTTGGCCGGACCATGGGGCTCGGGCCCAAGCTACTACCTAAATAGCATGAGGACATTCCTTCGCCTCCTGCGCGGTCTTCCCCTAATCGTAGTTGCGCCATTCCTTCTGTGCATCTCATTCCTCGCGATCGCATTCGCCGATCTGCTCTACTTCCTCGCAGGACGTCGCAGACTGCCTGGTGATACACGCGCCCGTACCACGTCAGCTTCCGTTGTAATCCCAAATTGGAATGGCAGGGACCTGCTCGAAAAATATCTTCCTTCCGTAATCGCCGCGATGACGGGGAATCCCGGCAACGAAATTATCGTAGTCGACAATGGATCCACGGACGGCAGTGTGCAATACCTGCATCAGTCTTTCCCGCAAGTGAAGGTCCTGGCTCTGCCAAAGAACCTCGGATTTGGCGGAGGTTCCAACGCCGGCTTTCAGGCTGCTTCGAATGACATTGTCGTTCTGTTGAACAGCGATATGCGCGTGTCGCCGGACTTTCTCGGCCCGCTGCTTGACGGGTTTCATGATGAGAAGGTCTTCGCCGTTGCGTGCCAGATCCTATTCACCGATCCCGCCAAGCCGCGCGAAGAGAGCGGCCTCACGCAAGTGTGGTGGGACCGTGGCCGCATCGGTGTACGGCACCGGATCGACGACGAGATCCACGAACTCTTTCCCTGCTTCTATCCCGGCGGCGGCTCCAGCGCCTTCGATCGAAGAAAGTTTCTGGAGTTGGGTGGATTTGATCACTTGCTGCGGCCGTTCTATTTGGAGGACACGGACCTTGGCATGCAGGCGTGGAAACGCGGTTGGAAAGTTTATTATCAGCCCCGCAGCCTTGTCTGGCATGAACATCGCGGAACGATTGGAAAGACTTTTTCGCGAGAATACATCGACTCGATCATCCAGAAAAACTTCCTCCTCTTCCTATGGAAGAACACGCATTCGCCTCAACGAATCTTCAGTCATTTCATGCGAACCGCTGCGGATGCGATCATCACCTGGATAGCCGGGCCGTCGCCGGAACGGACGTCACTCGGCGCGATTCTCAGAGCGTTCCCGCAGTTGCCGGCAGCCCTGCAAGCACGATGGAAAGCCCGCTCCCTGGCGGTTGTTTCTGACGAGGAGGCTTTCCGCCGCCCACTCGGCGGATATTTCCATGACCGGTTTGGCGTGGCGGACACCTCGGCCGGCCTCAACGTACTTTTCCTTTCCCCGTATGGAATCTATCCTCCGGTCCATGGAGGCGCACTCTTCATGTACGGCACGACAAAGGCTCTCGCCGCGCGATGCCGCCTTCACTTGGTGGCGGTTTTGGACGAAGATTGGCAAGTCGAACAGCACCAACCGCTGACAAACCTCTGTGCATCGCACGACTTTCTCGTAAGACTGCCGAATAAAACTTTCACTTTCGGAGCACTGCAACCACACGCAGTCTCGGAGTTCGCGCACGCGGACCTCGATTGGATTCTGCACCGCCAGATCTACTTGAATAAAGTGGACGTTCTCCAAATCGATTACACAAACATGGGACAGTATGCCGGTGACTATAACCGCATTGTCACCGCCCTCTTCGAGCACGACATCTACTTCCAATCGATTGGTAGGGGCCTGCAGCAACGCGGGCCTGTTTTCCGCAAGATGTCGGCTGGGTTCGAATATCTTCGCGCATTGCGATTTGAGATGCGTACTCTGCCGAAGATGGACCTCATCCAGACTTGCACCGAGGAAAACTCTGCCTACTTGTTTTCCTTTCTTCCACAGCTTCGCGACCGCACCGATGCGACGCTCCGCGCCGGCATCGATACCACTCCTTATCGCAAGTACACAGGTCATCGAGAGCCTCTGACCATGTTGTTCGTGGGCAGCTTTCGCCACGTCCCCAATGCCGAGGCGCTCACTTGGTTCGTCAAGCACGTGCTCCCTCGTGTGACGGCGCGCGAGGACGCTGCCCGTTTGGTAATCATCGGCTCTGACCCTCCGCCGCGCCATTCGCTTCCCATTGCCGACCGCCACATTGAAATCCGGGGCTTTGTGGAAGACCTGCACGAGCCCTTCTCCCGCTACGCCGTCTTTGTATGTCCCATCCTCAGCGGCTCCGGCGTGCGCGTGAAGCTCATCGAAGCGTTCTGCACGGGCATTCCCGTAGTGTCTACCCGCATTGGCGCGGAAGGATTGGCGACAAAAGACGGGGAGATCTGCCGCCTCGCTGACGATCCCAATCAATTCGCCGAACAGATTCTGGAGATTTTCGCAAAGCCGGAAGAGTCGATTGCAATGGCGGAGCGCGCCTATGAATTCTCCACCACCCACCGCGACATTGCAAAGATGACCGACCGTCTCGTGGAAAGTTACCATACGGCGCTGGCCAAGAAACGCAAAAGTGCACTCGCTGGCTTACCATAGTAGATTGCCGCGCATCGATTCTCCGTTCCCGTCGAAACCTATCAGTTGGCCGCAGATCTACCTCGGAGTCGCACTGACGACTCTCGCCACGCTCATTCTTGAGCTGTCCCTCACCCGCATCTTCTCCGTCGTCTTCCACTACCATTTCGCCTTTCTCGCCATTTCCATCGCCCTCTTTGGATTGGGCGCTGGCGGAGTGCTTAGTTATTGGCTCAAGTCCAAAAGCAGTAAACTTTTCTCCCGTATCGGAATCCTATCGACCGTCAACGCCATCCTCGTTCCGGGGTCATTGCTGTTTCTCCTGACGCGAGATTCCGAATTCGACACCTTGTTGCTTGCCATTGTTTACTTCACGTCCGCCATCCCCTTCATCGCCTCCGGAGCTGTCGTCGCGACGGTGATCGCGGAAACCATCGAACGCGTGGACCGCGTCTACTTTTTCGATCTGCTTGGCGCGGCTGGTGGATGCCTTCTTCTTGTCCCGTTTCTGAATTACCTCGGCGGACCCAACGCCGTTATCGCGACGGGAGTACTCTATGCGGTTGCCGGCGCAATCTGGTTCCACGTCGAAGGACGAATTCAAGGCCGCGCCGCTGCCGTCCTTATCGCGCTCGCCTTGACCGCGTTAGTTGTATTGAACATTAAGAAGCCCGTAGTCGAAGTTCAGTTCGCAAAGGGCCAGCGTCTGCCCGCCGAAGCATTCACGAAGTGGAATCTCTTTTCCCGCATTGGCGTTCAGGACGACAAAAACCTGATCGTGATCGACGCCGATGCTTCCACCGGAATTCCCACGATGGATCTCGATCACATGCAGCCGGCAGATCGCAAAAACCTCATGACGGAAGGTCCTTCACTTCCCTACTGGATCAAGCCAGGCGCGAAGACGCTCGTGATAGGGTCCGGCGGCGGCTACGACGTGGCGCGCGCCATCGCGTCGGGAAGCAAGGACGTGACCGCCGTTGAAATTAATCCCATCATTGCCAACACCGTGATGCGCGACAAATTCGCGGGCAAGAGCCGGCGCATCTATTTCCGTCCCGAAGTGCGCGTCTTTGTCGAAGATGGCCGCAGCTTCGCGCGCCGCAGCGGTGAGAAGTATCAGGTGATCCAGGCAACCTTGGTCGACACATGGGCATCCACGGCTGCCGGCGCATTCGCTCTCACCGAGAACAATCTTTATACATCCGAGGCATTCCACGATTACCTGAGTCACCTCACCGACGATGGCATTCTTGCCTTCACCCGCTGGGGCTTCGAGCCGCCGCGCGAGTCTCTGCGCCTTCTCGCTTTGGCGCGGGAAGCGTTGCTGCAATTGGGCGAAAAGAATCCGGCGCTTCACGTAGTCATTGGCCGCGAAAGGGCGAACCTGTTACAGGGATGGGGAGCGACGGACACCGTCATCATTACTCGCAAGCCGATCACCGCCGCGCAAATTCCAACATTGAAGGCAGCCCTCGCCGACGCTGCTCTCACCGCCCTCTACTATCCTGGCATCCTGGATTCGACAGCCTTTTCTCAATATCTTTCCGCGCCCGATCCTGCAAGTTTCTATGCCGGCTATCGCTACAACGTGACCCCGGTCAGCGACGACCGGCCATTCTTCTTTTTCACCGTCCAGCCCAGGGACGTACTTCAATTTTTCGGCACCGCCTACAGAGAGTCCGCCGATTACAAGATCAACAAAGCTGTTCCGCTTTTGTTCGGTTTAGTCGGTATCAGTATTCTGGCGATGGTCATCACTCTCGCCCTGCCGCCGCTTCTTTTGGGCACGCGCCTCCCGGCGGAAAAAGGGGTGCGGCGCTATCTGCTCTACTTCGCGGCGATCGGTACCGGCTACATTCTGGTTCAAGTGGCACTGATTCAGAAGTTCGTTCTCTTCCTTGGCCATCCCACTTACGCGCTCACTGTAATTATCTTCTCGATGCTGCTTTCGAGCGGAATCGGAAGCGGTTTGAGCGGCCGCTTCTTACGCAACACAACGAAGTCCTGGATGAGAACGCTGGCTATTATCGCGGCGCTCGTGGCTGTCTTGGCGCTTGTTGCCGGCCCGATCACACGCATGGGAGTCGGCTTGCCGCTATGGGTGAAGATGTCCATTGCGATTGTGATGATTGCTCCAGCCGGCTTCTTTATGGGAATGCCCTTCCCCGCGGGTTTGGCGTACCTGGAACGTCGTCACTCGCCCTCGGTGCGCTGGGCCTGGTCTCTCAACGCCGCTTCCAGCGTTACAGGATCAGCCTTCGCCATGGTGCTGGCGCTTTACTTGGGCTTACAGGCAACGCTGCTGATCGGAGGCCTGTGCTACCTTCTGGCATTATTCGTGATTCGGCTTGAGCAGCCCACACTTGCGTCCGGCGGCCCAGCGCAATAGAATCATATCCAACCACCGATTTCTGGAGGGCTAGGATGGCATTCAACTGCGATTGTGACGGCGCACGACGCCGGGACTTTCTCAAGCTCGGCATGCTGGGCTTGGGTAATCTCTCTCTCCCGTCGTTCCTCGGCGCTCAAACCAAGAGCAAAGAGAAGTCGTTCATCTTTGTTTGGCTGGCCGGAGGCCCGCCGCAAATGGATATGTACGACATGAAGCCTGACGCTCCCGGCGACATTCGCGGCGAGTTCAAACCGGTCCGCTCAAAACTTTCCGGCCTCGATATGTGCGAGTTGTTGCCCAAGACTGCCGCGGTTGCCGACAAACTCTGCCTTCTGCGTTCAGTCACATCTGTGGACTTGGGCTCGCACGAACGCTCTTCACGATATCTGCAAACCGGCGTTCTGCCCGTTCCCAATATGGACTTCGCTTCCTTTGGGTCCGTGTTCACAAAGGAAAAGAAACTTCACGGCGAGATGCCGCCATTCGTCGGCGTCCAGAAACCCATCGAACGCGGCTGGGGCGGAGGATTCCTCGGCTCCCATTACGATCCATTCATGGCGGGCGATCCGAATGAAAAGAATTACCGCGTTCGCGACTTGCTGCCGCCGCAAGGTATCACTCTCGACCGCATTGGCCGCCGCCGTGAAATTCTCAACGAGTTCAATCAAGCCTGGCGCACCGTGGATACCGAGGCGAAACTTAATTCCTATTCGCCCGCTGTGGAACAGGCTTACAACATGGTCTATTCGGAAAAGGTGCTGAAGGCTTTCGACATTCATGCCGAGCCGGAAAAAATGCGCGATACCTACGGGCGCACGCAGATTGGCCAAGGACTGTTGATGGCTCGACGCCTGGTGGAGAATGGGGTCCGCGCCGTCAGTGTTTGGATGGGCGGTTGGGATACGCACTCCAACAATTTCACTTCGCTTAAGAGCAAGCTGCTGCCGCCGCTCGATATGGGATTCGGCGCGCTTGTAGCGGATCTGGATCAGCGCGGGCTTCTGGAAAACACGCTCGTCGTGCAGATCGGCGAATTCGGCAGAACGCCGAAGGTCAACAAGCAGGCGGGCAGAGATCATTGGCCGAAAGCGTTCAGCGTCGTGCTTGCCGGTGGCGGTATGAAACGCGGGACGGTGATTGGCGCAACGGACAAACACGCAGCGGAGGTAACCGACCGGCCCATCACGGTGGAAGACCTGTCGGCCACCATCTTTACCGCGCTCGGCGTCGATATACACGCCCTCAATCACACACCGGAGGGCCGTCCCATCGCCGTAGTCAACGGAGGAAAGCCCGTTGCGGAAGCTTTCGCTTAGCGCGCTCGCATCTCTTTCCTGCGCCGCTGTCCTGTTCTCGCAGCAGGCGGAGATGGTGCGCATCCCCGCATCGGCTTGCACCATCGGAGCCACCACCAGCCATGAGGAGATTCACAAAGAGCAGGTAGCGGCATTCTCCATCGCCAAGACGCCTGTCACCAACGCGCAGTATAAAGATTTTGTCGATGCGACGGGCCATCCTGCTCCCGAACGCAACTCCATCGGAAGCAAATTCCATTTGTGGAACGGAAATGCTTTTCCGCCCGAGATTGCAGAGCAGCCGGTGGTAAACGTTTCCTGGAATGACGTCACGGCATACTGCGCGTGGCTCTCGAAGAAATCGGGCAAGACGTTTCGTCTGCCTACCGAGGAAGAATGGGAAATCGCCGCGCGTGGCGGACAAAAAGGGAAGCTCTATCCGTGGGGAGACAAGATCGATAGCAAACAAGCGTGGTTTGGAGGAAAGTGGAACGGCCTCAGCACGCTTCGTCCCGCGGGCTACGGTGAACCCAACGCGTTCGGTCTGCTGGGAATGGCGGGCAACGTCTGGCAGTGGACAGCCGACTGGTATGTGCCGGTTTTCAACGGCCGTCCTGTTGAAGAAGAGCTGAAATTGTTCAGGGTCATCCGTGGAGGCTCGTGGGCCAATGAAGCAGAGTTCCTCAAGGTGAACTACCGCAACTTCCATCCACCCGATTTCAAAGATCTTTTTCTTGGATTCCGGGTGGCGACGTCCGTCGATTAGCTTTCGGTGGAAAGCTCTTCTTCCTCGGCTGCCTGAGGGCCAGATGCTTTCGCTTCCTCAATCAGACGCCTTGCGGCATCGGCTTCTTCACGCGGTACGCGCACTTCAAAAGGTAAGGTTGGAAGCGAGGAAGACCCAATCAGTACGGCCTCTATGCCGCCCGCGCGCAAAAGGCCTTCAATCGCCATTGCCTCCATTTCTGCCTCTGTCCCAACGGCGCGGAAAACGCGCTCCAAATCGAGATCATGAGCCGGGTTACCGGCCTGTACTACTTCGATTTCTTCTTCCATGCCCCCACCATACCGCAACGGCCGCTAGAATGAAGGCAGAGAGGAAATCCATTTTCATGCGTGAAGAAGATTCAGGTAAACTGGCATGGTTTTTTGCGGGTGCGGCGATTGGCGCCGCCATCGCGCTTTTGTACGCGCCTGCTCCGGGCAGGGACACGCGCCGCAAGATTGGCCAGACGGCGAGCAAAGGGAAAGAGCGTCTGGCTGAAAAGAGCCGGGACCTGGTGGAGAAGGGAAAAGAGTTGTACGAACGCGGACGGCAGATGGCGGAGGACGCGTCGGAAGTAATTGAGAGCGGCCGCAAGCTGGTCAAGGGATAACCGCGATGAGTGCCGTGGGACCCGGCACGTTCCGCAACGAGTCTTATCGCGAGTTCTCTTTGCGTGAGAATTCCGATTCGATGCGCGACGCCTTGCAGCGCGCGCGGAATTCGTTCGGGCGCGAATCCGATTTGCGGATTGCCGGCGATGCGTGCAAGGGTGGCGGCACGTTCGCCTCACTGAACCCATCGCGCCCATCCGAAATTGTTGGGATCCACCAATCGGGAACCGTGGAGCAGGCATGCACCGCCGTGGAGGCGGCCCATGCGTATTTTCCGGAATGGAGCGCTACGCCTGCGACGAAGCGGATCGAGTTATTGCTTCGCGCCGCCGCCATCTTTCGGGAACGCAAATCCGATTTCAACGCCTGGTTGATTCTGGAAGCCGGCAAAAACTGGCAGGAAGCCGAGGCGGATACCTGCGAGGCCATCGATTTCTGTGAATACTACGCGCGCCTGATGGCCCGTCTGGCGAAGCCCGAACCTTTGGTCCAAATGCCCGGGGAACATGGCGAGCTTCAATACTTGCCGCTCGGCGTTGGCATTATTATTCCGCCGTGGAATTTCCCACTGGCCATCCTGGTGGGTATGGCCGCCGCCGCTTTGGTGGCGGGAAACACGGTTATTATCAAACCTTCCAGCGAAACGCCCACCATTGCCGCGAAGGCCTTAGACGTTTTCCTGGAAGCCGGTTTTCCTCCGCGCAGCGTTTCGTTCCTCACCGGAAGCGGAGCCACCATCGGCGACGCTCTTGTTTCCCATCCCAAGACGCGATTTGTTTCCTTCACCGGTTCGCGCGAGGTCGGCCTGCACATTAACGAGTTGGCTGCGCGCACGGTCAAAGGACAGATTTGGATCAAGCGAGTGGTAGCGGAAATGGGCGGGAAGGACGCCATCGTTATCGATGCCGATACGGATGTCGATCTCGCCGCCGCCGGTGTGGCCGCATCCGCGTTCGGCTATCAGGGACAGAAATGTTCGGCCTGCTCGCGCGCCATTGTCCATGAGGATGTTTACGAAGAGTTTCTGCGATGCCTGTTGCCGCGCGTCGAAAAGTTGAAGCAGGGTCCCGCCGACGAATTCGGCAACGACATGGGGCCGGTAGTCAGCGAGCGCGCAATGAAGGGCATCCTTGAATACATAGAGACCGGGAAACGCGAAGGCCGGTTGCTGATAGGCGGCGAACGCGTGGCGCGGGAAGGGTATTACATCGCGCCAACCGTGATTGCCGATGTCGGCCGTGACGCGCGCATTTTTCAGGAAGAGATTTTCGGTCCCGTGCTTGCCGTCACCAAGGCGCGCGACTTCAACCACGCGCTCGAATTGGCCAACGATACGGAGTACGGATTAACGGGCGCAGCCTACACGCGCGATCCTCAAAAAATCAGGTTGGCCAAGGAAAAGTTTTTCGTGGGCAACCTATACATCAACCGCAAATGTACGGGCGCCATGGTGGGAGCCCATCCATTTGGCGGCTTCAACATGTCCGGCACTGATTCGAAGGCCGGCGGTCCCGACTATCTGCTGCAGTTTCTCCAGGCCAAGAGCATTGCGGAGAAGGTCTGAAATGCTACTGAGTGCATTCACGTTTCTGATTTCCCAGTTCGCTTACGGCGGTGCGGCAGCGGATCTGGCAAAAGAGATTCGCGGCACGGCTCTCGATGCGGACAACTGTTACCGCGTCCGTGATCTACGGTTTGCCATTGATGAAATTAAGATCTACTTCAGCGATGGGTTCCTCATTTTCGGCAAGCCCGTGGACGGCAAGATCGTTTCGGCCATCTACTCCGCCGACGTCGAAGGCGGCGACGCCGAATTACTGCTCATGCCTCCGCTGCAACAGGAAAGGCGGTCTCTCGCGGCATTCGCGCGCTCGCCAAACCTGAGCGAACATTTCAAACATGCGGTGCTCATCTTTACCAGCGACGACGCCATGCAGTTGCTGGCTACGGCAAAAGCGTCGGGAGCCGCCAACAGCCGCGAGATGGGTTTGCTGCTCGCCGGGAAGCACAGTGCGACCCTGGCGAATTTCGCCACCAGTTTTGAGGTTCGCCTGGTGCAGGATCTCTTATCCAGCCGCCGTTCCGACCGCGGATTCTTTTACGCCGCCTTTGGTGGAGTGACGTTAGGCAACTTCGATCTCATTCACGATCCGCGCGGCCGGCAGCAAATCAATGTCGGGCAGGTTGCGTTCCGCAATGATCGCCGCTACTTCGACGTGTGGACGAACTTTGAAGCACAATCCTGGAGAATGGGCCGGCGGAAAACCGCGGAGCCCGAAATCCGCATTGAAGATTTCCGCATTGACGCAACCATTCACCCGGATCTTTCCATGAAAGCCGTGACCAGGATGCGCATTACGCCGCAAGTTGCCGACCGCGTCCTGCCTCTGGAGATCTCGCAGCGAATGCGCGTCACCTCGGTTAAGGTGGACGGCGAAGAGGTGGAGTCGTTTGCGCCGGAATCAATGCGGGCCAACTTGATTCGCGGCAACGAAAACAACCAGCTGTTGCTTGTGGGTTCCCGCAATTTCATCGCGAACAAGCCCTTGGAAGTGGAGATTGCGCACGAAGGCAACGTCATTCTGCAGGCCGGCGAGGGAGTCTACTTCATCGCCTCGCGAGGCACGTGGCATCCCAATCGCAGCCTCGGCTTCAGCCAGTTCGATGTCACCTTCCGCGTTCCAAAAGGCTTGGACCTTGTGTCGTCCGGGAATCTGGTCAGTGAAACCATGGACGGCGAGTGGAAGGTGATTCGCCGCAAGACATCCGCTCCGGCGCGGTTTTTCGGCTTCAACCTCGGCGACTGGAGCCACACCGATCTCACCAGGGGTGGCATCAAAGTGGACGTGTGCGCGAACCGCAAACTGGAGACCGCGCTCGCGCCAAGACCGCGCATCACTGATCTTTCGCCGCAGCCTCCGGTTTTTCCGGGCCGCCCTCAAAGGAAAGGTAATCCTCAGGACGCACTGCTTTTTCCCGTAACTACCGCGCCGCCGAACCCGGCCGCTCGACTGCAGAAACTGGCGCAAGATGCGGCCACCGCTTTGGAAGAGATGACGGCGCGGTTCGGTAAACCGCCCATTCAAACCCTGACGGTCTCACCCATTCCCGGGCGTTTCGGGCAAGGGTTTCCAGGGTTGGTCTATTTAGCGACGCTATCGTATCTGGATCCTTCCCAACGTCCGGCCTCACAAACAACTTCCTCCGACCAATTGTTTTTCTCCGATCTGCTGCTGGCCCACGAGATTGCACATCAATGGTGGGGCAACGCCGTTGTCCCTGCCGGTTATCAGGATGAATGGTTGATGGAATCGCTGGCGAACTACTCATCCGTGTGGCTTCAAGAGAGGAAAAAAGGTCCCAAGGCCGTGGACCAGATTCTCGATGAATACCGCCGGGCCCTGCTGCACAAGGACTCAAGCGGAGCGACTCTCGAAAGCGCCGGTCCTATTACGCTGGGCTACCGTCTATACAATTCCCTCTCGCCATCCTCATGGGCCGCGGTGACCTACCAGAAGGGCGCATGGATTCTGCATATGCTGCGCAGGCGTATGTCCGATCAAAAATTCCAGGAGATGCTGACACAGCTCTACAAGCAATATCAATTCCGCTCCATAAGCAGTGGTGAGTTTCAACAACTGGCTGCGTCGTACATGCCCAAAGGTTCGCCCGATCCAAAGCTGGAGGGCTTCTTCGAAACCTGGGTGCACGGAACCGGAATCCCCGCATTGAAGCTGAGTTGGAGTACCAGCGGAAAAGCCCCGAACGTAACGCTAACGGGCACCGTCACGCAAAGCGAGGTGGACGATGATTTTTCGGTGTGGGTTCCCGTCGAGATTCAGACAGGCCGCGGCAAGCCCCTGATCGAGTGGGTGAAAACAGATAAGGACCCAGTGAAATTCACAGTCAAGTTAGCAGCGCCTCCAGTGAAGGTATTGTTGGACCCGTCAAACACAACACTCACGCGCAAATAGTTTGTACTACTTACTCTGTGTAGGGCAGGTCTCCAGACCTGCTGCGGGATCTCCAGATCCCGCATGGCCTCGCGAGAGGCCATCGGCTGCGACGCAGCCGCTTCAACTACAACGATCCCTTCCGACAGAGCCGGTCTGGAGACCGCCTCGCAGCTTTGGAGAGCTGCCCCACCAGCTACAGTTGATGGTAGCCAACCAGCCGGATTCCGTTTTCTTTTATCGCCTGCTTCGCCTCATCCGACACCAGCGCGCGCAATTCCGCCTCGCGGCTCTCCTTGAGCCGGGACGTGCCATAGCGTAGCTCTTCGTCGCAATACCCAGGATGCGTCATTAACTCGGTGGTGCCTTCGGGCAGTTTTTGAAGAAGCTCTACAAGTTCGGACGTCTGCAGGAACCCCGTCAACGAGAATCCCGCAAAGTGGTCCGTCGTGCGGCAGCCGTACGTCCGGAGAGTTCGCTGAAACCACCAGCGCACAAGACCCAGGGCGCGGCTGATCGCCTTACGGCTACCAGGCACTGTTCCACTTTGCATGGGGAAATCGAATGGCCGCCTCACCCACGGAATCGAATACTTCCGCGAGAGTCTTGCCACCACTTTCAATACCGTTGGAAGCAGATGGGTGTGCTTGTGCGTATCGAGATGCGTGAGCTTGATCCCCGCGTCCAGACAGCGGCGAATCTGCGCGTCCAACTCACCCTCCACGTTAACCTTCCCGCGCAACATTTTCTTTACCAGTTCCTTCACGGTGTAGGGCTGCGATGGGCCGCCTACCAGCGTCAAGTGGCATCCGATATCCAGCGACGGGTACTTATGCGACAGCTTGACGGCGTGGTCGAATGCCGTCCCGGTCGCCATGATCGTGGTGGACGTGAGAATGCCGCGCAGGTGGGCAATCACAATCCCATCGTTGATGCCCAGGGTCTGGCCAAAATCGTCCGCGTTGATGATGAGGTTCTTCTCGCAACTCAAAACAGACCCAGTTTGATGCTCAGGAACTTCTTTGGGTTGGCACGGAAATCTTTCAACAGGCCATTGAGTTCGCGCGTGGTTCCGTTCAACGATTCGTACAGCTGAGCGTTCACCAACAATTGTCCGAGAGTCCCTTGCCCGCTGTTGATCTTCTCCACGGTGGTATCGATGTGCCGGATGAGCGTCACAATCTGCGTGTGCAGTTCGTCGCTCTTCAGCACCTTGCCGGCGGTGCCCTTACCAGCCTGCAAGTCTTCCAGAACGCGCCGCATCAGAACCAGATTCTTTTGCACTTCGTCGTAAATCGCCGGGTCCTTGAGAAGCTTACCCGCGGTTCCCTTGCCGTCTTCCAGTCCCGCAAGCATGCGGTCGATGCGCTGGATGGGCGAGCGAATGTCATTGTACAAAGCGTCGTCGTAGAGAAGCTTGCTCGCCGTGCCTTTGCCGGAATTCACAGCTGTGAGCGTCTTCTGAAACTCAGCGAGGATCGAATCCACGCGGGCATAGATCGCCTCGTCGTAGAGCAGCTTTCCGATATTGCCTTTGCCCGATTCCACCTGGCTGATAATTCCGTCGATCTTGTCGAGCGTCACTTTCGCGGAAGTGAGCAGAGGGAAGAAACTGTCCATCATCTCGAACAGTTCGTTCGATGCCTTGGCGGCAATGGTTGCGCCATCCTTGACGGTGACGGCACTGTCGCCCCGTTTGATGTTCATGAACTTCGAACCGAGCAGATTCTCAGCGGTCACCGTGGCCAAAGAATCGATAGGGATCCGGCTCAACATGTCCTCATTGACAGCCATTTCGACCCGCACAACGCGCTCCTTCGCAGTTTCCCCTGACAGCGCGACAGCCTTCACATTGCCGGCGTTGATGCCGTTCACGCGCACCGGGGCTCCTACGGCTACCGCCGCGGCGTCTCCCAAATACGTATAGAGGGTCACCTGTTTGGTGAATAGGCCCGTGGTGCCCGTCAGTAGGTAAACAAGCACACCAGTCAGTGACAAGGCGGCGATCGCCGTCATGCCGACCCTAAGTTGTGCCCAACCTACTTTACTTGCCGATGGCATGGATTAAGTCCTTTTCAGTGTCGCAAAACGAACTTCGAAATGTACGGGTCCGTGGAAAGCCCCAGTTCTTCCCGCGTTCCTTCGAACACAAGTTTGCCTTCACGCATCACCATAAACTTGAGCCCGCTGACGCTGCCGCCGTCGCTGGATGCCGCGCGCAGTTCGCCGCTGTCGCGGTCAAATCGATACTTCGCCATGATCTGGCCGTCCTGAAAACGCTGCGTCACAATCACGGTGGTGGCGTTTCGCAAGTCCCTTTCCTTCACCAGCAAAGCCATGATGTTGTTTGCCGTAATCGGATCAAGGCCGGCGGTTGGGGAATCGTAGAGAACCAAGGCCGGCTCCGTTACGTTCGCCCGGGCGATGCCCACCCTGCGCCGCATTCCACCGGAAAGTTCGCTCGGAAATTTTTCCAGCGTGTGCCCCAACTCGACGAATGTCAACGCTTCTTCGACGCGCTGGTGTGTTTGCTCCTCATCCAACTGAATCGATTTCTGATTCACTAACGGGTACGAAACGTTTTCCTCAATGGTCAGCGAGTCGAACAAAGCACTCTCCTGAAACAGCATGCCCACGCGGGCGCGAATGGAAAACATCTCCTGCTCCCTGCGGCCCGTAATATCTTCGTTGAACAGAAACACGCGTCCCTTCGAAGGGTGGAGCAACCCGATGGCGGTTTTCAGAATCACGGTTTTGCCGCTTCCGGATTCGCCCAGAACCACGCGGCTTTCGCCGTTCCTGATGTCGAAGGAAACGTCGTCCAGCGCCGGTTGACCGCCGAAGTCCACCGTGACACGTTCAAACCGCATTACGGAATCCGCCATGGCTCAGAGGGTCACGAAGATCTGCGTGATGAAAGCGTTGAGAACAAAAATCCACACCGACGACACAACCACGGCTTGCGTGGTGGCAAGTCCGACGCCTTGCGTTCCACCCGTTGTGCGCAATCCGCAAAAGCACCCCACCATCGAGATGACCATCGCATAGATGAACGGTTTGATGAGCCCCTGCGCGATATCGTTGTACTCGATAGCGCGGTAGGCCCCGTTCCAATACTCGGACGTTGTCAATTTGAGGACGCCATACGCAATGAGATATCCGCCAAGCAATCCGACGAAATCGGCGATTGCGGTAAGGCACGGCAGCATGATCGCTGTCGCAATGAGGCGCGGCTTGACAAGCTTCTGTACAGGGTCGGTTCCCAGAGCGCGCATCGCATCGATCTGCTCCGTTACTTTCATCGAACCCAATTCACTGGCGATCCCGGCGGCATTGCGGCCCGCCACCACAATCGACGTAAGCACAGGACCCATTTCGCGAACCAGCGTGATGGCGACGATGGGTCCGGTCTGACTGACGGCACCATAGGTACGAAGAGCGCGCGACATTTGCAGAGCCATCACGACGCCGCTGAAGAATCCCACCAGCAGGACAATCGGCAAACTGCCCACGCCAAGAATGTCCATCTGATTCAGAATGTCCCTGGGATAGTGCGGGCGTTTGGGAAGATTCTTCAGCGTACGGCCCGTGAGCTGGAAAAATTCCTGGATGGAGAGGACCGGGCCTTTAAGAATGTCCAGCAAATCCGGTGTACCTTGAAACTTGATGCTACCATACCGTTTCCCGAAGACAACATGAGCAAGGGATTGACCGATATCGACGGGATTCTGGTGGGCCACGCCTCGGACTTCGAAGGCCTCACCGGCTGTACGGCGATTCTCTGCCCGCGCGGCGCGACCGCGGGCGTTGATGTTCGAGGATCTGCCGCGGGAGCCGCGGAACTCGAGGTCATGAATCCGCTGCATGTCGCGAGCCACGTCCACGGAGTTGTGTTGGCCGGAGGCAGCGCCTTTGGTCTGGAGGCAGCCAGCGGCGTGCGCCGGTTTCTGGAGAAAAAGGACATAGGATTTCCCACCGGAGTGGCGAAGGTGCCGATAGTTCCCTGCGCGATCCTGTTCGACCTTGCCATCGGCAGTGCTGCCGCCAGACCGACGCGCGAGATGGGCGAGGCGGCCGCCGCGGCAGCATCGGACGGCCCGGTGAAAGAAGGCGCTGTCGGCGCGGGGACAGGTCTCACGGTCGGTAAATTGCTTGGCATGGGAAACGCGATGAAATCGGGAATCGGTTCTGCTACCGTTTGGCTGGATGGAGAACTGGCGGGCGTTCGCGTGGCCGCGCTCGCCGCGGTGAATGCCATGGGCGACGTTCGCGATGCCGAAACGGGACGTCTGGTTGCGGGCACTCGCGAGACTCCTGAGAGTCTGGATCTGGCGGACTCTTCGGCCATTCTCAAATCGCGAAGCAAGGCAAGCGGATTTGAGGCGTTCAACACGACGCTCGTCGTGGTGGCGACCAACGCAAAGCTTTCGAAAGTAGGCGCGACGAAATTGGCTCAACTGGCAAGCCTAGGCGTTGCAAGATCCATTCAGCCCGTGTGGACCATGTCCGACGGCGACGTCACCTTCGCCCTCTCCGTGGGTAACGAATCCGCGCCCGTCGATGCCCTGGGAGTGGCCGCCGCGGAGGCTGTTTCCGCCGCCATTCTGCGCGCCGTCCGCCTTGCCCCGACTATGGGCGGCGTTCCAGGTTTGCTATCCTCGGAAAGTATACGATTACGTTAAGTTAAGGAGATCCTGCCATGGCGTGTGGAAGTGGTGGTTGCGGAAGCGGAGTTGCCGCGCCTGTACAAGTTGAGAATCCAAACGCTCGCAAAGTATTCTGCGTGAAGTTCCAGAAGGATATGACCGGCTTGGACGAGGTGCCCTTTGAAGGCCATCCGCTGGGCCAGCGAATTTACGAAAACGTATCCAAGGAAGCCTGGAAGATGTGGGTGGAGCACATGAAAATGCTCATGAACGAATACCGCCTCAACCTTGGCACCG
The DNA here is from genome assembly GCA_016191645.1 of Candidatus Solibacter usitatus. Taxonomy (GTDB): domain Bacteria; phylum Acidobacteriota; class Terriglobia; order Bryobacterales; family Bryobacteraceae; genus CADEFT01. The sequence continues at coordinate 19,345 of JACPVQ010000134.1, forward strand.
CGGAAGCGCAGGAGTTCCTCATCAAACAGATGGAACAGTATTTCTTCGGCGAAGGGGCCGCCCTGCCCGCCGGATATGTGCCTCCGCAGAGCAAATCATAATAGAGCGGTCGCGATATCGAAGGTGAGCTTTTGGTGCGCTGCGCGAAGATCGCGCACCACGAATTCCGGAGTCGTTGCCCTTGCGAAAATGAACCCAAGATAGCTGTTCGCCTCCGGAAACATTCTCACTCTCTGGCCAGGGACGGCGGTGATGATCACGTCATCGACTTCCTCGTGCCCAGTGACGCCTTTATAAATACCATCCTTCGGAATGGGGATCATCATCACACCGGACGCGCCCGGTTCCGGATTCAGCCCGCTAAGATCCTGCCCGAGCGCGTGGCGTAGAAGAAACTCTTCCAGCGACATGCCGCCCTGGAATCGCAACGCCTTCGCGCAATAACCGCCGATAGACCTCGGGGCGATCTCCAACAGCCACACGCCTTCTTCGTTCACACGCATTTCGGCGTGGATTGGGCCTTGGGACAATCCCAAGGCAGCGACGCCTCGCCGCGCGGCTGTGCAGATTGCGTCTTGTGTGGCGGCGTCCGCGCGCGAAGGCGTGACGTAGATGGTTTCTTCGAAAAAAGGCCCTTCGAGCGGATCGGGTTTGTCGAACAATGCAATGACTCGCAGTACGCCGCCCGTCACCGCTCCTTCCAGAGCGAACTCCTTACCCGGAATGTACGATTCCACTTGAATGAAGCTGAGCCGCGGATCGGCGCGATGCGTGAGCGTAGGGTCGGAAAGCAGCTTGCGAATGCGCTGGAAGGCGGCGTCGAATTCCTGCTGATTGTTCGCGCGCACCACACCTTGACTACCCGAGAGCCCGATGGGTTTGAGCACACACGGGAAGTTCACACTCGGCGGCGCATCACCAACCGAATGCCTTGTGTATTCAGGAACCAGCAGGCCCGCCGCTTGAAACCGCTGCTTCGTAAGGAATTTGTTGATGGATGCTTCCACCGCGTGTGGCGGATGAAACGGAATCCCCAGGCGTTCGGCGGTGAGCGCAGCGAGAAAGGTCGTGCGATCGCCAAGGGCCATCACTCCGGTGAACTTCGCATTCGCCGCAAGCTGTGCCGCCGACGCAGCCGGGTCGTCGTACTTAACGGGAATCGCACCATCGGCCCACGGGTCATCCATCTGATCGCAGCGGTCCGTCGCCAGCGTGTATCGAACGCCAAGCTGCCGCGCCGCCTCGGCGAACATGCGCAGTTGATAGCCGGTGGTGGTGGAGAAAAGAAGCAGATGGCCGGCGGTCACTGCCTCAGAAGATTTCATACAAGAGCAACCTGCTCTTCAGTGGGTTCCGCTCAACAATACCAGGGTTCATCCATGTAAGGAATGGCCGCGCGGGGGAGCAGGTCGAAATTCTCCGGGGCGCGTTCATTCACCAATTCCCAGATGCTTCTGAAGATCTCGCGGCGCGTGCGGTTTTCCTTTTGCTCCCGTGAAACCAGCCTCAATACGCTAGCCGCCAGTTCGTCCATTGCGGGGTCCCGATGCGACCAACGGTGCAAAAGCGCCGCACGGTCGAAATGGGTGATGGCCTCACGAATGTCATCCAATTCCAGCAGCCGCGAATCGGGCGGGATCAGCAAGCGGAGCGCCAGTTGGATGGGTGCAACGTGGTCCACCAAATCGCATTCAACTATGACGCGCAACAACTCGCGATATCCCGCCGGCGTTGTCCACGGAGTGAACGGTACAAATGTCGGAAGAAGAGGAAGCGATGCGTCACGGCAAAGCCGAAAGGCGGTGAAGAAGTGATCGCGAGTGTGGCCTTTGTCCAGCTTCTCCAAAATATCGTTGTCAATGGATTCGACGGCGCTGGTCAAAAACGCGCAGCCAGTCGCACGCAAATCGCGAAGATACTCACGATGCTGCAGGATGTGCTCAATCTTGATGGTTACGTCGTAGGTGACGCCGGGGAACTCATGCGCCATCCCTCGAACGATCCGCATCGCATGAGCGGGGCCGTTGAAAAAATCGGGATCGCCGAAGGTAATGTGCCGCGCGCCGGCGGCCACTTGAGCGTGAATGTCGCTGAGCACAACATCCTGCTGCACCACGCGAAACGCTCCTTGATAAACAGGAACAATGGGACAGTGACGGCAGAGATGCTTGCAGCCGCGGCTCGCTTCGGTATAACCGGCCAACCGTGCTTCCCCGTCGATGCGAAGTTTCGAATACCGCTCAAGGCCCGGGAGTTGAGCGCGCTCGGGCGTAAGAAAGGTCAACCGTTCCATCGAAACGATCTGAGCCGGCGCGCATCCCTCAACGGCATCGCAGAGGGAGCGTTCGTACTCTCCGCTCAGAACGGTTCCAACACCCAAATCCCGCAGATATTCCGCGTTCGGGGATGCGTACAAGCCGTACGCAATCAGCTTCGCCTTCGCATTGAGAGATCGCGTCTTTGAAATAACGTTGGAAGCCAATCGCGCCGCCGTGTGCATGGGCAAATAGAAGCACACGACATCGGCGTCGCGAATAGCACCCGCGGGCATATCCTGCACGGCGAGGTCGGCGAGCGTAACTTCGTGGCCACGCGCACCAAGCCACGCCGCCGGGGACGCCAGCCCGAAAGGCTGATGCCCCAGATCATACGTGGAAAGGAGAACTACGTTCACTCGGTTACGGCTTCGGAAGTTCCTTCATGGAAAGGTAGAAGTCCTTCACCTCGTATTCCTTGTGGCTCAATCTTTCCTTGATGTCGTCCACCGTCTTCGGAGGAGGAACAACAACTTTGTCTCCGGGCCTCCAGTTTGCCGGAGTGGCGCAGGACTGGGAGTCGGCGGTTTGCAAAGCCTGCACCAGACGCATGATTTCATCAATGTTGCGCCCGGCGTTCATCGGATAGTAGACCAACGCGCGAACAATGCGCTTCGGGTCGATGATAAAAACCGCGCGCACGGTTGCGGTCGCGCTGGCCCCGGGATGAATCATTCCGTAGGCTTGTGAAACCTTCATGTCGATGTCGGCAATGAGAGGGTACGGAATCTCGACACCCATCTTCTCCTTCATGTTTTGAAGCCATGCCAGGTGCGAATGGATGCTGTCCACGCTGATGCCGATCAGTTTCGTCTTTTGCGCACGGAACTCTTCAGAACGGCGCGCAAAATCGGTCAATTCCGTTGTACAAACGGGCGTAAAATCGGCCGGGTGAGAAAAGAGCACCACCCAGTCCTCTCCTTGCCAGTCGCTGAATTTCATCGCAGCGGCTTGCGTGGTAATAGCCGTAAAATCCGGGGCTGGATCGCCAATTTTGGGCAAACTAATGGTGTCTGACATTGCGGGATATCTCCGTGTTCGAATGCTAACACAGGATGGAACCGGGCCGATAGCGAAAGCGTCCATCAATACCGGATGCTATATTGAACTCTTGGAGGGGATTTGTGTCCCGGCGACTTATCTTTATTCTGTCCACCTTTCTGTTGGCATTGCCGGTAGCGCAGGCTCAGCCCACCTACAGCAAGGAAGTCTCGCGTATCTTGCAGGAAAAATGCCAGATGTGCCACCGGCCCAACGACATTGCGCCGATGCCTCTGTTGACGTACGATGACGCGCAGCTTTGGATGGATGACATCAAACGCGTGGTTTCGGACAAGATTATGCCGCCCTGGAAGCCGGTCCCCGGATTCGGCGAGTTTCGCGATTCCTATGGCCTAAGCGACGCGGAAAGGCAGACGTTGATCAGTTGGGTGAATGCGGGCGCTCCCATGGGTGATCCTTCGGAAATCCCCCCGGCCACGGCTCCCACCGGAGACTGGCAGCTTGGCGATCCTGACCTGATTGTTCAAATGACGGAATCGTATACGCCTCCGCGGGGCGGCGATATGTACCGCTGTTTCGTGGTGACGAACCCCTTCGATCAGGCGATGAATGTGCGCGCCGTCGACGTGCTGCCGGGAAATCGCCCCATTGTGCACCACGTCATCATGTACATCGATGAAAAAGGCGCGTCCGCGAATTTGAGCGGCAAGGATGGCTCCCCCGGTTATACGTGCTTCGGCGGGCCGGGCTTCGATATCGATTCCATCAACGCGATGCTCGGCGGTTGGGCCCCTGGCACGCTGCCGCGTTACCTGCCGGATGGCATTGGCGTGCAGATTCCCAAAGGCGCGCGGCTGGTGATGCAGGTCCACTACTTCCCGCAGTTGAAGACCGGAGAAGACGTCACAAAGGTGGGTTTGTACTTCGCCAAGGCTCCCATTGAAAAGCGGTTGTTCTACATTCCGGTGGTCAACACCAGGTTCAAGATTCCCCCGGGTGATCCGCAGAACGTCGTCAACGCAACTTTCGATGTTCCGCCGTTCGCCGATCTCAAAATTGTGCAGATCTTCCCGCACATGCACTTGCTGGGTAAAAAGATCAACGTCGAACTGACTCCTCGCGGCAGATCCAAACAGCCGTTGATCTTCATTGACGATTGGGATTTCAAATACCAGGGATTCTACAATTACAAAGACCAGATTCCCGTAGCGTCGGGCAGCAGTGTCCGCGTAACGTGCACGTTTGACAATTCCGCCAATAATCCGCGCAATCCAAATGATCCCTTGAAGGAAGTCGGATGGGGCGAAGGAACGCAGGATGAGATGTGCCTTTCCTTCTTTGGCGTGACGTTCGATTTCGAAAGCCTGCTGCGGCTGTAGACGCCGCAACCCGCTTGTAATAAAATCGATAGCACCGTGACAAAAGCGCTCTTCGTGTCTTTGCTCGCAGCGGCTGCTGCGTTTGCCGATGATTTACCTCGTCAGGCGGCGGAGGTGATCGCGAAGAATTGCCTCGCCTGCCACGGCGCGGCCATGCGCATGTCCGATCTCGATTTGCGTACGCGCGAGGCGATGCTGAAAGGTGGCAAGCGAGGCCCTGCGATTTCGCCGGGGGCTCCGGATCAGAGCCGCCTCATCAGCCTCATTCAACACGCGGAGCAACCCGCAATGCCGCCGGGAAAGCAACTTCCGGAATATGAAGTCACCATTCTCACACGTTGGATTGGCACGGGAGCACCGCTGGACAAACCGATTGGGGACGATGCAACCGACGCAAAGAAAGCAATGGCTGCCATGGAAGAACGGCCCATCACGGCGGAGGAAAAGAAGTTTTGGGCCTTTCAGCCGGTGAAGCGAACCGTGCCGCCCACTGCGAGCAAGCCGTCATGGGTAAAGAACCCCATCGATGCGTTTTTGCTGCAATCGATGGACGCGAAGAGGCTGAAACCTTCGCCCGAAGCCTCGAAGCGCGCCTTGGTTCGCCGCGCTTATCTCGACCTGTGGGGCCTTCCGCCATCACCTGCCGCGGTGGAAGAGTTCTTGAACGACAAACGCCCCGATGCGTTCAATAAGTTAGTAGACAAGCTCCTCGATTCCCCGCATTATGGCGAGCGTTGGGGCCGCCACTGGCTCGACTTGGTGCACTACGCCGATTCCGGCGGCTTCGAGTACGACCGCGACCGGCCCGAGGCGTTTCGTTACCGCGATTGGGTGATTCGCGCCATGACGGCCGATATGCCCTACGACAAGTTCGTGCAATGGCAGCTTGCCGGCGACGAGATCGCGCCACAGGAAAAGGACGCTCTCATCGCCACGGGTTTTTTGCGCCAAGGACTTGAGCATAACGTCAAAAGCGAGTTTACGCGCATGGAGGAGTTGGACGATCTGGTTTCCACAACGGGCAATGCGTTTCTCGCCGTGACCATCGGATGCGCGCGCTGCCACAATCACAAATTCGATCCTATCCCGCAAAAAGATTACTACCAGATTCAATCCATCTTCTTCTCCACAAAACCAATGGAAGCGCCGCTGGCCGACGCGGCGGACATCGCCAAAAACAAAGCGGAGAACAAAGCCGTTGACGACAGGATCGCGCCGCTGAAGAAAGAAATTGAGGCGCTCAAGAAGCCGTTCCGCGATCAAAAAATCGCCGAAGAACGCGCCAAGCTTCCGGACTACGTGCAGGAAGCGCTGCGCACTCCGCCCGAAAAGCGCACGGAAGGTCAAAGGTTGAATGCGCGGCAGGTGGAGCGCACGCGGAACTTTACCGAAGAGGACGTGATCAAATCCATGACCGCGGAGAGCCGCGAGCAGATGAAGGCGCTCGAGGCGAAGGTTCGCGAGATGGAAAAGCAGCGGCCGCCGAAGTTGCCCGCCGCCATGGCGATCGGCGAACAAGGCCGCGAGCCGATGCCTTCCTACTTCCTGCATCGCGGCAGCGCGGATAGCAAGGGTTCTCTCATGAAGCCGGGCGTACTCAGCGTCGCCGCATGGAAAGAACCGGATTTTCCCGCCGCTCCGGAAGAAGCTAAATCCAGCATGCGCCGCAAGGGATTTTCTCAGTGGCTTACCGCACCTGAAAATCCGCTCTTTGCGCGCGTGATGGTGAACCGTATTTGGCAGCATCATTTCGGCGAAGGCATTGTCGCCACGCCCAGCAATTTCGGCAAGACAGGCGACGCGCCGACTCATCCTGAACTGCTTGATTGGCTGGCCGGCGAATTCATCAAAGAAGGCTGGAGCATGAAGGCCATGCACCGGTTGATGATGAAATCGAACGCCTACCGTATGGCGAGCGACGACACCGCATCGAACAAAACCATCGACCCGGACAACAAGTACCTCTGGCGCATGCCGCGTCAGCGTCTGGAAGGCGAAGCGATTCGCGATGCAATCCTGTCCGTTGCCGGTACGCTGGATGCCAAGTCAGGCGGGCCCGGGGTTCATCCCTACATCGATCCCGTACTGTGGCAAGGCAGCTCCGGCCGCACATGGCCCGGCAAGCCCGATAGCGATACATCGACATGGCGTCGCAGCGTCTACGTTTTTTCCAAGCGCAGCATTCCCTTACCGATGCTGGATGTCTTCGACAAGCCGGACGGCGTGCAATCGTGCGCGCGGCGCAATCGATCGACCATCGCGCCGCAAGCGCTCATCCTCATGAACAACAGTTTCGTGCGCATTCAGGCGGGCAAGTTCGCCGAGCGCCTGACGCGCGAGGCTGGCTCTGCGCCTGATGCTCAAGTGACAAAGGCTTTCGATCTTGCCTACTCTCGTACGCCAACCGCCACTGAGAGATCCGCCGCTGTCCGGTTTTTGAAAGATCATCCCGAGGCGCTGATCGACTTCTGCCAGGCGCTTTTCAACTCCAACGAATTCGTGTACATGCCATGAACCAGCGATTCTATTCAAGGCGCGAACTGCTCGCACGGGCCGGTGGCGGGATAGGCAGTCTTGCCCTCGCCGATCTTCTGACACGTGGTCAAGCCGGCGCCGCCACCGCTCCCACGAATCCTCTTGCACCGCGCAAGCCGCATTTCACGGCGAAGGCGAAAGCCGTGATTTCAATCTTTTGCTACGGCGGCGTGAGCCATATGGACACCTTCGATCCGAAGGAAGAGTTGTACCGGCGTCGCGGCGAAGCCCTCTCAGGTAAGGGAAATGTCGTTGTTTCCCAAGGCAATCCCGGCGGTCTGATGCCATCTCCATGGAAGTTTCGCAAGTACGGACAGTGCGGCATGGACGTGTCGGAATTGTTTCCCAAAGTTGCCGAGCACGTCGATGACGTGGCGTTCATTCGTTCCATGTACTCGCTGAGTAACGATCATGGTCCGGCGCTGTTTCAAATGAACACCGGCAGCGTGTTGCCGGGGCATCCCTCCATGGGCAGCTGGCTCACCTATGGACTCGGCAGCGAAAACGAGAATCTGCCGGGGTACGTTGTCTTTACAGATCCGCGCGGCGGACCCATTGGCGGCGCGCCGAATTGGATGAACGGTTACATGCCCGCCTCCTATCAAGGCACGCAGTTCCGTTCCACCGGAGATCCCATTGTCGATCTGAAGCCTTCCACCGAAATGACGCCGGAGCGGCAGCGACGCTGGCTCGACCTGTTGGCCAACATGAATGCGGAGCATGCGAAGAAAAATCCTGAAGATACGGAATTGTCGGCGCGCATCGCCTCCTACGAACTCGCGTTTCGCATGCAGACCCACGCCTTGGACGCTGTGGATTTGAACAAAGAATCGGAAGCGACGCGCAAGCTCTACGGGATTGGCAATGATGTCACGGAGTACTTCGGCAGGCAGTGCCTGATGGCGCGCAGATTGGTCGAGCGCGGCGTAAGAATGGTCCAGCTCTATTCCGGCGGTGGGAATTTCCAGACCAGTTGGGATGCGCATTGGGAGATTGTCGAAAACCACGGGCAGCATGCGGCGGAGACCGACGGTCCCATTGCGGGTCTCATAAAAGACCTCAAATCGCGCGGCCTGTTCGACTCGACGTTGATCATCTGGCACGGCGAATTCGGCCGCATGCCCATCTCGCAGCGCATGAGTGGACGCGATCACAATCCGTACGTGTTCACCGTTTGGCTTGCCGGAGGCGGAATCAAAGGCGGCGCGTTGGTGGGGTCGTCAGACGAATTCGGCTACAAGGTGGCGGAGAACGGAAAATCGGTCAACGATCTCCATGCCACCATTTTGCATCTGATGGGCATGAACCATGAGAAACTCACCTATCCGCATAACGGCCGTCAGATGCGGCTAACCGATGTTTCAGGGAACGCGATTCGCGAAATCATCGCCTAGCCGGCTGCCTCTGATACATCCATACCAGAAGCGACAACACGATCAATAGACCAAGCGCTACACCGAACAGGTGCGGGATGTGCGATTTGAGCCAACCCATGGTGTTTTCTCCGAGTTGCGCTCCCAACCAGGCTAGTCCGAAGTAGCGCGGAATCCGCGCCGCCAGAATCACGAAAAGAAAAGTGAGCGGCCGCACACCGAGCGCTCCCGATGAGAGCACGAAGATCTTCACGGGTAAGGGGATTGGCAACAGTGCCGGAATGAAAACGCTGATCAACCCATACGTCTGAAACCACGCACGGAGTTTGGCGTTCCTTCCGCTCTGTGTGACTCGATCGAGATACGCCTGTCCCCCTTTGCGTCCGACGTAGAAAAGGCACATGCAGCCAACCAAGGAGCCGGCTACTGCCATCGCCGCGGAGAGGTACGCGGAGGCAGGGTGCACTGCGGCAGTTGCGACTACCAGCGCGTCAACCGCCGCGGGCAATGGAATACCGGCGGAATCGAGCACAGCCAAAAGGAAAACTCCGGCTGGCCCCCAGGAAGTGAGCAGGGTAACGAATTGCTTCAATCCTGTTTCGCCTCCACCACCTCAGCTCCTTCGGGAATTCGGAATTGGAAAATGCCGTCATCCAGCGGCGGATTCAAACGCTCATTCTGAAAGCTGAATTCCATGACGGATTGATCCTGTCCCATGACTTTCAGGCGCGCGATAACCAAATTCGACGTTAGTAGAAATTGAACTTCCCGATACGGTGCCTTGTCGGATTTTGGCTTCGCGATGATCCAATGCCACCCAGTTTCCGGCCGGACAATATACTCTTTGAAGTCGCGTTGGAAATCCAGCTTGCCGATGAGAAAGGCAAGCGGAGCGCGCATGTCATCTGTTTCCTTAACTTTAGACTTCTCCACACGGTTCGTTGCGGGCGTATAGAAGAAAATATCCTTCCCGTCCGACACAAATAGTTTTTTGGTGGGCTCTTTGTACTCCCAGCGCATCTTTCCCGGCTTTCTCAGAAAAAGTACGCCCGATTCCATGCGCCGCGCGGTCGGCTGCGTGACGTAGCTCAGGGTCTGCTGGAAGTCCACCTGAACCGTTTGGACGCTGTTGTACCGGTTCTCCACTTTGCGCAATGTCGCGAACAGGTCAAAGTCATCCGCGGCATGCAGGGAAAACAGGCGCAGAAAAAGTAGAAGGCCCACCGTATTCAGACTACCGCAGGCCGTGCGCAGGTTGCATGAAGTTTTCTTGAGAAGCGGCCAAATTCGACAACAAGAGTAGAATTTGCTACGATTTACACTGAGGAATCACCATGGCAGCTAAGCCCGCTTTTGCTACGGGTGCGCAAGTCGAACATCCAAAATTCGGACTCGGAAGCGTTCAGAGTTGTAACGAGGAATATATCAGCATCAAGTTCGACGATCATGGCGAGAAGAAGTTCGTCCTGTCTATCGTGCTGCCGAACCTGAAGAAGAGCGACCGGCAACCGCCCGCTGAAAAGCGCAAGGCGCGCAAAAAAGCCACACCTGCCGCTTCCTAAGCCGGCCGCAGAAAATCTCGCATTTTTCGGGTCATAGCGCCTGTACCTCTGTTAGACTAAGTATTCCCACCATGAAATTTGGGGTAGTGGTCTTTCCAGGCTCCAATTGCGATCACGACGCGTGGTATGCGGTCACGGCGAACCTCGGCCAGCAGGCTGAATTTCTGTGGCACGATTCCACTCGCATTGGCGGCGTCGATGCTGTCATCCTTCCCGGCGGGTTTGCGTATGGCGACTATTTGCGCTGCGGCGCAATTGCCAAGTTTTCCCCCATCATGTCCGCAGTGCGCAAGTTCGCGGCAGATGGCGGAATTGTCATGGGTATCTGCAACGGCTTTCAGATTCTGGCGGAAAGCGGCTTGCTTCCCGGTGCGCTCATCCGTAATCGCGGTTTGAAGTTTGTCTGCGCTCCTGTGGATCTGCGCGTGGCAACGCTGAACTCGCCGTTTACCGCGGCGTCGAACAAAGGGGACGTTCTCACAATTCCCATCGCGCATGGCGAAGGCTGTTATATCGCCGACGAACGGGTCCTCGATGAATTGGAAGCCGAAGATCGTGTGCTGCTTCGCTACGTAAATAATCCCAATGGATCGATGCGCGATATCGCGGGCATCACAAACGCAGGACGCAACGTTCTCGGCATGATGCCGCATCCTGAGCGCGCCACAGATCCGCTGATGGGCTCCACCTCCGGCTTGGCCATCTTTCAATCTGTGTTGTCATCGGCGGCGGTGGCTTCGCGATGAGCGCCATCACCCCGGACCTTCTCCAGCGCCATCACATTACAACGTCCGAATACGAAACGATCCTCAAGGAACTGGGCCGCGAACCCACACTCACCGAACTCGGCATCTTCAGCGTCATGTGGAGCGAGCACTGCTCGTACAAAAGCAGCCGCATCCATTTGAAGAAACTGCCCACGCGCGGAAAGCTTGTCGTGCAAGGGCCTGGTGAGAATGCCGGCATCATCGATATTGGCCAAGGCTACGCGATCGCGTTCAAAATCGAATCGCACAACCACCCCAGTTTCATCGAGCCATTTCAGGGCGCGGCGACCGGGGTCGGCGGAATTCTGCGCGATATTTTCACCATGGGCGCGCGGCCCATCGCCGTACTCGATGCGTTGCGATTCGGTACTCTCGACGATCCGCGCGACGGCGCACGCAACCGCCGCATTCTGGAAGGCGTCGTGGGCGGCATCTCCCATTACGGAAATTGTTTTGGCGTTCCCACGGCGGGCGGCGAATGTGTTTTCGAAGATGGCTACGCGGGCAATCCGCTGGTGAACGTGTTTGCGCTCGGCGTCGTGAAGAAGGAAGACATCTTCTACGCGAAGGCCGCGGGCGCGGGCAATCCCGTCATCTATGTTGGCGCGAAAACGGGCCGCGACGGCGTGCATGGAGCAACCATGGCATCGGCCGAGTTCACCGAAGAGGCGATGGCGAAACGGCCCAACGTCCAGGTGGGCGATCCCTTCATGGAGAAGCTGCTGCTGGAAGCCTGCATCGAAGCCATGAAGACGGGAGCGGTGATCGGCATCCAGGATATGGGCGCGGCCGGTCTGACGTGCAGTACCTGCGAAATGGGATCGCGAGGCAACGTCGGCGTGGAGATCGATTTGATGCACGTGCCGCAGCGTGAATCGGGCATGTCGCCGTACGACATCATGCTCTCCGAATCGCAGGAGCGCATGCTTCTAGTGGCCGAGAAGGGCCGCGAAGAAGAAGTTTTTGCGGTGTTCCGCAAATGGGGATTGGACGCCGCCACCATCGGCGTCGTCATTCCGGAGAACACCATGCGCGTGAAGAATCACGGCGTTGTCGTGGCGGAGATTCCCAATCCGGCGTTGACCGATGCCGCGCCGCTATATGACAGGCCGCACGCCGTTCCTCCTTATCGCCTCGCGCCGATGCAAGGTCCCACATTTGCCAGTCACGACCTTGGCACGGATCTTCGCAAATTACTTTCCAGCGCCGATCTTTGCTCCAAGCAGTACATATGGCGGCAATACGATTACATGGTGCGCACGAACACGACGCTTGGCCCCGGCGCCGATGCGGCCGTCGTGCGAATCAAAGAGACCGGAACTTCGGTGGCCATGTCGCTGGACGGCAATGGACGCTATTGCTACCTTTCGCCGCGCGAAGGCGCGAAGTTGATGGTGGCCGAATGCTGCCGTAACGTATCCACCGTGGGCGCGCTTCCCATCGCCGCAACCAACAATCTGAACTTCGGAAATCCCGAGCGGCCGGAGATCATGGCGCAATTGGTGGAAGCGATCGAAGGAATGGCCGAAGCGTGCAGCTATTTCGAAACTCCCATCACCGGTGGCAACGTGAGCTTGTACAATGAAACGCGCACCGGCGGCGAACTGGTGGCCATCTACCCAACTCCTGTCATGGGCATCGTCGGCGTGATGCCGACAAAGTCGCCCGTCCCCATGGCGTTTCAAAATGCCGGGCGCGACATTGTGTTGCTAGGCGGCCTCGGCGCTTGCGATGAGACCCGCTTTGGCGGCACCCAATACGCGAAACAGATTCTCCACGATTTGTGGGGTCTTCCACCTGCGCTGGATATGGCGCTGGAGAAGCGCGTTCAGGCTGCGGTGCGCCAGGTGATCGCCGAAGACCTGGCCGAATCGTCACACGACATTGGCGACGGCGGCCTAGCCGTGGCATTGGCGGAATGCTGTTTCTCCCCCGGCGGCGTAGGCGCAAACATTGATCTTGATTCCAACATGCGTGCCGAACACTTGCTGTTCCATGAGGATCCTTCACGAATTTTTGTATCCACTTCCAACGCCGCGCGCATTCTGAACATCGCGAAAGAACACAACATACCCGCGCTCGTGATCGGTCAAACCGTTCCCGGCAAACTCACCATCTCCAATCGCGGTAAGGTGATGTTGACGGACACTGTGGCAGCCTTGCGAATTCTATGGGAGGGCGCGTTGGAAAAATTACTCCAGCCCGCGAGCCGTGATGTTTGACAAGTTCCGCGAAGAATGCGGCGTCTTCGCCATCTACGGCCATCCCGAGGCCGCCAACGTTGCCGACCTCGGCATCTTCGCTCTGCAACATCGCGGACAGGAGAGCGCCGGCGTCGCCTCAAGCGATGGCAATTCCGTTTATTGCTTCAAAGCGATGGGCCACGTGGCGGATATTTTTACACCCTCTGTGTTGAGTAGCCTGCCCGGCGAGCGGGCCATCGGTCACACGCGTTACTCCACCGCCGGCGATACGGTCCTGCTCAACGCGCAGCCGTTCAGCGTGACCACCAACAAGGGCCGCATCGCGCTGGCGCACAACGGCAACATTACAAACGCAGCGGAGATTCGCCGCGAGTTGGAAGCCGACGGGGCCATTTTCAGCGCTTCCAGCGATACCGAAGTCGTCCTGCATCTCATCTCGCGCTCACGGGAGAAAACCGTCGCCTCCGCGTTGCGCGACGCGTTGTTGCAACTGGAAGGCGCGTTTTCCCTGGTGTTGCTGACCAAGACGCACATCATCGTCGCGCGCGACCCGAATGGTTTCCGGCCGCTTTGCATGGGGCAAATGGAGATTCCCGGCGATCGCGTTTCCTACGTGTTCGCTTCTGAAACATGCTCGTTCGATTTGATTGGCGCGGTGCATATGGGCGACGTCGAGCCGGGCGAGATGGTGATTGTGGGGCCGGAAGGAATCACTCGCGAATTCTTCGCACCGCGCCGCGATCGCTCGCAATGCGTGTTTGAGCACGTCTATTTCTCCCGGCCTGATTCCGTGGTTTTCGGCCGGCCCGTGGCGCAGTCCAGAGAAGCGATGGGCCGCCTGCTGGCGCGTCAACATCCGGTGGATGCGGACGTTGTTGTTCCCGTTCCGGATTCGGGTGTTGTTGCCGCCCTCGGATTTGCCGCCGAGTCGGGGATTCCTTTGCGCATGGGACTGATTCGCAATCATCACGTGGGGCGCACGTTCATTGAACCTTCGCAAGCCATTCGCGACTTCGGCGTGAAGCTCAAATTGAACCCGGTGCGGCATTTGCTGAAAGGCAAGCGCGTGATCCTGGTGGACGATTCCATTGTGCGCGGAACCACGTCGCGAAAGATTGTCCGCATGGTGCGCAACGCCGGAGCAGCCGAAGTGCATCTGCGCATCTCCTGCCCGCCAACGGTTTCGCCGTGTTTCTACGGCGTCGATACGCCCACCAAGAATGAGTTGATCGCCGCCAATCAAAGCGTCGATGAAATCTGCCGCTACGTGGAAGCCGATTCGCTCGGCTACCTGTCGCTGTCCAATCTCTGGCAAGCCGTGGACGACAACAAGCACGAATATTGCTACGCCTGTTACACGGGCGATTATCCGACAGACCTGGTCAACATCGGGGAATTGCTGGAAGGCAAATCCCGCTGTTAAGTGGGGTCAGGTCTCCAGACCTGCAGCGGGATCTCCAGATCCCGCATGGCCTCGCAAGAGGCCATCGGCTGCAACGCAGCCGGGTTCGGCTGCAACGCAGCCGTGTTCGCGGCGGCAGGACACTCCCGGCAAAGGCGGTCTGGAGACCGCCTTGCAGACCTGGAGGTCTGCCCCACGGCGTCCGGTTAATTCAGGCGCAAGCGCGCTACAAGAGTGGAATCGGCGATCTCGCGGCGCAGTTGAAATCCCATGCTTCGGCAGATCTTTTGCATGGTGGAGTTCTCGGCTGAGATCTCTCCATAGATCACCTCCACGCCTTCGCGGCGCCCAATGTCCGAGAGGCGGCGAAGCAACTCTTTGCCCAGGCCCAGTCCCTGGCAGCGGTCGCCCACGACCAGCGCAAACTCCGCCTCGTGGCGTCCGCGTGAATACGCTTGCCAATCCTTGTGCAGACGGCCGACAGCGATGATCTCCGGCGTCTCATTTTCTGGATTCTGCCGCTCAACCACCAGCACCATTTGCCGGGCATAGTCGATAAAGCAAATGCGGGCGAGCCTTTCATGGGCAACGCGCGTGCTGAGTTTGAGCGTGGAGAGGTAGCGGAAATAAACGGTACGCTCGCTGAGGGTCTGATGAAACGCGGCGATCATCGGTTCATCTTCGGGGCGGATGGGACGAATCGTCACCTCCTCGCCATTCTTCATGCTCCATGTTCCGGAATACTCAACCGGATAAGGCCGGATGGCACATGTGCTGCGGAGGGACGGATCGGACGAAATGATTTCCGCGGCGCGCACAAGTGGCCGCGGGTCCTCATCCTGGCACCCCGGCAATTGCTTTAACATCAGGCCGGCCAGCGTCGAGGTCAAAGGAGGCAGGCCGACGACTCGCTGGCCCGTGGCTGTTTCAGCATAAACGACGGGCCCGAAATCTGGATCCACGAAACTGCCGGTGGTGAATGCCGAACCTGGCGAAATTCGCAACTCGTCGTCTTCGCCGTGGACGCTGGGTTGTGGCGTTTCATAAAGGGCGCGTAGATTTTCTTGATAGGCCCACATGTAGAGGAACATGCGGACGGCGGTATCGGGATAAGGAAACACAGGTATGCCAGCCGCCTGAAGAATCCCGGCGCCTGCCGCAACGCCCGGTCCTCCCATCCAACTGGCGAGCACCGGCTTGCTGCGGAGACGGGCGAAGGATTTCACTTGCTCCGCGGTGTGCACGGGATCGGTTGCGGCCTGTGGCGCAAGGACCACCAGGAATCCGTCGCTATTGGGATCTTCGGTGACACATTGCAGAGCCTTCGCATAACGTTCCGGCTTCGCGTCGCCAAGAAGATCCACCGGATTTCCGCGGGACCATTCGGGTGGCAGCATCTGACGCAATGCCTCCATCGTCTCCGGCGCAAGTGTGGACAGCGCACCACCACCGCGAATCAACGTATCCGCAGCCAGCACGGCGGGTCCACCGGCATTGGTTACCATCGTCAAACGGTTGCCCTGTGGACGCGGTTGTTTGCTCAACACGTCCGCCATGTAGAACAAATCGGAGAGGTGCTGCACGCGAAGAACCCCGCAGCGGCGAAGCGCTGCGTCCACAACTTCGTCGCTGCCTGTCATCGCACCTGTATGGGATGCAGCGGCGCGCGCCCCTTCCGCAGTGCTCCCGGCTTTAATCACGATGATCGGTTTGCTCAATGCCACTTCGCGCGCGGCCGAAACAAACGCCCGCGTGTCGCCCATCGATTCCATGTAGAGAAGAATACTGCGCGTGCGCGGATCGTTGGCCAGATAGTCGATCAATTCGCCCCAACCGAGATCGGCCATGGAGCCTACGGAAACGAACGCGCTAAAACCGGTCTGCTGGTTTTCACTCCAATCGAGAACCGCGTTGCAGAGAGCGCCGCTCTGGCTAAGGAAAGCCACCGACCCCTGACGAGCCATCCCATTGGCGAAGGTGGCGTTGAGGCCAGAGGTGGGACACATGACGCCCAATGAATTCGGCCCCAGAATGCGCAGCGAACCTTTGTGCGCTTCGCGCAAGACCTGCCGCTCCAGTTCTTCACCGCGCGGTCCCATTTCGCGGAAGCCCGCCGCAAGAATCATCGCGCCTTGCACCTGTGCTTCGACGCATTCGGCAATAATACCGGGCACCGTGGCCGCCGGTGTGACGATAATGGCCAGTTCGATAGGTTCCGGAACGTCCTTCACATTGGCATAGGAACGCATGCCAAGAACGCTGGTTCGTTTGGGATTGACGGGGTAGACCGTTCCGCCAAAGGGCGAACTGATGAGGTTGAATAACGTGGTGCGTCCGACGCTGCCTTCCGCCTCTGTCGCGCCTATGACGGCGACGGAGCGCGGCTTAAAAAAAACATCGAGTGGATAGCGCTCTTTGCCGAACAGAGAATGCGCGGGCTCAACCGGGGAACTCATGGCCTACTTTGATCCTAAACCACGTCAGGGAAGGTCTTCCGGCAGCGCGCAAAACAGGCATAGCCGCCGATGAAGAAAGCGAGCGAAACAACCCAAACCTTCGTCATCGCCATGGCATTGGGCACAGCGCCTTCCAGCAGAATCTGACGGTAGAAACGCACCAGTTGGAACATGGGATTCTTGGCCAGCCACGGGAACAGAGCTACCGGAATTTTGGCCTCCTCATAACAAATGGGCGTGAGAAAAAACCATAGGGTCAACAGGAATGTCATTACCTGAACCAGATCGCGCACGAAAACTCCGGCGGTGGCCAGGAACCAACACAATCCCAGCGAGAACAGCGCGAGCGGAAAAACCAGCAGCGGCAGCAGCGATGCCGTCCAAGGCACCGCACCTTTGATCACGGCTACGGCGCACAAAAAAACCGCCGTCGCCAACAGAGACGTTACGAGTGCGGAGAAAGCGTGATTGAGAGGAAGCACGGAAACAGGAAACACCAGTCGCTTAACGAACGTACGGTTTTCCCAAATCACGTAAGGCGCGCGGGCGGCCGGTTCGTTCAGCGCCAACCAGGGAAGCATTCCAGCCAGGAAGTAGAGTGCGAAGCCGGTGCGGCTGGGGTCGTTTCCGAAACGGCTCTGCAACACGATGCCGAAAACCAGAAAGTAGGTGACCATCAGCAGAAGCGGGTGCATGACAGTCCAAACAACTCCTCCGAACGACCCGCGGTAGCGCGAAAGAACATCGCGGCGGACGCGCGCATTTTGTCGATGCAGCGGTGAGGTTTGGGTTCACTGGCTTTGTGAGGCCAGTCGGACTTGCGCTGGTGGATTGACCCGTTGCATGGGTTCCGGTAGGCTGATGTGTAACAACAGACGTAAAGCAAGGGGGCGAAGTGCAGGCTATGCGAATTTTTCATTTGCGGATCAAGCGCTTGCAGTCTGGCCTACGACCTAGGTTATGCATCTCTATCGCTTGCATAACGAGTAAAACCTCACATTAACGTGAGGTCTAAATTACGTTAGGCCCAACCAATTACCGCTACAGCTCAAGCAGCGAACCACACATATCAAAACCATGTCAAATAATCTAAGTGGAATATGGACCGGTGATTTAAGTGGCACCAATACAGGAGGAATGCTGCTCACCATTCGACACGAAGGGGATCGTCTAT
>JACPVQ010000135.1 GCA_016191645.1 Candidatus Solibacter usitatus
GAGCGCGCATGATCTCGGTGAAGTCCGTCACGGTGAACGGCGTGCGCGCAATCTGAAAAACGTTGGCGCCGAGATTCGCCACTTTCGTTTCGACAAACAAGTTGGCGCCTTGGATCAACGTCATCACGGCGATGAGCGTAGCCACGCCCATGCTCAACCCGAGCACGGTCAACACGGAGCGCATGCGGCGCACACGAATGGCCGTAGTGGCCTGCGACAAAAGATCGGCGGCGGCGATCATTGGGCCAACGCTCGAGCGGGATCGGTGCGCGCGGCGCGCCATGCGGGCGCGAAAGCGGCGAGAAGCGTCACGGCAAACACCGCCGCCAGTGCAAACACGTAAGCGAGCGGCGGCGCCGACGTCAATCCGGCCATTTGGCTTTCCAACAATCTTCGCGCGAAGAAACAGAGGAGCACGCCGATCGCCGCTCCCGCGACGGCCAGCGATGCCGATTCGGCAAGCATCATGCGCAAGATGTCGACGGGCGACGCGCCCAGAGCCATGCGCAACCCCGCTTCCACGCGGCGCTCCTGCGCCAGGCAGCTCATGACGCCGTACACTCCGGCGAGAACAAGCAGCAGAGCCATGCCTGCGAACAGGCCGGTCAACGTGGCACGGAAACGAGGAACGGCGATCGAGTTGTCCACCATCGATTGCATGGTGACCAGCTTCACTGCCATGGACGGATGCATCTCCCGCACCTTCGCGCGAACCACTTCCGCCAACGCCGATGGGTGGACCGAAGTTCGCAACACGACCTGCTGTTCATTCGCATGATAAGGGTGCTGCGCCAAAGGCATGTACAATTCGGCGTCCGGTTTCGCGGCGGGCGAGGCTTGCCTCACGTCGCCCACTACTCCAATCACGGTCATCCATTGCGGTGAATCGAGGCCGCAGCGAATCCGTTTACCGATGGGGTCCTTACGGGCGAAACTCTGTCGCGCCAAGGTCTGGCTGATAATGGCGACAAAAGGCGAAGAGTATTGATCGCGGTTGTCGAAATCGCGCCCTCGCAAAAGCGGGATTCCCATCGTGGAAAAATAGTTGGGGCTCGCCAGGCGGAAACCCGCTTGCGGCATCTCCTCGCCCTCCACTCCGCGATGCACGCCTTCCACGGCATACCCGCCGTTGGAACTGTACTGACCTGTGGGAAGGCCCATCGCTCCAGCGGCTCGCTGCACACCGGGCAGATCTTGCAGCGCGGCGTAGAGTGAGTCGAACATGCGCGTCACGCCCACATACTCCTTTAGTTCACGCGCCGGAGCATGCGCGTACATCACCAGGACATGATCGGCGCGGTAGCCGAGTTCCGCGTCGTGCAGCGCCATCATCGAACGGAACAGCGCTCCCGCGGCGTAGCTCAACAGCACGGCGAGCGCGATCTCCACGATCACCAAGGCGCGGCGCAATTGCCGCTTCGGCGCGCCAATACTCCCGCGCGCGCCGGCCTGTTTCAACGCATCGACAATGTTGCCGCGCGTTCCGGCAAGTGCCGGTGTAAGTCCAAACAGGATGGAGCTTAGCAGTGAGACGGCGAGCGTGAACCATAGAACAGGCTGGCTGATGCGCACCTCTTGCATACGCGGCAGGTTGGGCGCAAGCGCAAGCAAAGCATCGAGCGATATCCAGGCAAGGAAAACGCCGCATACTCCGCCGATGAGTCCGAGAACGGAAGTTTCCACCAACATCTGGCGGACCAACCGGCGGCGATCCGCGCCCAACGCGCTGCGCACGGCAATCTCGCGCGCCCTTCCGGGCATACGCGCCAGCAGTAGATTGGCGACGTTGGCGCACGCCGCCAGCAGAACCAAGGCAACGGAGCCGAGCAGGAACGCCAGCATCGTGCGCACCGGACCCGTGAGTTGCTCACGCAAGGAGACTGCCTGAAACTTCTTATCGCGATTGGTGGCGGGGAACTCCGTTGCCAGCCGCGCGGAGACGGCGTCCAATGCCTGCTGCGTCTCGCCCATGCCGCTCTTCAACCGTGCGACCACGGAGTAGTTGAAGGACGACCGATTGGCGTTCGCGGCGCGGCGTGGTGCGCAAATCCATATTTCAGATTGCCGCGGGAACCGGAACTCATCGACGACGCCTACGATTTCCCGCGGCATCATCTCGACAGAGATGCTTCGGCCTATTGCTTCCGGCGCGCTTCCGAAGTGACGGCGCGCGAAGCTTGCGCTGACCACGGCGGCGCGCCCATGTTCATCCTGCGTAAAGAAACGCCCGTGTGCTGGTGCGAGGCGGAAGATGGAGAAGAATTCCGGATTGACGAACACGACGCCCGTGAATTCGGCGCTGTCTCTCAGTTGCACGCCCATCTCGCCGCCGAAGTACAGACTCACCGCTTCCAACGCCGGTGATTCGCGCACGTCCGTCAAATCGCCGCCGGTCATGCGCGGCGTCACACGGCCGGTGTCCTGAAACTTCGTGACCAGTTGGACAATACCATCGGGATCGCGAAATTCCATGGGCCGCAGCAGCACGCCATGGACGACGCTGAAGATGGCGGTGTTCGCCCCGATGCCGAGCGCCAGCGTGAAGATCGCGACTAAAGCGAAGCCCGGATTCCTGCGCAGCGTGCGTATGGCCCCACCCATTCTTACAGGATAATCCGCAAGCCGAGCTGGAAGATGCGGCCGTCGTTTAACGTGTTGGTAATCTTGCCGAACACGGAGGCGTTGAGATTGCGATTCGGTTCGTCGAACTGCGGATGATTGCCGAGGTTGAAAGATTCGGCCCGGAACTGGACCCACTTTTCCGACGCGCCCAACCGCCAGCGCCGCGTCATCGCCGCATTCCAATTGGCGATGCCACCCTTGCGGAACACGTTTCGCCCCAACGATCCCCTCCGTTGTCCCGGCTGAATGTACCCAAACTTCTCACGGCTTAGAATGTGCGTGGCTGTATCGGGGTTGGAAATTGTTTTTCCCAGAATCGACGTATCTAGAATGTTCGGCCGGTCGCTCGGTCCGCCATCAACATTGCCGAAACCGGGAGCGTCGCTGCCTACGTAAAGCGTGAGTGGAGTACCTGATCTCAAAAGCGCGGAGCTAGACCACTGCCAACCGCCCAAAGCGGTCCGCAGCAAAGAGTGCGCACCGGCGAGCTTCGGAAGCTCCACCATCTGATGAATGAGCAGCGAGTGCGTCGAATCGAAATTGCTCAATCCCTTGCGGTCTTTCAGCGATTCGTAGGCGGATTGCGCGCGGCCTTTCGTGACGTCGCCATTGGCTGCCGTCGAAGTAAAGTCCACGCCCTCATCCAGCGCCTTGGAAAACATGTAGGTGAGTCCCGCGCTCACGCCTTTCCAAGGCGCCAGATCGAGCGAAGCCTGTCCGCCGTCCAGGTAGGCGATGCCAGCGCTGAGGACGGTTTTCACATCGTAGTAGCGCGCATCGGCCCTCCGCGCATCGACATTCGCCGTGGTAATCGTCATTCCCGGAATGGGTTCTCCGCGATTCTCAATGAACATGTTCACCAGCTTGATGGAGCGGCTGCCGAAGTAACCTACGCGCACTCTCGCCGGCCCCAGTTTGTTCTCCAGGGTCAAATTGTATTGATGCGCGTAGGGACTCACCAGATCCGTTGCAAAATGCGTGGGTGAGCTGCGCACATTCGGATCGTTCACATTGATGCCGCGCAACGGGTCCAGCAGCGAAGGACTCTGCACCTGAAGGTAGTGCGCCAGCGGCGCGTTATAGCGCACCTGCTGATAGGTGACGGGCGGGATCTGATCGAACGATACCGTGTAGCCCGTTCGCAACACCCATCCGCGCGGGGCATTGTAGGCAATGTGAAAACGCGGGCTGAAATTATTGCAGTCGCAGCCGTAGGGAATATCGTTCTTGTGGTTCACTTCATAGGGCGAGGTCTCGGCGCTGTATCGGAGGCCGA
Source organism: Candidatus Solibacter usitatus (assembly GCA_016191645.1). Taxonomy (GTDB): domain Bacteria; phylum Acidobacteriota; class Terriglobia; order Bryobacterales; family Bryobacteraceae; genus CADEFT01. Next base: position 3,899 of record JACPVQ010000135.1, read on the forward strand.
TATACAACTGCAATCGCGAATTCACGCGCCATTGATCGGCGAAGAACGCGTTGGCGCTCCAATTGCGGAATCCTCTCGACATCTCGCCTACCGTAACCTCGTAAGTGGAAACGGACCCGTAAAGAAAATTCTGGATCGCCGTACGCTCCCGGTCGCTGGTAAACCAAATCAGCCCGCGCGAGTTGTTCACCTCGATTCCGTTGAGTTGCAGCCTCGCTCCGTCCGCACCGAACGTCAGCGCATGCCTGCCGCCACCGGCGCGATGAGAGCCGAGCACTCCCCAGCGGTAGCCGTTCTGCGTGCGATCGATGGGGAACTGGCTGTCGGGCCCCAGTTCCGCGATTTGGAAACCCATGCGCACACGCGGCCCAACCGCATTCGGCTCCGGCGTCAACAGCGAAACTACGCGCGTGAAGCCGCCTCCGAAGGAGAGATCGGTTTGCGGCGCGAGAGCGTACTGAAACGTGGCCCGCGAGCGGAAGTTGTGGATGGACATGTCTGGATTCTGGCCGGCTACCAATTGAAAGGCGTCCACCTGCCGCCGCTGCACATCTTGAAACAGCATGAGCCGTCCTTTCTCAGTAATGGAACGGTCCAGGCGCAAGTTTCCGGAAAGCTCGGCGATGCTTTGCGGCGCGTTCGTATTGAGAGCGCGCGGATCGAAATCCAGACGGTTTGGCAACTCTTTCGGATAAGCGTTGAGGAATCTCTGTATCAACGCGCGGACCGCGGGGTCCGTTGACAGGGGCGCACGCTCGGTTTCCAGCGGGACAAGAACATTGCCGTTCACCATGCCTTGAACCTTATGCCGGCTGAAGTTGGCGGTGACGTCGCCCAACCATCCCAGATGGCCGGTGAAGCGCGCCCCGTACTGATTCTCTCGCGACGGCTTGACCGGGCCGACTTGAAAAAACGTTCGCGTGTTGAAGATGCTGTTGCGCAAGTTTTCGAAAAGTTCCAGATGCAAACCGTTGAAAGGCTGCGCTCGCCGTAGAACGAACAGTTCGCGCGCGGGCCTTCCGTGTTCGCTGGAATAGGCGCTTGTCTCCACGGGCGGCTGCGGAACAATCGAGTAGTTCACTCCGAGACGAACGTTGGCTGCTTTGACTTCTTCCGTGTCGATCAATTGCACGGCGACGTTTTCGTTGCGTTGTGAAGCCGCCAGCGTGATGGGCTTGGGAGTGTCAACGGGGGCGGCGGGCTTAGCGCTCTTCTCGGATTTGTCGGCGGCGTGTAAGCACAACACAACCGCAAGCAACGGAATCGGTATCAATTCCCAGTGTAGCGCGAGTAGCTACGTGTAGAGTTTCGTGAGGAAGAAACCGATGGTCCTGGTCCACGCGTCACAGGCCGCCGAAGCGTTGAACGCCGCGCCGGTATCGTTGTTGAAAGCGTGACCCACTCCCTCCCAAACGTTGAACGTGAACCGCTTCTGTCCGGTGGCCAACGCCGTGAGAGCTCCGCCGCTCTGTCCGGTGAGGTTGCGATCCAACTCCGCGTAGTGGCACATGACCGCGCCTTTGATATTGGCGATTTGAGCGGCCGCGGGCACGGGCGATCCGTAATAAATGACGTTGGCGGCGATGGCTTCCCCACTGACGGCGAGGGCCCAGACATTCCCGCCGCCGGCGCAGAATCCGACGGAGCCAATGCTGTTTGGACGCACGTCCGGCTGGCTTCGCAAGTATGCGACACTGGCTTGCAAGTCTGCCAAACGTCCCTCCGTGGTCGTCATATTGTAAGCGCGGCCCGCGTCGGCGGGATCGGGAAATTTGTCCGTACCGCCTTGGCGCGAAATCAAATCGATTCCCAGAGCGATGAATCCGCCGCGCGCAACGCGGCGCGTGACGTCCTTGATATGTTCCGTCAACCCGCGATTCTCGTGAATCACAAGCACGGCCGGAATCGGATCGTTCGACTCGCGCTTTGGCTTGACGTAGTGAGCAAACAGAGTCGACGCCGGACCGGCAAACTGAATATCCTGGACCACCAAGTCGGGAGCGTCGGCAGGGACCGTCAAATCGCTGAGGCTGCAGCCTTGCTGGGCGTTCGCCGGAATACCCATTGTTTGCATGGCCGCGGTTACGGCGGCGAATCCGCCAACCACTTGCTTTGCTCGCCGCACCAACTCGCGGCGGTTGAATGCGCCATCAACATAAAGATGCGCTAACTCATGAGCATCGTCTTTGAATTCCATAATACCCCCCTGGATTTCAGCGAACTCCTGAGAGCCCGATGTGGATCTATCTTATCGTAAGATTGGCATCATCAAAAGAGGAGTTTGAGGCCGACGAAAATACGGCGCTCTTCCTGGCCTGTCTGGGTGGCATTCACCGTGGCGAACAACGAACTTGCGGGGTTCACATTCGGCGCGCTCAGGTTCGGATGATTCATTGCGCCCTCCGCTTCTCCGCGCAGTTGCAAGCGGAACTTTTCGTGAAGGCGGAAAGTTTTGAAGATGGACAGATCCACAACATTGATTCCATCGGCGCGCGTTGCGGAAATGCGAGTGGGAAACGTGCGGATGTTGTTGGCCAACTGCCGCGCCGTAACGCGCTCAAAGCCTGCCGTGTTGAACCAGAGGCTTGTGCCGCGTTGCGCAGTGGAGAGCGGAATGTCCGTAAACTTTCCGCCGTAGATAATATTGCCCCAAGCCAAGGGAGCGCCGCTCTGCAGCTGCCACACAGCTTGCATCTGCCAGCCGCCGATGAACCGTCTGCCCTTCGCAAAGGGTAGCTCCCACATGCCCATCATGGTGATGCGATGCGGACGGTCAAGGTCGGAAACCACGTGCTCGGGCAGGCCGTCGGTTACGTTCAAGTAATCCACCGCCTCCAAGGTTTTCGACCATGTATAGTTCGCCTGAAGCATCAGGCCGCGCGAGAAACGCCGCTCGGCGCGCAGCGTCAATGCGTTGTACCAGGAGGAACCCGCCGGCAGCCCGGTGCTCAATGCGCCGAACTCCGGAAACGGCCGCAGCAACTGGGAACGTCCGATGGTGCGCGAACTGTAGAAGTTGGTGCCTTGAAATCCATCGATGCCAAAGAACGGGTTCGTCACCGCGGCGGAAAGGAAGTCGATCGCGGCCTGATCGCGCGCCGGCGAGGTGCTCAGAAACTGCCGTGGAATGGCGTTGAATTCCGTAGATGCGCGCAGCTTCACGGCACGCGATCCGATGTAGCCGGCCTCCACCACCGTGTGCGCGAGCGGTTCGTATTGAATGGACATGCTCCAGCGTTGCGTATAAGGACGCCTTCCATCGGCGGAGGCAAATCCGGGGCTTTGCCCGAGAAACGTCTTCAACGCGGCCGAGGCTCCCTGCGGCTGCAAAAGCCCTGACGGAAGTGGATTGGAAATGGAAGCGACGTAGGAAATTCCATTGTCATTGCTGGCGATGACATTGTTGCGCTGGCTGAAGCCGGGCTGATTCACGTCGGAGAAATCCGCGCCGACCAGACCGAAGAACAAACCGTATCCTCCGCGCAGGACCATCTTCGGACGCAACTGAAAAGCAAATCCGAGACGCGGCATCCAGGCGCGCAGGTCGGCGTTTCTTTGCGCGCGCGGAGTACCGCCTACTCCCATGAAGAGAGGTCCGCCAAGAACGCGGAACTGCGCGGCAGGAATCTCCGCCAGGGGAGCGCGGGCGTATGCGGCCTGCGCCGACGCCTGCACGGGATTCGCCGTAGTGAAATCGAAGTCGCGCGTAGACCTGTTGAAACGTTCGGTAAGCGCCGTCTCCACTTCCCAGCGCATGCCGAGGTTCAACGTGAGCGACCGCGTAACACGCCAATCGTCGGCAACAAACGCCGAATAGAATCCACTACGTTCGGCCTTTGATGCATTCACGTCGACAAAACCACCGGTGGGGATGCCGAACAGGAAACTGGCCAGGCCTTGCCCGGCCGGGGCGATGGTGGAGTTGTCGAGCGGCCCGCGCGTGTACGCCTCACCAAAATCCAGACGCGGCGATACGTTGCCGTATGTGTACGAGTTGTCATTGAGCGTGCGCCCGTCAAAACCCATGCGCACGCTATGCGCGCCGCGCGTCCAGTTCCATACGGTCAGCAGCGAATGGTTGTAGGTAGGCGAGCGGAAGCCTCCGTCGTTGCCCAATTGCAGCAGGCCATTCACGCCGATCTGCGGAAACGAAATCGCCGCATTCGGAAGTTGAGAAACGAGGCTGGCGGGAAAGTTGAACTCTTTCAAATCCCAACCGATGTTGTCGAAGGATTGATATTCCTGGAACCACGTGAAACCGTAGCGCACGTCGAGAACCATGGAATTAGACAGAACGAACACGTTGTCCAATGCCACGCCGCGATGCGGACGCTGCCGTTTTCTGCCGCGCACATTGCTTCCCGGCACCAGTTCATCGAAGTGGCCGAAGAAATCCGATTGCGAATAGCGCGCGAACATGCGGTGCTTTTCGCTGAAGTTGTGATCGACGCGAGTGACGGGCTGATAGAGGTCCTGCGTGTCCTGGCGGGTGCGCGAGTAGTTGGTGAGGCCATCGACGGTTCCGGCCGTGTTCGGCGCGGGATAGTATTTGAGGATGTTCTTCGCGGCCGCGTCGATGCGATTTGCGGGAATGCGGTTGCCCGCGAGCGGAGTGCGGCTGAAGCGTCCATTCGCCGCGGCCACGGTAGTGAGCGGATCGTAAATCTGATACTGCGAACCGATTGCCAGAAGGGCTGAGAAATCGCCGCCGCGCTGGGGGTCGGTGGGGACCGTGGTCAGTGTCGCGACGGGCCTGCGCCGTTCGTGACTCTGATAGCCGAACATCCAGAAAGTCTTATTTCGTCCGTCATAGAGTTTGGGGATGTAGACGGGGCCACCGGCGGAGGCACTGTTGCGAAGCCAGCGTGAAGACGGTGTATTCGCCTTAATCTTCTCCGGAGTAATGGGTCCCGTAGTTGGATCAAAGATGAATTTGTTGGAAAAGAAGTTACGGGTCATCATCGGGCCGCTCGACACGGAGGTTCCCAGCGCGCCGTGCAACCCGTTGGTTCCCGATTTCAAAGTGATGTTCACGGACCCCGCTCCGCCATGGCCCACGGCCGCGTCGTAACTGCTGGTCTCGACGCGCACTTCCTGCACCATGTCCGGCGGCGGCACGAAGGCTGTCGTGCCTCCTTTGCCGTTATTGCTTACGCCATCGATATTGAAGTCAACGGTAGTTGCACGGCCTCCGGCGACGCTGATGTTCGACGATTGATCCACGTTCCATGGGCCATCGTAGGGCAGATTCGTAATAATTGTGGCAGGGCCCATGGTGAAGAGGTAGGCGACGCTGCCGCTGCGCAACGGAAGTTCAGAAACCGTTTTCGTGGAAATGACTTGGGAAACGGAAGCAGTGGAAGATTCGAGGACAGGCGCTTGCGCGTTCACCTCCATCACTTCCTTTACGTCGCCCGGAGCGAGAGTCACATCCATGCGAACGCGATCGCCGGTGCGCACATCGATGCCGGCGCGCGACCACTTTTTGAACCCCGCGAGTTCCACGTCGATGCGATAAGCGCCAGGGTTCAGATAGGGAATCTCATAAGCCCCTTGCGGATTGGCGACGGAGGAGAGAACGACGTTGGTTTGGAGGTTGGTCGCCCGCACGGTTGCGCCGGGTGTGATCGCGCCACTGGAATCGCCGACCTGACCGGCGATCGTGCCGCGCGGATCCTGAGCGACAAGGGAAAGGGCAATGAAGAAAAGAATGAGCCGCATGGCGTGAACCTCCTGAACGTATTGGTTGCATTATATGCGACCGGAAGATTCACCGCCTTCGGGAACCATGTTTTACACGTGCGGAAAATGTCCGCCGCTGCGATTCCAACTCGATTTCTTCGTCATCCTCCAAACGGTTGAAAAAGTCCAAGCCCGTACGCCGTTGTACTTCCGCCACCGAAACAGTATGCCGGTTCAGTTCGTCTCGATCCATTGGTTTGTTCGGAACAATGGCCGCATACATGGTTTTCCGCTCACCACGAATTGCCAACAATACTTTGAACGTGTGACTCGGCACTGCGACGTGTCCTGCGCCAATGGTTGCGATCTCTTCATCTTCAAATAGGACGCCGGTGAAGACAAACACGGCATCGGATTCCGCGGCAATTCTGCGCACGGCCTCTTCCAGCCTGCGCCAGACGCCCGCATTGGCGGCTTGAATCTGCGGCACGGCGTTCGAAAGCAGAAACGTGGCGCGGATGGATTCCTCCGACCAGGCGAGATCCGTTGCGGGGACCATGTGTCCACGAGAGAAGCCGCTGTTCCTGTAATCGCTGTCACGCGCGCCGGAACCGGACAAGTCCGCATCGCGGCGGAAGTGTTTGAGGCGCGCGGCGGTCCCGTGAAGTTGATCCGGCTTGAGTTCGTAAGCGGTCCAGACGGGAACCTTCCATGTCGAACTATGACAAATCAGGAACGTCGAACGAACGGCCAGTTCCTCATCCGGTCCGGCACAAGCAGGTGTTCCGAAACGCTGCGGTTGCGCGGAGAGAAGCGAGAGAAAGGGGAGGAGAAGAGTTGCGATGTTCATCACAAAATCCTTATCGGGTGTTTAAAACCTATTTTTAGAAAAATGTTTTATTTAGTTTTCAGAAAACCCGCTTACACCGCAGCGCGTTTTTCCCGTACACTGTGTCGAAAGGAAGTTCCCCATGCCAAACAAAACAGCTCGCCTGCTTACCGCGGTTGCTCTCGTGTTGCTGACCGCGTTTGCAATTTACCGCCAAGGCCGTGTGGCCGCCGCCGATAGCGATTCGACCACGTGGGGCGCGGCCGACCCGTCCTGGTCGCCCGACGGCAAACGTCTGGCGATCTCTTTGTTCGGAAGCATCTGGATGGTTCCTGTGGATGGCGGTGAAGCCGTGCAACTGACAACGTCGGCGGGCTATCACGCGCATCCGGCATGGTCGCCTAAGGGCGACTCCATCGCGTTCGTCTCCGGCCTCAATC
>JACPVQ010000136.1 GCA_016191645.1 Candidatus Solibacter usitatus
GCCGCTGCACGCGATTGAAGATCGGCATCGAATTCGACATGAACAGTGGAATCGGATTCCCGCTCTGATAGCGGTGAACCCCGGAGATGCTCCACCCTCCCAGACGGCTGCGTTTGAGGAAGGGCACATCATAGGCGTAGTGCAGCAGGAACGCGTGCGGAATATCGTACGGCAGAATCGCATGTTCCAAGCCCGGGTTGAAGTGATCCTGCAACAGGACGTCTGTCGTAGTGGCGCGTCCGATAAACGAAGGACTGTTGTAACCCGTATTCTTGGAAAACGTATACGAGACATCGGCGGACAATCCGGAGGAGAAGCGCTTCTTCAAGCGCAATTCGAGCCCATGATAGTCCGTGCTCCCCGCTTTCGTCGCCGCCGCCGTCAGCGTGCGGTATTGCGGAAACTGGCGCAAGGCTTGCGCGACGGATCCCGAATACCCCGCGTACGGCACCTTAATTCCAGCGGCCACAGCGGCGGCTGAAGTTACGCTTTGCGTGAGCAGCGTTCCCAACGATAGATACTTCGGATTCACTTGATTGATGTTGACGAACTGTGGGTCTGATTGCCGTGTCAGATGATTTCCCACGTAGTTGGCCTCAAACGAGACGTTCTGCGAAATCTCACGTTGAAAGCCGAGGCTGAAGTTCTGCGTGCGCGGCATCGCTCCGGAGGATGGCTCCAGGTATGTTCCATTCTGATTATTGAGAATCGTGGAATCGATGCGTGGCGTCTTGGAGAAGTCCTGCGGGAAGCCGTCGCGCAAGACGAATGCCGGCGTCACGCCGTTGTTGGTGCTGGCAAAACTGGCCGACACGTTGAATCCGATGGTGGAGGCCAACCCCAACTGACTGTTTGCGTAATAGATTCCGTAGCCGCCGCGAACGACAGTTTTGTTCATTGCGCGCCATGCGAAGCCGATACGCGGTCCCACTCCGGAAAAATCCGTGGAAGATAACGAGCGCAATCCGGTTCTGCCCGCACCACTGCCGGCGAAGATGACTGCGCCTGGAAGATTCCCCGCTCCCGGATTGGGAACGGTGCGGTCAACAACGCTGTAGCGGTTGGCGGCCTCGTAGGGCGCGCGTTCATATTCGAAACGGAATCCAAGGTTCAACGTGAATGCCGGCGTCAGCTTGAAATCGTCCTGCACGAAAAACCCGCGGTAGGAGCGCCGCGTTCCGGAAGACGACGGGTAACTGAGGCTGGCGGACTGCACTTGGCCCAGCAGGAAGCTGGCAAAGCCGTCCCCTGTCGCCGCGTTGCCCGGCAGCCCGGTACCAAGCGAGTTGAAGGCGTAGCTGCCGGAGGTATTGCTGAGCGACCTGTCATTGTTTTGATCCCAGCGGATCTCGAACCCGAATTTGATCAGGTGGCTGCCACGGGACCAACTGAGAACGTCGCGCACGAAGTACGTCTGGCCGATACCATCGCTGAAACCGGACGTACCGGCTGTGGCGTAGCCATTAGTGAATGAGAAAACGGGGAACATCGTGCCAGGCACTCCCGTAAGTCCCAGCTTCGCGGGCCAGCCTTGGTCCTGAGAACGCGTGCCGTTGGGATTACGGAAGCGGTTGTAGCCGAGGGCGAGGTTGTTGAAAAAGGTGGGCGTCAGCAGCAGATCGTGATTGATGCGAAGGACGCGGCTCTTGATGTCCTGAATGAAACCGTCGTTGACGGGATCCGGCAGCGGAACCCGGTTGCGTAATCGCGGAATGTCATTCCAGTTGAACGTACCGAAAATCTTCTGGCGGCTGGAGATGGAGTGATCGATCTTCATCGTGACCACGTCGGGATCGAGCCGGGATTCTCCAATCCAGTCCTGATAATTCAACGCGCCGGCTCCGCTGACATTCGGTTGCGGGTAGAGCGTGCCTGTTTTCGCCGCTACCGGATCCAAGCGGTTGGACGGAATGAGATTGCCGGCGAACGGATCGCGGAGAAAAGTGGAGCCGGAGGCGCGCGTCGATTGCGGGTCATAGATGGGAACGCGTGCGCCACGGCCATCCACGAGACTGGTGAAATCGCCTTTGTAGAAATCCGGCACTGGAATACGAGCGCGTTCGATGTTGTCCAGTCCGCGCTTCCTCGAACCGGAGTAAGAGAAAAAGAAAAAGCTTTTGTCGCGTCCGTTGTAGAGCTTAGGCAAATAAATAGGGCCGCCCACCGTTGCGCCAAACTCGTTTTGACGCGTCAGGGCGCGTGTCGGCGCCAGCCAGTTGCGCGCGTCCAGTTTGTCGTTGCGCAGGTATTCGATGGCCCCGCCGTGCAACTGATTCGTTCCCGATTTGACGGTAAAGTTGACCAACGACGCTCCGCTTCTTCCGTATTCGGCGGACATCTGGCTGCCCTGCACCTTGAATTCCTGGATGGCATCCACGGGCGGCGACATTTCATTGAAGCTGCCTGTTGCGGCGGAGAGACCATCCAACATTACTTCGGTATTTTGTTTTAATCCGCCATTCACCTGAATCTGGTTCGTAGCGGAGATGTTCTCGATGCCATCGAGACTCAAATTGCCGTGCACGCCGGGAACCAGGAAGACGAAGTTGGCCGGGCTTCTCATGCGTCCAACTTGAATCAGTGGCAGGCGGTTGTATTCGCGCCCGGTGATGGATGTCGCCATTTCCGCCGAGTCCGTCTTCAACTGAGACACGTCTCCCGTAACTGTCACCGACTCTGACAACGAACCGATCTCCAGTGAAAAGTCGATACGGTCCTTATCGTCCGCCAGCAGCACGATGCCCGTGCGAACCAGCGGACGGAAACCTTCCTTCTGTACCGACATGCGATAGCTACCTGGCCGCAGAGAGGCGATCACGTAATATCCTTGGTCGTTGGTCATTGTCTCGGCGCGGACTCCCGTAGCCACATTCTCGGCAACCACGCGAGCGCCGGCGACGATTGAGCCGCTCGGGTCGATGACGCGGCCGGTGGTCTGGGCGGTCTGCGCCGGCAACTGCGCGATTGCCGCGACAAAAAGTAGAACGAGTTTGATCTGCAAGGAACTGCCTCCTATGAGAAAAGTTGTTGCGTAAGACGCCTCTAAAATAAGAGCTTCAAGCCCATCTGAACTTGTCGCGGCGCGTTCGCCTGCGACGAGATCAATCCGAAGCTGCTGGAAGTGACGCTGGTATTGGGTCCGCCGAAGCGCGGCGTGTTGAATGCATTCAAAGCCTCGGCGCGGAACTCAATCTTCGCTCTTTCCGTGATCCGGAAATTCTTGAAGATGGACAAATCGAAGTTGTAGATTCCGTCGCTGCGAATGTCAGGCAGCCTGGGTCCCATGTTGCCGAAAGTGAACGCGGTTGGCTGGCTGTATACGGACTTATCGAAGTAGGAGCTCAATCGGTCCTGCACCGGACCGGTGAGCAAACCGCTCTTTCCATTGCTGTTTGCGCGAATGGCCTGGTTGAAGATCCCCGCATTGTTGGTGGCGGAAATGCCCAGCGGAGTTCCGGAGGAGAGCGTGGCAATTCCATTTGCCTGCCAGCTGCCTATTGCAAGATCCATCAGCTTCGACCAGTTTCCGCCCCAGCGGCGGCCGCGGCCGACAGGCAACTCGTAGATCCCCATAATCACGCCGCGATGCGCAACGTCGATATCGGAAAGCGCACGATCGGCGCGGATGTTGTAACTGTCCTGATGGCTCAATCCGTCATCCAGACTCTTTCCCCACGTATAGGCCAGTTGCATCTGCAAACCCTTGGTGTAACGTTTGGTCGCGGAGATCTGCAGCGAATGATAGAACGACGATGCACCCACGGAATAGATGGGAATGATGTCTGTGAATTGTGGGAACGGCCGCATCAATTGACCCCTGCTGGTGCGAGCCGTCGCCAGAATGCCGCCTGCGTAAGGCGTGCCGAAGAAGGGATTGTTCACCTGTTCGTTCAGCCGCGTGCCCAACGCCATCTGCGATGGATCCAACTGGTTTAAGCTGAGGCCGCCTTCATCGTTGCGGTGAAGTTGGAAACCACGCGTCCCGACATAGGCCACTTCCAGCAGAACGTCGCCCGGCAACTCACGCTGTATGTTCGCATTAACCTGCCGCGTGCTGGGAGAGATGATATCGGTGGTGGTGGCCTCAATGCGATTGCCGAACTGCGTGAGCAATCCCTGGGCCGAGCCAAGCACAGGGGCCACGCCGCGAGGAAAGGGATTTCGCAGAAGATCGTTAGGCGTAACGCCGTCGATGCTTGCCACCCACGTGTTGTCGACGCGGAAGCCCATCGTCCCGATCGTTCCCGCCGCCGCCTGCTGCGACGGGCCAAAGACATGCGCGAAACCCAGCCGCAGCACGGTCCTGGGCATAAACTGCCAGCTCAACCCGAAGCGCGGCGACCAGTTATTGGTATCGGCCGTGAATTGCTTGCGCGAGACGCCGTTCACGCCAACGAATACGAGGCCGCCTTTGAGGCCGGGCAGAGCCGCGGCCGCGGGGTTCGCAATGATGGGATCGAAATAATTGGTGCGATTGAAACGCTCCGTGCGCGGCACGTCGATGTCATAGCGTAATCCCAGACTGAGGCTGAGCTTCGATGTGACGCGCCAATCGTCCTGAAAGTAACCGGCGACATACAGGCTCTGCGTCGCCACGTTCTTGTAGTTCGCCTGCAAAGATCCGCTCGCGCCCGTGCCCAACAACATGGATGCGAATCCATTGCCGGCCGTAGCGCTGGATTGCGTCGGGTTGGGGCCCTGGGTCATGCCGCGGCTGAACGAGTACGCGCTGGCGTTGCGGCCTTCAAACACGTTGACCCGCATTTGCCGGATGTCGACTCCCGTCTTCATGGAATGGCTTCCCCGCGTCTTTGTGATGTTGGCTACGGCGGTGTATGTCATGAACGCATTTCGACGGTGATCTCCACCGCCCAGCCCGCGATAATCGCTCACGCTGAAGCCGGGAAATTGCAGATAGTCCACGGCGGTATCGATAGAACGCGGAAGACCGAGGCTGGAAGGGACAAAACCCAGCCCCTGATTGGCGAACACATAGAGCGTGCGCGCAAATCCGATGCGGGCGTTCAGCACCGTCGTCGGCGAAAGCGCGTTCGTGTAATCGGCCACGCCGCCGTGAACATGATCTTCCTGATTGATCCTTCCCTCCGCAACTTTGAGATTGTCCGGGAAGAAAATGGTCGCTTTGTCGTCAAGCAGCCGCGTGGAATATCGCGCGAAGAAGCGCTGCCTTGGCGTGAAGATCTGATCGACACGATAATCCGATTGGGTCATATCAAGCGGTTTCGATCCGCTGGCGGCGAAATTGTTCTGATTGTTGCTCTGTCCGGACGGAGTGGTGTTGGCTTGCGGATAGAATTTCGCCGTGTTGACCGCCACGGGGTCGAACAACGCTGTGGGAACGCGATTGCCTGCGAATGGATCGCGGATGAATCCTCCCGCGGGATTGGCACGCGTCGTGAATGGGTTGAAAATGTTCACCGCCTGGCCGGTTGCAGTGCGCGTGGCGCTGAAATCCCCTCCGAGCTCTTGTGTGGTGGGCACGGAAGTGATGGAGGAGTCCGCGCGGCGTTCCCGCAGCGCTTCCACCGAAACCATAAAGAACGTCTTGTCTTTGCGGATAGGCCCGTTGAGTACGCCGCCGAATTGCGACCGCTTGAAGCTTAACAACTGCTGCCCGCGACGGTTATCGAACCAGTTGTTCGCATCCAGCGAGGCGTTGCGAAGAAACTCGTAGCCGCTTCCATGCCATCTGTTCGTTCCGGACTTAAACACGACGTTGAGGACGCTCCCCAGGCTGCGGCCAAACTCGGCGGGATAGTCCGCGCCCAGGAGTTTGAACTCTTCGATGGCGTCCACGGAAGGGAATACCGAAATTCCGTTAAACCCGTTCACCGTGGGGTGAGCGGCGGTGACACCGTCAATCATCGTGTCCATGGTGCGCGCACGCGCGCCGTTGACGGAATAGCGCATTTCCCCATAGCTATTGCCCACTGAGCCTGTAACGCCCGGAGTAAGAAACACGAGGCTGTACACGTTGCGCGTGTTGAGCGGCAGGTTGATGATGGAGCGGTTGTCCACCACCTTCGAAAGTGTGGCGTTTTCCGTCTCCAACTTGGCGGCGTCTGCTGTGACCATGACGGATTCGGCGACTTCTCCGATCTGCAATTGCACATCGACGCGCGCGCTCTGTTGCACTTGCAACACAATGCCTTCACGAACCAGTTTTTTGAAACCCGCCGCCGAAACTTCCATGCGGTAATCCCCGCGTGGCAGCAAGGGCACCGTATAGTTGCCCCCGGCATCGGTCTTAGCGTTGGAACGGATATTGGTGCCGATGTTTCGGATGGCCACTTCAGCGCCTGGAACTACCGCGCCGGTCGCGTCGGTAACGACGCCGGAAATGGAGCCCGTAATCGATTGAGCTTGCAATGCGGGTAAGAGCAAGCAGAGCATACCAACGGCAAGAGATAGACAAAGGCGCATGTGCGGACCAACCTTTCCAAATCAGTAGTTACATGCTTTGTAACACAATTTTCATAGTGGTTCCACGGGGTGGCACGCCAGGATCATGCGCCGCCGGTCTTCAATAACTGCTCGGCGTGGCGCAGGGCTTCCGGCGTCAGCTGTCCGCTCAACATGCGTCCGATCTCGCGCGTCCGCGCTTCGCCCGTGAGCGGTTCCACGCTTGCCACCGTGCGGCCCTTTACCTCGGCTTTGCCGACTACATAATGATGGTCGGCGAAGCCGGCAATCTGCGCCAGGTGCGTAACGCACAGCACTTGATTTGCTTGCGAGATGCGCTTCAGGCGGCGTCCCACGCTTTCCGCGGCCATGCCGCCGATGCCCGCATCCACCTCGTCGAACACCAACGTGCGCTTGTTGGACGCGCTCTTGGTTGATCCCACCGCGGCGGCCTTCAACGCCAGCGCCACGCGCGACAACTCGCCGCCCGAAGCGATGCGGTCCAACGGCTTGGGCTCTTCTCCGGCGTTCGGCGCAAGCAAAAACTCGGCGCCGTCAAATCCGGTTTCGCTCCAGGGGCATTCGCTTAACACCACGCGGAACCGCGTTCGCTCCATAGCCAGCGCACCCAGCTCTGCTTCCACTTTCTTCTCCAGCTTTGCTGCTGCTTCCTTCCTGGCTGCCGACAATTGCGCCGCCGTTCGCCGGAATTTCGCCGCGCAGGCGTCCACGGCGTCCTTCAATTCAACACGCTTCGCTTCGGCGTTCTCGGCGAAAGAAAGCTGCTGCCGCGTCGCCTCCAGAAAAGCGGCGACTTCTTCGATGGTTGTTCCGTACTTGCGCTTCAGTTTTTCGATACTCAGCAGGCGCGCCTCCACCAGATCGAGTTTGCCAGGCTCGGCCTCCAACCGGCCAAGGTAGTGTTCGAGGGTGCGCACCACCTCGGTCACCAACTCGTCCGCGCTCTTGAGCTGTCCCGCAAGCCCCTCCAACTCCGTATCGATGCGCCCTAGCGCCTCCAAGTGCCGCTTGGCACGGCCCATACTGGCGACGGCCGCGGTTTCGGACTCGTACAGCAAATCAATCGCAGCGCGTGCGTTCTCCTCCAGCTTCGCCAGATTCGCCAGAACGTTGCGCTCGCGCCGCAGTGCCTCGTCTTCGCCGGCTTTCGGCCCAACGCCTTCAATCTCCCGCACCTGATGCGTCCAAAGATCCGCCATGCGCAGGCGTTCCTGCTCCGAGCGGTCCAACTCTTCCAGCGTGATACAAGCCGATTTCCAGGCCGCGAAATCGTCCGCCACATCTTCCATCAGCTTCTGCTGCGCGGCGAACTCATCGAGCATGGCAAGCTGCTCCGTGTGATCGAACAGGCGCTGCTGATCGTGCTGTCCGTGTATGTCGCCCACCAGCGACGAGAGTGTCTTTAACACCGCGAGTGTCACAGGGCGGCCCGACGCAAACGCGCGGGACTTGCCGTTGGCGAGAATCTCGCGCTCCAGCAGCAGTTCTCCGGCCTCGGTGGCGATCCCCAGCGATTCCAGAACGGCGGTAACCGCCTTTGTCTCCGGCAGCTCGAAGATTCCCGCAACCCGCGCGCGATCGCATCCCGTGCGCACAATCTCCGCCGAAGCGCGAGCCCCCAGCAGCAGCCCGAACGCGCCCACGAGGATCGACTTTCCGCTCCCCGTTTCCCCGCTCAGCACATGCATCCCTTGTTGAAAGCGAATGCGCAGCCGCTCGACGACAGCATAGTTCTCGACGATCAGTTCGAGCAGCATTAGAGGGGATGATAACAAGACACTTGGGTGTCCGGCATCCTTTTCGTGCAAAATATTGTTTGAGAATTTCCTGGCGGTTCCACCACTAACTTGGTGGAGGGTTTTTTCTATGCAGTTTCAGAACGCAAGTGTTGACCTAAGCCGGTTCGATGAGGCCTACGAGTCGGCTGCCATTGGAGATCAAAGCAGCCCGGTGCCGGACGGTGAGTACACGGCTGTCGTCCATCAGTTGGAGATCAAGGAGGGCTCCTACGGCGCTTCACCGTCGATCGTCTGGACGTTTCGCATCACCAACGGGGAGTGGTCAGATCAGTTACTTCAGAAACGCCGCCCGGTGATGGATCGCTCACTCAGTTGGATCAAAGAGGACTTTACCAAATGCGGTCTCGAGTTTCAAAGGCTCTCGGACCTGCCACAACACATCCCCGAACTCATCGGACGGGAGATGCGAATCGCCAAGCGCACAAAGGATGGGTTCGTCAACGTGCACATCCTATGGAGCGCCGTGCGGGCGATTTCAGACTAAGGCGGGGCTACTTGTCCTGCACAATGCCTTGATTCACAGGCTGGCGCGCGCTCTTGATCTTCTTTGTCTCCAGAGCCTTCGCCACCCAGTTGTCGGCGATCTCTACTTCCTTCTTGTATTGATCGCTGTTGTCGGCAAGGTCCGCCCGTTCGCGAATGAGAAGGTTCATGTAGGCCATCGCGTCGTCGTATTCCTTATCGACCTCAAGGGCCTTCTCCAGGTTCTTGATGCCGTCTTCAATCAACGCGCTCCACTTTTCCTTCAATTCCGCTTTCAGCTTTTTGTCTTTGAGTGGACCGGGCTCTTCCGCCTTCATCCCGAGCTTGACACGGGCCGCTTGCAGAGCCGGATACCATTTGGCCCAAACAATAACGCCCATGCTGTAATAGGCTTCCTTGTTTTTCGGATCCACCTCGGCCAGCTTCTGATACCAAACCTTGGCCTCATCCAGTTTCTTCAGTTTGTCATCCAATCCGGGAATGCCTTGCGCTTGCATATAGTGCAAGCTGGCCAAGGATGCCACCGCGGTCTTGTCGCCCGGACTTTGGTCCAACACCTTGAGAAACTCTTCCTTCGCCATGCGATGGAATTCCATGTTCTCCTTGGAGTCCGCGCCGGGAATGTATTGGCTGAAATATGCCGTGGCCAAATAGAGGCGCGCCACCGGGAAGGTGGGATCCTTTTCCACACTGATCTTGAAATGCTCCACCGCATCGGCGTACTTGGCGTTCTTGAACGCCTGCACGCCTTTGTTCAGGTGGTCGCGGGCTTCCAGTTTGGCGCAGCCGGTTTGCGTCGCCGCCAGAAGGCCTGCCAGCGCGCACAACAACAAAATTTGCATACTCCGTTTCATTGAACCTGCTCCTTACTCGCCCGCTTCGATCTTCGGGGTCATGAGACCGACTTTGTCGATCGCAGCGCCTTTGGCGATGTCGATCGCCTTCACCACATCGCGAAATTCCAAGTCCGGATCGCCCTTCACAAAAACGACGCGTTCGGCGCGCGTTTTAAAGATCTCCGTCAGGCGCGCCCCCAACCGTTCTTCCGTGATAGGCTCCTGATTGAGCTTCATCGTCTTGTCTTTCTCGATGATGATCACCACGGTGCGATCGTTTTCCATGGGCGGTGGCGGCTTATCCTTGGGAGGAGGCTGCGGCACCAGTGCTTCCAAACCTTTCGGCGTGAGGGGCGTGATGACCATGAAGATGATCAAAAGCACCAGCAGCACGTCGATGAGCGGGGTCATGTTGATATCGCCTACGGGGCCTTTGCCCGCACCGCCAACTGCCATTGACATAAAATTCTCCTTTGACTCCTGAACGCGCTACTGTTTCTTCTTCTGGTCGTCGGTTGAGGCCGGTCCGGCAAGGTTCTGGATCATTTCCGTCCACAGGCCAATGTTGTCGACGCCCGCCGAACGCACATTGTCGATCACTTCCACTACCTTTTCAAATTTCGCGCGCGAATCGCCCTTGACATAAACGGTCTTGTCGAGCTTGCTCGACAGCAGATCCTTTACTTTGGCCGGAAGCGCATCGGCGGTGGTTTTGGTGGTGTTCAGGAAGACCGCGCCGTCGCGCGTCACCGTCACCAGTACGGCATCATCCTTGTCGGCATTCGTCATGGCGATCGGATTCTTCGTCTTCACCAGATCGACGCTGACGCCCTTGGAAAGCATCGGCGTGATGACCATGAAGATGATCAGCATCACAAGCATCACGTCCACCATGGGCGTGACGTTGATGTCCGATACAGGAGGGGCTGCTCTATATTTCCCCATCGTATTCTCCTTCTCTTCCGGCAAAGTGCGCGTCCAAAGGCGGCACCTCCACCGGATGTTCCTTTCTTAGCGGCTCTTAGTTACCGGCCGCCGGGTGGCGATTCCAACCCGGCAGCCGTTTTGCCTAATTCAACTCGCGGGAGCCGCCTCACGGCGATTCACGCAACGCCGCGTCCTTACTTTCCTGCGTTCGCCTTCTGCGTCCGCTTCAGGAAGTAATCGATCAGTTCGGAACTGGAGTTCGACATTTCCACGTCGAACGATTCCACGCGGTTGGTGAAATAGTTGAACATCATCACCGCGGGGATAGCGACGAACAGACCGAATGCGGTGGTCACCAGAGCTTCCGAAATACCGCCGGCGACCGCGCCCAGACCGGTGGACTTCTCCGTGGAAATACCTTTGAACGCGTTGATGATACCAACCACCGTTCCCAGAAGTCCCACGAACGGGCCCGTGGATCCGATGGTTGCCAGTGCGCTTACGCCGCGTTTCAATTCGGCGTGAACAATGGCTTCGGCGCGTTCCAGGGCACGGCGCGAGGCCTCGATCTCTTCGCCGGGAATTTCGCTGCTCATCTGATGGGCTCTAAACTCCTGCAGCCCGGCGACGACCACCTTAGCCAAGTGGCTTTTCTTAAAACGATCGGCGATTTTGATGGCCTCATCCAGTTTGCCTTCACGCAACGCCCCGGCAACGGCGGGCGCAAACGCGCGCGATTGGTTGCGGGCCGCATTGAAAGCCAGAACGCGGTCGATCATTACACCAATCGACCACGCCGACATAATGAACAGCACCAATACCACGACCTTGGCGAGGAAACCCATCTGGTTCCACATAGACCGTAAATCGAAGCTGACCGCGGCGCCTTCCTGTAGAAGGAACAGCGCCCAAATCTGCATCTGAAGGAACATAACTAATACTCTCCTGCGAGTTGAATTGAAACCGGGGGCAAAAGACCCGGTGTTTATTTAGTGAACCAAACCTAGTTGCTCAAAGTGAAATTCACATCAATCTGCGTGACCACTTCCACTGCTTCTCCGTTAAGCAAGGTGGGCTGGTAAACCCATTGCTTCACGGCTTCGGTTGCCGAAGGAACCAGCAGCGGGTGGCCGCCGATCAATGTGAGATTCTGAATGGTGCCGTCCTTGCCGATAATGGCGGTAAAACGAACGGTACCTTGAATGCGCGCCTGTTTCGCCAGCGGTGGGTAAACCGGCTTCGGCTGGCGAACCAGTTTCGCCGCCTGCACGTTGCCTCCAACGCGAATGCGCGAAGGAGTGGCTGGCTTTTCTTCTTTCTTTACGGGCGGCGGCGGCGGCGGTGCGTGTGTGGGCACTGCGCCGATAATCCCGCCAATCACGCCTCCCGGCGTTCCGCCTGGCACACCACCCTGAACGCCGCCGACAACGCCCACCGGTCCTACCGCTGGCGCTTCTTCTTCCTTAATCATGGCGATGTCTTTGGGAATCACCTTGGGCGCCATCAGCTTGCCGGCGTCGAACTGTTTGGGAATGACTTTGACTACCTTGGGCGTGGGCGCCGGTGGAGGCGGAGGTGGAGGTGGAGGCGGAGGAGCTACCAGAAAGCTGCTCAATTGCGCTTTCGGCAGCGTGTCCGTATAAATCAACGGAATCAGCACCAGGATAAAAAGCACAAAGGTCTGCGTGACGAAGGACACAAATACGGTCCACGGTCTGCTCGTCTTCCCAGTACCATCAACGAAGGTTTGTTCAAACATGACTTCCTCTCGTTCTTCTCCATACTCCGGCCCTGCCGGATATTTCCTGCAAGCGGCGTCTTGAAGCCACTTTCTACTCTATTTGGACACCGCCACCGGCTTACCGGTTCCGCCGCCGCCCCTCTTTTCCATCCAGTTCTTCCAGAAGATCAGAATTGGGCTGGCGATAAACACAGACGAATAAGTTCCTACGATGATACCAACCACTAAGGCGAAAGAGAAACCATTCAGCACTTGACCACCAAACAACAATAACGCGAGTGCGGTTAACAATGTCAAACCGGAAGTGAGCACCGTCCGGCTCAGCGTTTGGTTGACGCTGGTGTTCACCAGGGGTTCAAATTTTTCGCGCCGCATCAATTTGAGGTTCTCACGGATTCTATCAAAGACGACGATCGTGTCGTTCATCGAATAACCCACCAGTGTGAGCAATGCAGCGATTACGGTGAGACTCACTTCTTTGTCGAACAAAGAGAACAGACCCAGCGTGATGATGGTGTCGTGAAACACGGCGATCACCGCGGCGACTCCATAAATCCACTCGAAACGGAAGGCAATGAAGACCAGCATTCCAGCCAGCGCGTACAGCGTCGCCAGGACTGCCTGGTTGCGCAACTCCGCTCCAATCTTAGGGCCCACCAGATCGACGTTACGAATGGCGAATGGAGCGAGGTCCAACTCCTGCTTCACGATCGCCAGAGTCTGCGGAGTCATCCCGTCGACATTCCCTAACTGATCGAGGCTCTTGAGGATGCCGAAGTTCGGATTGCCATCGCGCACGGCCATCATCCCTTTGACCATTTCGCGCAGCAATGCGTCGTTCATGGGGAGCCCGGCGCGCTGAATGGGATCGCGCAGACGGTCCACCACCGCTTGCTGTCCGGCATTGTGGAAATCCAGTTTACCGGAAGCAGTGCCAAAACTCGCAGCCAGCGTATCCGCCATCGTCTTGCGGGCGGTGTCCAGCTCTTTTTCACTCTTCAGCTCCGTGCTGATGATCACCTGCGTGCCGCCCAGTTCTTCGGTCACGGTTATTTCGCCGGGAATCTTCGCCGCCAGCGCTTTTCTCAGATTGTCCACCGAAGGGCGCTGGCTGAATTTGACCGACATGTCCACGCCGCCGCGGAAATCGATTCCGTATTTGATTCCCCCTTTGGCAGCGGTGCTGGCGAGACCGCCCCCGGTCAATACCAGCGAGGCGATGATGAACGGCCATTTCTTGCCGAGAAAATCGAAATTTGTATTCCTGAATAACTCCATTTGGATTCGAACTGACCGCGCGTCCTTCCTCGGGACGCTCGCGCGTCAAAAAAGTTCCCACTCCTTGCGAATGAAATACACTATCACAATTCTTGCCAAAACCTCAAAACGCTAAATGCTCAAAGTCGTGAGCTGCCGCTTTCCGGAAGTCTCCCAATCGAAGATAAACCGGGAGATGAACACCGAAGTGAACACGTTGGCAATTAGACCGATCACCAAACTCACGGCAAATCCTTTCACCGGCCCCGACCCGAACATGAAAAGGAAAGCGCAACTGACCACCGTGGTCACGTGCGTGTCGATAATGGTCAAAAACGCTTTCGAGAAGCCGGTATCGATGGCGGCCGCCACGCTCTTCCCACTGCGCAACTCTTCGCGGATGCGTTCAAAAATGAGGACGTTGGAATCCACCGCCATACCGATGGTAAGAATCACTCCGGCGATGCCGGGCAGCGTCAAGACCGCTTCAAAATAGGCCAG
The DNA here is from genome assembly GCA_016191645.1 of Candidatus Solibacter usitatus. Lineage (GTDB taxonomy): Bacteria > Acidobacteriota > Terriglobia > Bryobacterales > Bryobacteraceae > CADEFT01. Next base: position 13,989 of record JACPVQ010000136.1, read on the forward strand.
GGCGGCGATGAGTATGATTGCGTTCAGAATCAGCGCGAGTGTGGCGTTCACGCCGGCGCGTCTGTAGTAGACCAGCATCACCATCACAACGGCGATCACTCCGGCAATGCCGCTGGTGATGCCTTGGCGGATGGAGTCCGCGCCCAGCGACGGGCCCACCGTGCGCTCTTCCAGATAGACCACGCTTGCCGGCAGCGAACCGGAGCGCAGCACCAGCGCCAGATCGGCGGCGTCGTGCTCGTCGCGCGCGCCCATAATTCTGCCGCTGTCTTCAATGCGATTCTGAATCACCGGCGGCGTTCCGCGCACGTTGCCGTCCAACACAATCGCCAGGCGCTTGCCGATGTGCGACTCCGTGTAGCGTCCAAAGCGTTTGGCGGCGTCCTGATTGAGAGTGAAAGCCGTTTCCCATTTGCCCATCTCGCCCTGCTGCGGGCGCGCGTTCCGCAAGTCGCGGCCCGTGATGACGGGAGTGCGGGCCACTATGTACCATTGCTCGCTCTCCGATGCGCGCGCCGGAGATTTGATCATCTTGGTGCCAATGGGCAACACGCCGCTGGGCATGCTTTGCCGCGCCTGATCGCGCGTCCCATAAGGCCCTTCCCTAACGTCGTATAGTTCCAACAATGCCGCCGTGCCCAGAATCTGCTTGATGCGCGCCGGATCGTCTACTCCAGGCAACTGTACCAGCAGCTTCGATTCGGAATCCTGACCGCGCTGCTGCACCGTGGACTCGGCCAGACCTAATCCGTTGATGCGGCTCTCGATGGTCGCCATGCTGTTCTTTAATGTGTCGTGGCGGATATCAAGGGCTTTCGTCGGCTTCATCGTGAGGCGGTAATCGGTGGAATTGATCGTGCCCAACACCCATGCGTCGTGCTTCTCGCTCACCACCGTGCGCAACCCCGCGGCCTTATCGATGGGCACGCCTTTGATCTGAATTTCGATCTTGTCGGCATCGGCGATAGTCGACGGTTCGTTGCGATCGATGGAGAGGAAGGTCACGTTCGCCTTATTCAGATCTTCCTTTAAGCGCTCCGTGTCGGCGTCGGCCTCGGCCTTGAAGGCATCCTGCACTTGCACCTCCAGCACAAGATGGCTGCCGCCGCGCAGATCCAGACCCAACCGGATATTCTTCTTCCAGTTGGCAATCACTTCGTCCTTCGATTTCGGAAGGCCCACGATGCCGTAAATGCTGGCCAGTATGATTCCCAGTATGATGAGGCCCTTGATCCGAAGTTGCTTTTCCATTCGCTTGGTTCCTTATTTCGTTTCTTCCGGAGCAAGCCCGGAAACAGCGCTGCGTTGGATTTGAAGTTTAATGTTGTCCGGCTTGACGCGCACGGTGACCGTATCCGCCGTCAATGCGATGACGGTTCCGATAATCCCTCCGCTCGTCACAACGACCTGGCCGTTTTGCAGGTTGGCAAGCAACTGCTGCTGGTCCTTGCGCTGCTTCTGCATCGGCCGCATGAGGAGGAAATAAAAGATGCCGAAAATGAGGATGATCGGAAGAAAATTGAGAACCGGATTGGATGCCGCGCCGCCCGCGGCTTGTAACAGTAGAAGTCCGAAACTAAACATCTATCCTCTCAATAACCTTCCGCTCACGCATTACAACCCTGTCCATTGCGACAACTCCGGAGTCTACAGCAGGAGGGTTCACGCAACCGGCACAACTTGATACGGCCTTCCCATGGCGGGAAAACCAAAAACATCCCAAGCAGATTACTCTGCCTGATTTAGGACATGTTGTCAAGATACCACATGTCGGCAGGTTTTCAGACCCGGTTGCCCCGGCCGCCGCCGCTTACGTATCATCACGGAATGAAACTACGCCGTTGGTACCTCTATTGGTTGCCCGTGTTGCCCATCGCCTACGCGGCGATGCAATCGAATCCCGCGGCGCCTGGTCGCACACGGCCCGATGCGCCAGCCGTGCATGAGAAGAACCGCGAGAAGATTGTTGTCGAAGCAGCCACGGAACGCTTGATGGATCCGCGGCAGCCCGATGCCGATCCTCCTTCCGACCCGCGCCTTTCGCGCGTCATGCGGCTCACCGACGATACGCGCTCCGACGACTTTCCGGCCATCGCCGTGAACCCCAAGGATCGCTCCGAGGTGTGGTGCGCGTGGGCTTCGTATTCCGGAAAGCAGGACCGGGTGCATTTGTCACGCCACGACCCATCGAAGGACAGCTGGGGTGCGTGGAGCGTTGTGCCGGAATCAATCGGCGATGTCTGGCGGCCGCAGTTGACGTTCGATTCCAAGGGGCGATTGTGGGTGAGCTGGGCGATGCAGGTGAACAAGAATTTCGATCTCTACGCGCGCTGGTTCGATGGCGAAAATTGGGGACCGCTGGAGCGCATCACAAACGCGCCGCAAGGTGATTTCGACCATCGCATCGCGACCGATGCCAGTGGCAAACTGCACGTCGTCTGGCAGGGATTTCGCAACGGCCAATCCGATATCTTCCTCTCCACTCGCGGCGACGCGGGCTGGTCGCGCGAAGTGCGCGTCAGCGACAGCCCGCGCAACGACTGGGCTCCGGCCATCGCCGCCGATTCCAAGGGCAATGTCGTCATCGCGTGGGACACCTACGATAAAGGGAACTACGATGTGCGCATGCGCACGCTCAGCAACGGCGTGCTTTCGAACATCACCGCCGTCGCCGAGACGCCGCGCTTTGAGGCACACGCCTCGCTGGCGTTCGACAATACGGACCGTCTATGGATCGCCTACGAAGCCGGTCCCGTCGGTTGGGCTAAAGATCAGGGAAGGTTGACGCCGAACGCGACTTCCCCGGGCACGATGATCCTGGATGAACGCAATGTGGAAGTGGCCGCCTACATGGGCACGCAGCGTTTGGGAATGACGCCGGACGTGCGAGCCATGTTCGAGAATCGCAAGGCGAAAGCGTACGTTCCCGAATCGCCCGCCATTGTGATTGATCCGCAATTGGTGACGGATGACCGCGGGCGCGTGCACCTGCTGGCGCGCAATCAGGAGGGCCGGGCCTTCGCCACATACTTCCGTGAATATGTTTTGACGCTGACTGGCGAAGGCTGGTCCAAACCCGCTCCGCTGCCGTTCAGCCAGGGGCGCGTCAGCATGCGCGCCGCGGGGGCGGCGGCAGGCAATGGACAACTTTGGTTGGCATGGCCTCGCGATAACGATCCGAAGTTTTCCATCTTCATCAACCTGCCGGAAGAAACGATGATCGAAAACGTTTACGCCGGCAAGTACGATGCGGGATCCACTACGGGTGCGAAGATCGACACGCGCCTTCCGCAAGTGGCGGCGCGCGCGGCAGGCCACGAAAAAGAAGACGCGCAAGTGGCCGCCATTCGCGCTTACCGCACGGAAGCGGGCGGACGGAAACTGCGCATTCTGCGCGGCGACCTGCACCGCCACACCGAACTCTCGCCCGATCTGCGCGGCATGCCCGACGGATCGATCCTCGATTTCTATCGTTATATGATGGACGCCGCCTCCATGGATTTCGGCATGATCTCCGACCATCAGAACGGAGGCGACCGCGAGTATTGGTGGTGGATCACCGAGAAGGCCGCCGACTTGCATCACTCCCCTCCGAACTACGTATCGCTCTATGGATATGAGCGTTCGGTAACCTATCCCAACGGCCATCGCAACATCGTGCATACCGAACGCGGTTACGCGGCAGTGCCGTTCTTTCTCAAACCTTCCGCGCCGATGCGCCTGCACAATGGCGGCGGCAATGTCATTGAAGGTGACACGAAGATGCTGTACGGCGAGTTGCGCAAGACCGGCGGCATCGCGATTTCACACACCAGCGCAACCACCATGGGCACCGATTGGCGCGACAACGATCTGGAGTTGGAACCGGTAGTGGAGATTTTTCAAGGCGACCGCTACAGCTACGAATGCGACGGCTGTCCGCTCTCTAACGACGGCCGGCCCGGTAATCCCGCATTGGAAGCGGCGCGACCCTTGGGTTTCGTTCACAACGCGCTGGCCAAGGGTTATCGACTGGGCTTCATCGCCAGTTCGGACCACCTTTCCACGCACATGTCCTATGCGCTGGTGTTCGCGGAAGACACGACGCGCGAAGCGATCCAGATGGGCATGCGCAAACGTGCGACTTATGCCGCGACGGACAACATCATCGCCGATTTCCGCGCTGCCGGACGCTTCATGGGCGAGGAGTTCTCATCGTCCGCGGCGCCTACTCTGAACGCGAAGATTACCGGCACCGCTCCCATCGACGACATCGTGATTGTGCGCGATAACAAGGTGGTCTATCAGGCGTCTCCGAAGACGGAGGTTGCCGAATTGTCGTTTCAGGATCGCGAGGCATCCGCGGGATTGCACTATTACTATCTGCGCGCCGTACAGCGCGACAGGCAGGCGGTCTGGTGTTCGCCCGTTTGGGTTCGCGTTGGCAATCGCTAGATTCGCCCGAACTTGTCCACTGCCTCTTTGATGGACCGGAACTTCTCGATGAACGGAATCATGCGGTGCTCCGTGTCATCCAGGTCCTGCGCTTTTTTCAGAATTTCCGCGGCGCGGGCTTTCGGCACAACCACCACACCATCCTCATCCGCCGAAATGATATCGCCGGGATTCACGCGTACACCGGCGCATGTCACCGGAACGTTCATCCCCGCGAAGCGGTAGTGATTGACGCTGGTGGAGGGCGCGACTCCGCGGCTGAACACCGGAAACTGCAATTTGCGAATCTGCGGCGTGTCGCGCACAGATGCGTCGATGATTGCGCCGGCAAGTCCGCGATACTTCATCGCCGTGGCCATCAATCCGCCGATGCCGGCGTAATCGACGCCGTCCTCCAGCACCATCACGTACACCGACCCGGGAGGCGCGGCATCGATCGCCGTCAACATTCCTTGGGATGCGGGCGCGCCGTCTTTGTGCTCTTCCTTTTTCAGCAGAACGGTAACCGCGGGTCCGGCAAATTTCGTTGGCGACAACGGACGCATGGAATGATTCATGTAAGAGCGCTGGCCATACAACTGCTCAGTGGCATCGGCGACGGAGGCCACCTCCACCAGGCGGAACCCTTCGATCAACGGGTCGGCGGCGGTTTGGCCAACAGCCCAGATTCCAAACAATAGAGACAATGCGGCGGCAAAAACAAGGAGTCGGTTCATGCGTGCCAGTATAGCGCCGCAGGTTATTTCGGACGAAGCACGAACATGCACTGATAGCCGAACAACCCCGGCATGAGGATGGTGGCAGCGCGCAGCAATGCGTTGGCGATGCGCATCAGCGGATTCGCCGCCGAAAGTCCCAGCGCCAGTTCGATGGGCATCACCGTCATGGCTTGGCGTTCGATGCGATAGCCGCACTCGTCAATCATGCGGCGAATGGATTTGCGCGTGAAAAATCTCAGATGCGTCTGATCCAGAATGCCGCGCTCCGTGTATTCAAAACGGCCGAAGAAAAGGTTGGCCCGCACCGTGACGTTCGCGATGTTGGGGACCGATAAGATCACCTGCCCTTGCGGGGAAAGCAGCGGCCGGCATTCCACCAGCACACGAGCCGGGTCCGGCAAATGCTCAATCACATCCATGAGAAGGATTTTGTCGAACGTGGTTCGCTGGAGCCTCGCACTCACAGCCTCCAACCCAGCGCCGAGATCCGCTTGCACGTATTGCGTCATCGCTTTCCCGCGCTGCGGATTTTCGATGCAATCGATGCCTGTCACTTCGTTGCCCAGCGCGGCAATCTCTTCGGCTTGAAATCCTTCGCCGCATCCGGCATCGAGAACACGCTGCTTCGAGCCGACCCATTTCCGCAAGTAGAAGTGACTCGAGTACCGGCTCTGCTTCACCGGGTAGTGCGTCCAGTATTCGGCGAATTCCGGCGCTTTCTCTACCGATCGAACGGTGCGCTTGTATCGCCGCACGGCCTGCACGACGTCCCATGCGTAGCGCATTCCATTGACGTAGCAGAGTTCATCGCCGTAGTAAGTGGGAATGGGAACTTCGCGAATGCGGAAGCCTTGATGATGCAGCTTAATAATGATTTCCGTATCGAAGTGGAAATCGCCGGTCATGCGGCTGAAGTCGATCTGCCGCAGGGCATGCAGACTATAGGCGCGATAGCCGCTGTGGAATTCCGTCAGGCCCATGCTGAGAGCACGGTTCTCCATCTCGGTGAGAATACGGTTGCCCAGGTACTTGTACAAGGGCATGCCGCCCTTCAGCGGTCCGCCGTAATCCTTCATCATGCGCGATCCGAAAACGGCGTCCGCTTCACCGCTCACAATGGGGTGATAGAGGTGCGAGAGAATCTCCGGCGCATACTGGCCGTCGCCGTGCAGCAACACGACAGCATCGAAGCCCTTGTCGATAAAGTATTGGTAGCCTGATTTCTGATTTCCGCCATATCCGAGATTTTCATTGTGGCGAATGACGCTGAACTTGGCATTCTGCGCCAATGTCTGGTAGCCCAATGCGACTTCGTAGGTGGAATCCTGGCTGGCGTCATCGAGCACGGCCACTTCCGCGACGTTCTCCCATGTCTCGGCGGGAATGCGCTTCAGCACCTTGGTCAGTGTCGTCACGGCGTTGTAGGCGACGATGAGTATGCCGATTTTTTTGCCGTGGTTGAGCACGCGAGGATCTGCCGCGGAAGCACTTTGCAAACGCGCAGCCGGACTCGCCATGGCAGTTCTTTCAGTCTACCATCGCGATTCAGCGAACCCTCTCCATAGAATTGTCCAATACAAGATGATCCTGAAACGGGGATGGATTCCAGCACAAGGTGATCCTGAAAATGGTAGAGATGGGGTAGGCGGGCGAATGCGGCCGGATGCAGATAAGCATGCAAAACGCCGAAGGCCTGAACAGCCA
>JACPVQ010000137.1 GCA_016191645.1 Candidatus Solibacter usitatus
ATCAGCGCCACGTTGGCTCCGGCGGGCGTGCTGGCGAACTACACCATTACCTACAACACTGCCAGCTTTACGATTAACAGGATGGCTGCCTCGGTGACTCCCAATGCCGCATCGAAGTTATACGGCGCGGTCGATCCCGCGTTGACGGGCACGCTGTCTGGCTTCCTTCCATCTGACGGCGTGACAGCGACCTACACCCGCACGCCGGGTGAGACGGTAGCCGGATCGCCTTACACGATTTCGGCGGCGCTGAGTCCGGCGGGCGTGTTGGGGAACTACAACATCACCTACAGCACCGCCAACTTCACCATCAATCAGGCGGCGGCGACGATCGCGCTCACTAACCTCACCCACACCTACGATGCAACGGCGAAGTCTCCGACCGTAACCACAACTCCCAACGGGTTGAGTTACACCCTGACCGGCGCACCGCAGATCAACGCGGGATCGTATGCCGTCTCGGCCACGATCACAAACCCGAACTACACCTCCACCCCCGCCAACGGCACGCTGCTCATCGCCAAGGCGGATCAGACGATAGCCTTCGGCGCGCTGGCAAACAAGTCGTATGGCGATCCGGCGTTCGCAGTGAACGCGGTGGCAACGTCCGGCCTGGCAGTCAGTTTCTCGGCGTCAGGAGTATGCACCGTCGCCGGCAACGTGGTGACAGTCACCGCGTTGGGCAATTGCACCATCACCGCCAGTCAAGCGGGCAACGCCAACTACAATGCCGCCGCGCCGGTCCCCCAGACCTTCGCGGTGACGAAGGCGGCCACGGTCACAACCATCACCGCGGACACGCCTGACCCATCGTTAACCGGGCAGGTGGTGACGGTCACCTACGCCGTGACGGGCAACGGAGCCCCCGCGGGCAGCGTTACCGTTACCGCCAGCAGCGGTGAATCCTGCACGGCCACGGTCACCGCGGGTAATTGCACCATCGTCTTCTATACGATCGGCGCGCGCACGCTGACGGCCGCCTACGCCGGCAACACAAACAACAACGCCAGTTCGTCCACGGCCGCGGCTCACACCGTGAACATCGCTCCGCCGGCCGCCAATGGAGCGTTCGTCATCGGCGACGTCAACGCCGTCATCGGCAGAACCGTTACCTTCTGGGGCTCACAGTGGGAGAAACAGAACTCGCTGAGCGGCGGGGCATCGCCTGCGAATTTCAAAGGCTTTGCGGAAGCGGTGGCCGCCGGTGCTTCCGGCTGCAGCGGCACATGGCAATCGGGTGGTGGGAATAGCACCAATCCTCCGGCCACCGTGCCGGGATACGTCACCATGCTCGTGACGAGTTCGGCTACCAAGTCCGGCAATGCGATCTCGGGCAACATCCGCAAGTTGGTGGTCGTGAAGACGAACCCGGGCTACGGTCCGGATCCGAGTATGCCCGGAACCGGAACGGTCGTTTCCGTTACGACGTGCCCCTAAGCCCGATTGGCTTGGTCCATTGATTCCACGGTTGCGGCGGCGTGCCGCAATCGTGGATCTATGATGAGCAGGCATTCCACGCGCCCACTCGCGTTATACTTGCCTTCATCGACTTTATGAAACTCCTTTCCGTCCTCCTGCTTCTTGTTCTGCCTTTTGCCTTCGCACAACGCGGACGCCGCGGCGGCGGCGCGCCGCAAGCTGCTGAAGCGGGTGCCGGCGGAGGCGGTGGACTCTACTCCGGTTTGCGATTCCGCGCGCTTGGCCCGGCCATCAGTTCCGGACGCATCACCTCGATTGCCGTGCAGCCCGCAAACATCTCCACTTACTTCATCGGCGTGGCCAGCGGTGGCGTTTGGAAAACCGTGAACGGCGGCATTACCTTCGCTCCCGTCTTCGACAACGAAGGATCGTACTCCATCGGGCATGTCGCCGTCGATGCGAAGAATCCCAGCACGGTGTGGGTGGGCACAGGCGAAAACAATTCGCAGCGCAGCGTCAGTTATGGCGACGGTGTCTATCGATCCGATGACAGCGGCCGCACGTGGCGCAACGTAGGATTGAAGCAATCCGAACACATCGGCCGCGTGCTGATTCATCCCAGCGATTCGAACACCGTCTTCGTCGCCGCGCAAGGTCCTCTGTGGGGACCCGGCGGCGATCGCGGACTTTTCAAGACCACCGACGGCGGCAAGACGTGGAAGAACGTTCTCAACATCAGCGCCGACACGGGCGTCACCGATGTCGCCGTTTCGCCGCATCAGAAGAACGTCATGCTGGCGGCATCGTGGCAGCGTCGTCGTCATGTCTACACGCTGCTCAACGGCGGGCCGGAGAGCGCGCTCTACAAATCGCGCGACGGCGGCGAGACGTGGGCGAAGGTTCGCGGCATGCCCGGTGAAGAGTTGGGCCGCATCGGCATCACGTTTTCTGAAGCGCAGCCCTGTCTTGCCTACGCGCGCGTCGAAGCGGCCAACCGGCAGAGCGGCATCTATCGCTCCACCGATTGCGGCGAATCGTGGGAGCGGCGCTCCACTTGGGCCAGCCTGCCCATGTATTACGGGCAGATCATCGCCGATCCGAAAGACGCCAATCGCATCTACATGGGCGACACCATCGCGCAGATTTCCGAAGACGGCGGGCGCACGCTGCGCGCCGTGGGCGACCGCTCGAAGCACGTCGACACGCACACCTTCTGGATCAATCCGCGCGACACCGCGCATCTGCGCACTGGCTGCGATGGCGGGCTCTATGAATCGTTCGACCGCGGGCAGACGTGGCAGTTCAAAGCCAACATCCCCACGCTTCAGTTCTACGATGTGACCGTCGACAACGCGACGCCGTTCTACAACGTCTACGGCGGCACGCAGGACAACTGGTCCATCGGCGGGCCGGCGCGCACGCGCAACGGCAACGGCATCACCAATCAGGATTGGTTCGTCACCAACGGCGGCGACGGCTTTCATTCGCGCGTCGACCCGAGCGATCCCAACATCGTTTACGCGACGCTCCAATACGGCGTGCTGGTGCGCTTTGACCGGCGCACCGGCGAGCGCGTCGGCATTCAACCCACCGAAGGCAAAGGCGAACCGCCGCTGCGCTTCAATTGGGATTCGCCCATCGTCATCAGTCCGCACAACCCGGCGCGCATCTATTTCGCCGCCAACAAACTGTTTCGCAGCGACGACCGCGGAGGCGCGTGGCGCGCCATCTCGCCCGATCTTTCGCGCCAGCTCGATCGCGACAAGCTGCCCGTGATGGGCCGCATCTGGCCGCCCGACGCCGTGGCGAAACACCAATCGACATCGTTCTTCGGCAACATCGTGGCGTTGAGCGAATCGCCGAAGAAGGAGGGGCTGCTCTATGCCGGCACCGACGACGGCCTCATTCAAATCACGGAAAACGGCGGCGGCGCGTGGCGCAAAGTGGACAAGTTCGAAGGCGTGCCGGAACAGACCTTCGTCGCGCGATTGCTGGCTTCGCAGCACAACGACACCACCGTCTACGCGGTCTTCAACAATCACAAGAACGCCGACTTCAAACCGTACTTGATGAAATCGGCGGACCGCGGCGCGACCTGGAAATCGATCACCGGCGACCTGCCCGCGAGCGGACCCACGTGGGCCATCGCCGAAGATCACCTCAACCCGAACCTGCTCTTCGCGGGCACCGAGTACGGAGTGTTCTTCACACTGGACGGCGGCTTGAAGTGGGAGCGGCTGCGCGGCGGCTTGCCGACTATCGCCGTTCGCGATATCGCGATACAGAAACGCGAGAACGACCTGGTGCTGGGAACCTTCGGCCGCGGCATCTACGTGTTGGACGATTACTCTGCGCTGCGCGCCATCAAGCCCGAAACATTGGAACAGGAATCTGTTTTATTCACCTCCAAGCCCGCGCGCATCTATATGGAAGCGCAGCCTCTGGGCGGGCGCGGCAAAAGCAATCAAGGCGAAGGATTCTTCACTGCCGACAATCCGCCCACGGGCGCTGTCTTCACCTACTACTTGAAGGAGAGCTATCGCACGCGGCGGCAGACGCGCGTCGAAGCGGAGAAGATGGCGGTGCGGGAAAAGGCTGAGTTCCCCTATCCGTCGAAAGAGCAGCTGAGCGGCGAAGAAGACGAGGAGGCGCCCGCGATCATTCTCACCGTGACGAATGCGGCGGGGAAGGTGGTGCGCAGAATCAACGGCCCCGCGTCACGCGGCGTGCAGCGCGTCAATTGGAACTTGCGCACGCCCGCCGCGATTGTGGCCGCTCCGCGTCCGGGCAGCGAAGGCGATGACGAAGGATTCTCCTTTGCGCCTTCCGGTCATTTCGTGAAACCGGGAATGTATTCCGTGTCGCTTGCCAAGCGCGTCAACGGCGTGACTACGGCCATTGGGAACATCCACCGCCGATCTCAAACTGCGCGACGAAGCGCGGCGCATCGATGAGAAGTTGAAGGCGATCCAAGTGGCCATGCAGGGCGATTCGGCGCTGGCGCGGCGCAATGAGAATCTGCCGCTCACCATTTCGCAGCGCATTCAGAAAATATCCGGCAACTACCGCATGTCGCTTTCCGCGCCGCAGAAAGCGGACCTGGACAGCTTTCAAATCGCGCAGAACGATTTACGCGCGCAGATCGCCGCATTGAAGCCGCTTCTTGAAACCGATATCAAGAAGTTGGAAAAAGATCTGGATGCCGCCGGCGTTCCGCACACGCCCGGCCGCATGCCGGAATTGAAGTAGGAGGTTCCCTCTGTGAAATTCGCTTTGCTCTTCGCCGCTGTGGCGGCCTTCGCGCAATCGCCGCTATCCGTGAAGTGGGAGGAACTCACCGCCGGCGATTTCGCCGCCGGCGTTGCGCGTTCGCAAGGAACCTGTCTGCTGCCGTTCGGCATTCTGGAAAAGCACGGCCCGCATCTTCCGCTCGGTACCGATCTGTTGAATGTGCGCCACGTTTCGCTGGATGCTGCAAAACAGGAATACGCGGTTGTGTTTCCGCAATATTACTTCGGGCAGATCTTCGAAGCGAAGCACGAGCCGGGAACGGTGGCTTACAGCGCGAACCTGCAACTCGCGATGTTGCAGGAGACCACCGCCGAGATGGCGCGCAACGGATGCAAGAAAATCGTGGTGGTCAACGGCCACGGCGGTAATACGAGCCTGCTGCCGTTCTTCTCGCAATCGCAACTGGCATCGCCGCGCGACTTCGTTGTCTATGCATACCTGCGGCCCGCCATGCCGCCCGGCGGTCCGCCGAA
>JACPVQ010000138.1 GCA_016191645.1 Candidatus Solibacter usitatus
GTGGCTTTCACTTCGTGGCTGGATGCGCCCGCCGGGATGGTGAACTTGTTGGTGGTTACGGCGGAAGTGAAGACGCGCTTTTGCGGCGCTTGTTTCGCGAAGACGATTCCGATGGAACTGCGGTCCGTGCCGGCTTTGCCGTTCACGGTGTAGTGCATTTGAAGCACCAGGTCGGAACCTGCTTTGAGAAGTTTGGCCTGACCGGGACGAAGAACTTCCGGAGGCGAGCCGGGGGCGAAGCCGACGAGAAACTCCTGCTGGCCGAAACCGCCGCCATCGTCTTCACGGCGCTGCTGCGGCTGTTGGCCCGCCTGCTGCTGTTGGGCCGGCGGACGCTGTGCCTTGGGAGCGAACGGGACTCCGGGCTTTTGTCCTTCCAGGAACTTCGATCCGGGTTCACGCACAAAGGCGATGATGTGATGCACCAGCTGCCGATTGCCGGGGCGCGCTTCCGCCATCTGGACCCATTTGTCTTCCGTGAGGCCGGTGGGGAGAATAATGTAATGATATTCGACGGTGCCGGAGGCGGGCACGTCGAAGTCCGTGGGCATTTGGACGACGAGATCGGGTTTGCCGATTCCCCACCCTTCCACGAAGTTCACGGGAGCCAGGGTCTTCTTTTTGTTGCCTTCGGGTGCGCCCGCATCGGCCCAATTCACTAATGTTGCGATCTCTTTTTCCGCCAGCGAACGGTCATTGGACCATTTGCCATGCTTGGGATCGGCGAACCACGGCGGCATCTTCTTGCTTGCAACCGCGGTCTTGATGGCCTTCGCCCACGGACGCGTTTGTTCATAGGTAAGGAAGGACATGGGCGCGGCTTCGCCCGGCCGGTGGCAGCCTTGGCAGTTCTTTTGCAGAACGGGCAGAACGTCTTGGTGGAAAGTAACGGTGGTTGCCGCGGTGGCGGCACAGGCCGTTAAAGAGGCAAACAGGAGTAAAGATCGCATCTTCGTTCAGAAACCCCCAGAAATGGTTACAGGCGAAAACCTACAAACTGTTCATTGCAAACAGGTTAGCAGAAACCGGTGGGTTCGTTTTGCTTTTTACACCGTTCGCAACTGGCAGGGAGAGTGTCACCGCCCTTGCGTAGATTATACGATAATAAACAGCGATCAGTTCCTGAAAAATGAATAGTTGGCGTAAAATTTCTTAGCGGACTGTATCTTTTATTCTTGGGTATGAGGACGGCACCATGGCGGAATACCTTGACTGGTCTCAATGTTCAGTCGTTGAAAGCGTCCCCGGCAGGATGAGCGGGGCCTGGGTTCTTAAGGGAACCCGCATGCCCGTATCGGCGATACTGGAAAATCTGGAAGCCGGCGCCAGCATCGACGACATTATGGAATGGTTCGCGGGACTGGACCGCGAACAGGTCAAAGCCGTAATTGAATTCGCCGCGCGCAGGCTCCCTCCCGTGCTCGCGCCCTGATGCGGGTACTTTTCGATCAACCCACCCCCGTTCCGATTATTTCTTACCTGAAGGGACACGGCGTGAGGACCGCGGCACAAGAGGGATGGGCCAGACTCAAGAATGCGTAGGCCACGATTGCGTCGTGCCGGGACTTGCGGGATTGTTGCCGCAGCCAGCCGTCGACGGCCTCACAGTCGAGAGTCGTGGCCGGGAGGCGATGGCCTCCCGGCGGGTCAGATGAA
>JACPVQ010000095.1 GCA_016191645.1 Candidatus Solibacter usitatus
AAACAAAAACTCATTGAGTTTTTAACCAATGCAGTTGTATCTAAGACAAATAAAAGTGATTTAAAAGAATTGATAGAAAAATGTATGCTTATCACAGAATATACAAACTGTGTTGATACTTTCTTAGATTCATTCAGCGTCGCTGTTCTTTATCAGATTGCTTCTATCCTGAAAATTTCAAATAGTCATATCACTCGAAAATTAACGAGTAATTTAATGGAACTAGCAGAAGCTTCTTGGGCTGATACAGTGATGGAAGTAAAAGAAATATCAAACCTTCCTTCTGTCACTATTCAAGATATCAGAACGAACTATATTATTACTAAACTATATAGCCGTGCACCGCGCCTACTTCACCCCGGAATCCCTCATCCTCGTCGCCGCGCCCTCCGAACGCCAATCCGCCGAACTCGTCCGCAAATGCGTACTCTTCGCCTCCAAACTAGGCGTCCGCCCCCGCGGCGATGGCGACAACGCCGTCTCCATCGCCTTCCCAAATCGTTCCCGCATCGTCGGCCTCCCCAATTGCGAGCACACCATCCGCGGCTTCTCCGCGCCCGCCATGATCGTCGTCGACGAAGCCGCCCGCGTCCCCGACGAGCTCTACTACGCTCTTCTCCCCATGCTAGCCACCTGCGCAGGCCACATCCTCCTCATGTCCACCCCGCACGGCAAGCGCGGCTTCTTCTACGACGAATACGCCAATCCCGAATCCCCCTTCACCAAACTCACAGTCCCGGCAACGGACTGCCCGCGCATCCCCAAATCTTTCCTCGAAGAGCAATCCGCCCGCATGCCGCGCCACGTCTTCGAACAGGAATATCTCTGCCACTTCCACGCCCCGTCCAACGCACTCTTCTCGCCCGATGACCTCGCAGCACTTGTGGAGCCGGAATCGTGCCGCTAACGCATTCCTTCCTCGGCCTCGATCTCGGGCAGCGTTCCGACTACTCCGCTCTCTCCATCCTCGAATTCCATCCGCATCCGTCCCCGCAGCGTCACCCTGCCACCTACGAGTTCCTGACAAACCCCAAACTCCACATTCTCTCCCTCACTCGTTTCCCTCTCGGCACCCCATATCCAAAAATCGCCCAAGCCGTCCGCGATCACATCCAACCCCAATCCACATTAGTCGTCGATGCCACCGGCCCCGGCCTCCCATTCCTCGACTTCCTAACCACAACCCCGCTTCCCGCCAATCTAATCCGCATTCTCATCACGTCATCAGGAACTCCTCACTACACCAATGGCCACCACTATGTCTCGCGCCGCGCACTCCTCCTCAACCTCGCCGTGTTGGCCCAAAACCGCAGACTCTCCATCTCCCCAACTCTCACCCACACAAAAACTCTCCTCGATGAACTATCCGCCATTCGTCACGATGGTTCCTCCACCGCTCCACACGACGATTTCGCCATCGCAACCTCCCTGGCGGCATGGCAAGCCGCAAAGCGCTTCCGAAAATTCCTCAACCCCGCGGAGGTTCAACAGTGATCCCCCCTTTTATTCCTATAGGCGTTCACGCGCGTTCACGCGCGGCTCTCTTCTTCTTCTTACCCACCTTGCTATCCTTCCTCTTTAGCCCCCAATGAAATATTACGTCACCGTTCCCATCTACTACGTCAATGCCGCGCCGCACATCGGCCATTTCTACACCACCATGGTCGCCGACGCCCTCAAGCGCTTCAAAACCATGCACGGTTACGATGTCGTGCTCACCACCGGCAGCGATGAGAACAGCGTCAATGTCGAACGCGCCGCCGCCGCGCGCGGCATGTCGCCCGGCGACTATTCCGCCATCATCGCCGAGGAGTTTCAACGCACGTGGCGCGATACCGGGCTCGGCGTCGACCGTTTCTTTCGCACCTCCGACCCGCGCCATCACGCCACCGTCCAATGGCTCTTTCAGCGCTGCCAGGAGAACGGACACATCCACAAAGGTTCTTACACAGGCCAGTATTGTTTCTCCTGCAATCTCTACGTCAACGACGCCAAGGCCGGCGACCCCTGCCCCGATTGCGGCCGTCCTACCGAAACCGTCACCGAGGAAAACTACTTCTTCAAACTCTCCGCGTTTCAAGACAAGCTCCTTGCGCTCTACGACGAGCAGCCCGATTTCATGCAGCCCGAAATCCGCCGCAACGAAGTTCGCTCCTTCGTCAAAGAGGGATTGAAAGATCTCTCCATCACGCGCAGCAATCTCACTTGGGGCATTCCCGTTCCCGTCGAAGGCAAGCATATTTTCTACGTCTGGTTCGACGCGCTGGTCACCTATCTCACCGCCGTGCGCGACGAAAACCTCTGGCCCGCCGACCTCCATCTCATCGGCAAAGAGATCATCCGCT
This sequence comes from Candidatus Solibacter usitatus, assembly GCA_016191645.1. Taxonomy (GTDB): domain Bacteria; phylum Acidobacteriota; class Terriglobia; order Bryobacterales; family Bryobacteraceae; genus CADEFT01. The sequence goes on from JACPVQ010000095.1 coordinate 2,346, forward strand.
TCCACGCCATCTACTGGCCGGCATTCCTTATGGCCGCCGGGCTGCCGCTGCCCAAGCGCATCTTCGCCCACGGCTGGCTGCTCTTTGAAAACGACAAGATGAGCAAATCGCGCGGCAACATCGTGCGCGCCACGCCCATTCAGCAGGTCATCGGCATCGATGCGCTGCGCTACTTCCTTCTCCGCGAAGTCCCCTTCGGCGCGGACGGCAGCTTCTCCTACGACGCCCTCGTCGGCCGCTACAATGCCGATCTCGCCAACGGCCTCGGCAATCTCGTCTCGCGTACGCTGAGCATGATTCATCAATACCGCGGTGGTGCCGTGCCGTCCTCGCAAAACGATGCCGGCGCGGAAGTCGCCGCCAAAGCGCAAGAGGTGCTCGCCACTTTCTCCGCCGCCTTTGAAGCCTTCGAATTTTCCCGCGCCCTCGAATCCGTGTGGAGCTTGCTCGGCGTCGTCGATAAGTTCATCGTCAAGCAAGCTCCGTGGACGCTGGTCAAGAAAACGGACGAAGCCTCGCAGCAGACGCTCGACACTACGCTCTACACCGCCGCCGAAGTCGTGCGCCTCGCCACGGTCTTGCTTGCCCCGGTTCTTCCCGAATCGGCGCGCAAGATTTGGGCCCAACTCGGCATGAACGCGCCGCTTGAATCCGTTCGCATCGATCAACTTGCCTGGGGCCAGCTCGCCGCCGGCCAAAAAACATTAACCCCGGAACCTGTTTTCCCGCGCATCGATGCGAAAATCGCCATTCCCAAGATGATCGAGCTCGAATCCGTCGAAAAAGCCCGTCAGGACGCTCTTCTCGGGAAAGCGAAGAAGGAAGAGGAAGCCCCTTCCAACATCGCGCCGCTCGAACCCGTCATCACCATCGACGATTTCGGCAAGGTCGATCTCCGCGTCGGCCGCGTCCTCACCGCCGAAAAGGTCAAGGGTTCCGATAAGCTGCTCCATCTCACCGTCGACATCGCGGAGCCGCAGCCGCGCACCATCGTCGCCGGCATCGCCGAGGACTATCAGCCCGAACCGCTCATCGGCCGCAAGGTGGTCATCGTCGCCAACCTTCAGCCGCGCAAACTGCGTGGCATCACCTCGCAAGGAATGATCGTCGCGGCCTCGCTTCCCGATGGCCCGGCATTCCTCGCCGGTTTTCTGGAAGACGCGCCCATCGGCGCGCGATTGAAATGACGCTCCCCGGCCTCATCGATTCGCACTGTCATCTCGACGGCGAACCTTTCGATGCCGACCGCGACGCCGCCATCCAACGCGCTCTCGATGCCGGAGTCGAGTTGATGATGTGCATCGGCACCGGCGGCGGACCGCCCGATTACGAAGCGGGCATCCGCCTCGCCGACAAGTACGCTCCGGTCTACGCCACGGTAGGCGTCCATCCGCATGAAGCCGCCAAGGCCGATGGCGATTCCATCGCCGCCATGGAAAAACTGCTCCGGCATCCGAAGGTTCTCGCTATCGGCGAAATGGGACTCGACTACCATTACGATTACTCGCCGAGAGAAACGCAGCGCGATGTCTTCGTCTCCCAACTTCAGCTCGCCCGCCGCGCCGCCAAGCCCATTGTCATTCACACCCGCGAAGCCTGGGACGACACGCTGCGGATTCTCGAAGAGCATTGGACGCTCCCCAACCCCGGCGGCATCATGCACTGCTTCAGCGGCGGCGTGGCCGAAGCGCGCCGCTGTCTCGACATGGGCTTTCATTTGAGCTTCGCCGGCGTTGTGACCTTCCCCAAGGCGACGGACCTCCACGCGGCGGCAAAGGAAGCCCCGCTCGATCGCATCCTGGTCGAAACCGACGCTCCCTACCTCGCCCCCGTCCCCATGCGCGGCAAGCGCAATGAGCCCTCTTTCGTGATCCATACCGCCCACAGGCTCGCGTCTTTACGAGGCGAAACGCCTGAAACCATTGCCCGCGCCACAAGCGCGAATTTCCGCGCTCTGTGCCGAATGGGTTAAACTGGGAGACTCCGCATGGGATTTACCGGCAGATTAGGGCTCACTTTCACGGCGAAGGAGATCTTCGACCTCGTGAAGGACGACCTCAAGGAAGTCGAGCTTGTACTCACTTCCGAATCCATCGCCAGCGTCGAATCCGTCACCAACATCTCGCGCTACCTGCAATCGTCCGGCGGCAAACGCCTCCGCCCCGCGCTTGTCCTATTAGCCGCGCGCCTCGCCGGCTCCGTCACCCCCGCCGTCATTCGCATGGCCGCCATCGTTGAACTGATTCACGCCGCCACGCTCATTCACGACGACGTCATCGACATGGCCGAAACGCGCCGCGGCCGCCCCTCCAGCAACGTCATTTGGGGTAACCACACCGCCGTACTTTCCGGCGACTGGCTCTACATGCAGGCGTTTCAACTGGCTCTGCGCGAACGCA
>JACPVQ010000096.1 GCA_016191645.1 Candidatus Solibacter usitatus
AGCTCTGAAATATGTTACCATGGTATGCCTGGATCCCTCATCGACCAACCCTTCGAAAGCAATGAAATCAGGGCAAAAGAGGTAGAACTCAGCACTGGGTGTAGTATCTGGTTTCCTCAAGACCTTGAGAGTCGCGAAGATGGAAAAAACTTTTGCATTCTCGTTCCAGCATTGGAATTACGGTACCGGCGATGTGGGGAACGACGGCGTGCATCAGATGGATATCGCGCGCTGGTCGCTGGGTGCGGACACACCATCGCGCGTGACGGGAATGGCGAAAAAGGTTTTCTTTGACGACGATCAACAGACGCCCGATACCGCCAACATCACCTTCGATTTCGGCGGGAAGCTGCTGCAATTCGAGATGCGCATCTGGAACTCGTACGGGATGGAGGGACAGGAAAACGGTGTTTCCGTTTACGGCTCCAGCGGGATGATTCAGATTGGCAGATGGAACAAGGAATGGGGCTACCGCGTTTACAACGGCGACGGGAAACTGGAGATCGACGAATCGAACGGGCGCGACGGCAACGAAGTGCATCACTTCCAAAACTTCTTCCAGGCGATGCGCGATCGGAAAGGTTTGCATGCGGAGATCGAGACCGGGCACAAATCGACCATCCTTTGCCATCTCGCAAACATCGTTGCCAAGACAGGGCGCAATCTGACGTTCGACGGAGTGAAGGAACAGATTGTCAACGACGCCGAGGCATCGCGATACTTGCGGCGGGAGTATCGCAAGCATTGGGCCATGCCGCAAGGCGTCTGAGTTTGCAGCCTGAGATCCACATCATCGGCGGCGGGCTGGCCGGATCGGAAGCGGCGATGCAAGTGGCGCGCGCAGGGTTGACCGCGACGCTGTATGAAATGCGGCCCGCGGCATGGACGCCAGCGCACAAGACGGACCGGCTGGCGGAGCTGGTGTGCAGCAACTCGCTGAAGAGCGAAAGCGTCAACACCGCGCCGTGGCTCTTAAAAGAAGAGTTGCGCAGGGCAGGTTGCGAACTGGTGCGCATTGCCGCGCACGCGCGTGTGCCTGGAGGGCAGGCTCTCACCGTGGATCGCGATGTGTTTGCGGCTGAAGTCACGCGATGCGTGGAGAGTCTGCAACGCATCACGTTGAAGCGTGAGGAAGTGAACGCGGTTCCGCGCGACGGCATCGTGATCATTGCATCCGGACCGTTAACCTCTGACGCGCTGGCCATAGACATCGCGAGGTTGACCGGATCGGATAGGCTCTATTTCTACGACAGCATCAGCCCGATTGTGGACGCCGAGAGCATCGATTGTTCCATCGCATTCCGCGCCTCGCGTTATGGCAAGTCGATGGACGCATCGGACGATTATTTGAACTGTCCGATGAATCGCGAGGAGTACGAACGATTCGTCGATGCGTTATTGGAAGCCCGGCAGCACACGCCGCACATCGCCGAAGACGTTCCATACTTCGAAGCCTGCCTGCCCGTGGAGGAGCTGGCGCGTCGCGGGCGAGAGACGCTGCGCTTCGGTCCCATGAAGCCCGTGGGGTTGACGGATCCGCGTACGGGCAGGTGGCCCTACGCGGCGGTTCAATTGCGGCAGGAAACGCTGCGCGCCTCCAGCTACAATCTGGTCGGTTTTCAGAACTACATGAAGTATCCTGATCAACAGCGAGTGTTCCGGCTGATTCCCGGCCTGGAGAAAGCCGAGTTTCTCCGATACGGGCAGATTCACCGCAACACTTACATCAACGCGCCTTCGCTGTTGACACCCACCTTGCAACTGCGGACAGATTCGCGCATTCTATTCGCCGGGCAGATTTCCGGAGTGGAGGGATACGTGGAATCGATCGCAACGGGTTTTCTTGCCGGACGATTTGCGGCGGCGCTTGCGTTGGGAGAGCCGGTAAAACCGATGCCGCGTGAAACCGCCCTTGGTTCTTTGTGTCATTACATCTCTTTCGCCGAGAGCAAAGATTATCAACCGGCGAACATCACGTTCGATCTGTTGCCGAAACTGGACGAGGCCGCGCTGCAGCGCTTGGGCCGCGACAAAAAAGCACGGCACGCCGAGGTTTGCACCCGGGCTTTAGCGAAGTTGGAGGAATATCAGGGTGTTGCTGTCTGAGGCAATCGGACTATTTCTCGACGACCTTGGGCGTAATAATGTTTCGCCGCACACGCTGAAAAACTACGCATCCGATCTTGCACAGATGCTTGAGTACTTCCGGCGCGAGTCGGATCCGGACGTAGCGTCGATGGACACGCTGGCGATTCGCGAATGGCTGGGGCACTTGTACCATTCGCGGCTGGCGGCGGTGACGATGCGGCGAAAGCTGGCGGCCGTGCGCTCGCTATTTCGTTTTCTGTTGCGGCGCGGCGCGGTGCGCATCAATCCGGCGAAGCTGGTTCGCTCGCCGAAGATTCCGCAAAACCTTCCGCGCGTGCCTGCCGAGGAACAGACAAATCTGTTGATTGATGAGATGGCCAAGGGTGACACCAAACGCGACTTGGCGATCTTCGAACTGCTGTATGGATGCGGGCTGCGCGTGAGCGAGTTGTGCGGACTGAACGTGGCTGATGTGGACTTGCAGGAGCGATGGCTGCGAGTGGAGGGAAAGGGCCGCAAGGAACGGCAGGTGCCGTACGGAACAAAGGCGGCGGCGGCTCTGGAGTCGTATCTGGCAATGCGGCAACCCGGGGCGGGAGTGACGGCTTTGTTCCTTAATTCACGCGGACAAAGATTAGGTGACCGGGAGGTGCGGCGCATTGTGCGGGACGGCGCGGACTTGCGCTCAATTCAGGAATTGCTGGGCCACGCGCAATTGTCCACGACGCAGAAGTACACGCAGGTTTCGTTACAGGATCTGATGGCGGTTTACGACAAGGCGCATCCCAAGGCAAAAGGGTAAGTGCGGGACAATAATCGGTATCGATTATGCCAACCCGCCAAGTGGGGCAGATCTCCAGATCTGCCGCGGGATCTCCAGATCCCGCATGGCCTCGCCAGAGGCCATCGGCTGCCTTGCAGCCGTTTCGGAGATTTCGATTCCTGCCGGCAGAAACGGTCTGGAGACCGTTTCGCAGATCTGGAGATCTGCCCCACACTTCGCGGCTTGTGAAGATTTCAGAGAGTAGTGAGATAGTCAATGAAGCACTTCATCCTTGATTCCGGCGATCCTTCACTTTTCGATATCCGGACACGTTCCGTAGGGCCGGTTGGCATCCTTCCGCTCACCGCGGAAATGCTGCGCGAGCGGCCTTCGGGCGATCTGTTTGGCTGGACGCAAAACGCGGGCATGGGCTGGGATCCGTCGAAATTGGGCGGGCCGGAAATTCTCTTATTGAGCACGCACGGCGGATTGCGCGCACCGGATGGAACTCCCATCGCGTTGGGATATCACAGCGGGCATTGGGAAGTGGGCCTGTTAATGGAAGCCGCTGCGCGCGAATTGAAGTCCGCCGGCGCGGTTCCCTTCGCCGGCTATTGCACCGATCCTTGCGACGGACGCAGCCAGGGAACGCCCGGCATGTTCGATAGCCTGCCTTATCGCAACGACGCGGCGGTGATCTTCAAGCGTTTAATTCGATCGCTTCCGACGCGGCGCGGCGTGATTGGCATTGCCACCTGCGACAAAGGACTTCCGGCGATGATCATGGCGCTGGCGGGAACGCCCGATTTGCCGTGCGTGCTGGTACCGGGCGGCGTTACGCTGCTGCCGGAAAATGGCGAGGACGCGGGCAAGATTCAAACAATCGGCGCGCGATTCGCACATGGCGATATTTCGTTGGAGTACGCGGCGGAGATGGGCTGCCGGGCCTGCGCGACGCCGGGCGGCGGCTGTCAATTTCTGGGCACGGCCGCCAGCGCGCAGGTGATTGGCGAGGCGCTGGGAATGTCGCTGCCGCATTCGGCGCTCGCGCCGAGCGGCCATCCCGTGTGGCTTGACATGGCGCGCCGCTCGGGACGCGCGGTCTTGGATCTTGCCTCGCGCGGCCTACGCATGCGCGACATTCTTACAGACGCCGCTCTGCGCAATGCCATGGTGGTTCACGCGGCGTTTGGCGGATCGACAAATATTTTGCTGCACCTCGCCGCGGCGGCGCACTCGGCGGGACTGCGCAGGCCGACAGTTAAGGATTGGGCGGAGGTGAACCGGCAAGTTCCGCGATTGGTGGATGCGCTGCCGAATGGCCCGCGCAATCACCCCACCGTGCAGGTCTTTCTTGCCGGCGCGGTTCCGGAAGTGATGCTGCATCTTCGCGACGCGGGTTTGCTCGATCTGCGCGTTCTGACCGCCACCGGCGAATCCCTGGATGAATCGCTCTCGTGGTGGGAGGGGAGCGAGCGGCGAACCCTGGTGAGACAGATTCTGCGTGAGCGCGATGGCGTGGAACCGGGCGACGTGATTCATTCGCTGGACTCAGCGAGAAGGGCCGGGCTTACGTCCACCGTTTGTTTTCCCACCGGAAATCTTGCCCCGCAAGGATCCGTGATCAAGAGCACGTCCATCGATCCCAGTGTCGTCGATGCGGACAATGTGTACCGCAAACGCGGACCGGCGAAAGTGTTCATCACCGAGCCCGCGGCAATCGCTGCGATCAAGAACGGCGGCATTCAGGAAGGCGACATCATCGTGCTGATGTGTCGCGGACCGCTGGGGTCCGGGATGGAAGAGACGTATCAGTTGACATCGGCGCTGAAGCATCTCCCGTTTGGAAAGCATGTCGCGCTGATCACCGACGCGCGCTTCAGCGGCGTTTCCACGGGAGCCTGCATCGGGCACGTTTCACCGGAAGCGCTGGCGGGAGGACCCATTGGGAAAGTTCGGGACGGCGACATCATCGAGATCATTGTCGATCGCCAGAGCCTGGAAGGTTCGGTGAATCTTGTGGGCGTTGACTTGAACGCACGGCCCGCGCGCACGGACCTGTCCGCCGATCCGCTGCTTCCCGCCGAGACACGCCTGTGGGCGGCACTTCAAGATGTAGGCGGAGGCGTTTGGGGCGGGTGCGTTTTCGATACCGATGAGATACTGCGAGTGATGGAAGCGGGCAGGAAGGCTTTGTCAAAATGAGAGGATCGTGAACGAGATTCTAAGCTACTACGAAACGTCGGACGAGGCGGGTCGCCTGCAGAGCGGCTCGGGCTTGTTGGAGAAGGCTCGCACGCAGGAAATTCTGTTGCGTGTTCTGCCTTCGCCGCCGGCACGAGTTCTGGATGTCGGCGGGGGCCCGGGCGAATACGCCGGTTGGCTTGCCGGCCTTGGATACGAAGTGGTGCTGGTGGATCCAGTGGATCGTCATTTGCAGCAGGCCAGGAGATTTCCTTTGCACGGCTTCGCTTTGGGAGACGCGCGGCGGCTGGAATTCGCGGACGCTTCGGCTGACGCCGTATTGCTGCTTGGTCCGCTGTATCATCTGACGGAGAGCCGGGACCGGCAACAGGCTCTCTCGGAAGCAATGCGCGTTCTGCGTCCCGGCGGTGTTGTCGCCGCATCCGCCATTTCGAGATGGGCGTCGCTGCTGGACTCGCTGACATCCGGCTTCGTTGACGATGAGAAATTCTGGCCGGTGCTGGAACGCGGGATGATGGAGGGTCAGCATCGCAACGACACCGGCAATGCGTTGTATTTCACATCGGCGTATTTCCACCGGCCGGCGGAACTCGCAGATGAGTTGAGCGAAGCCGGCTATCGCGATGTGTTGGTAGCGGGCGTGGAAGGGCCCTGTTGGATGGCGAAGAATATCGACGCACGATGGGAGTCGGCGCAGAAGCGGGAGCAATTGCTCCTGTTTGCGCGGCGTGTGCAATATGAAGAAGCGATGCAGGGCTGTAGTTTGCATTTGATTGCAACGGGAAGGAAGCGTCATGATAATGAGTTTCGTTTTATTGGCAGTGGCAAGTTTATGGGGCGCGGACGTTCCGCGGCCGGAGTATCCGCAGCCGCAGTTTCAGCGCGAAACCTGGCTGAGTTTGAACGGGCCGTGGGAATTTGAATTCGACGATGCGAATAGCGGCTTGGAGCAGGATTGGGCCGGCGGAAGCAGAAAATTCTCACGCACGATCACCGTACCGTTTGCTTTCGAGACGAAAAACAGCGGCATCGGCGACACTTCGTTTCATCCTTGGGTCTGGTACCGCCGCAGCGTGACGCTCCCCTCATCGTGGCAGGGGAAGCGTGTGCTGCTGAATTTCGGCGCGGTGGATTATCGCGCCTGGGTGTGGATTAACGGCAAAGCCGCGGGTCAGCATGAGGGCGGAAACGTCGGGTTCCGGCTGGACGTGACGGAGCTGTGGAAGTCCGGCGTCAACGTGATCACCGTGCGGGCCGAAGATCCTCCAACGGACCGCTTTCAACCTCGCGGAAAACAGTATTGGGAAAAAGATTCGCGCGGCATTTTCTATACACGAACAACCGGCATCTGGCAATCGGTGTGGTTGGAGGCGGCCGGCACCAGCTATTTGGAAAAGGTGCGGACAACTCCATCGCTGGACGGAAGCGTGCGATTCGACGGACGCATTGCGCGGGCAAAGGACGGCATGGCATTGAAGGCAACCGTGCGCTGGGGCAAGAGCGTCGTCGCGACGGCGCAGACCACCGCGGAGGGGCATCGCGTCTCGCTGTCACTTCGTGTGGCCGACCCCAGGCTGTGGAACGTCAATCAAGGGAATCTCTATGACGTCGATTTCGAATTGGTGAGCGGCAACCAGGTTCTGGACAAAGTCGCGTCGTACTACGGGTACCGACAAGTGACGGCGGAAAACGGACGCGTCTTCATCAACGGGCGTCCCATCTACTTGAAGATGGTGCTGGATCAAGGCTACTGGCCGGAATCGACCATCACCCCGCCAACGGAAGAGGCGATTCAGTACGACATTCGATCGATGAAGGAGATGGGGTTCAACGGCGCGCGAAAACATCAGAAAGTGGAGGATCCGCGATTTCTATATTGGGCGGACCGGATGGGTTTTCTGGTCTCCGGCGAGGCCGCGAATGCCTATCTGTTCGATGAAGATTACGCCGCGCGGTTCACGCGCGAATGGATCGAGATTGTGGAGCGCGACTACAACCATCCTTCCATCGTGATGTGGGTGCCGATCAATGAAAGCTGGGGCGTGTCGAATCCGCGCAGCAGGCAGCAGCAATATCATTTGAAGGCGAACTACATGTTGATCAAGTCGCTGGACCCGGGGCGGCTGGTGATCGACAACGATGGTTGGGAGCATACCGATACCACCGATCTGTTCGGCTTCCATGATTACGCCCGTACCGGTGAGCTGCTTTATCAGAAGTACAAAGATGCCGGGAAGGCGGGTGAGCCGTTTCCTTCCAATGGCCGCGCAACCTTGATTCCGGGGTATCGCTACAACGGCTCTCCGTTGTTCCTTTCGGAATTCGGAGGAATTGCCTACATCGCACCGGGGTCGAATGTGCCGAAGGAGGCATGGGGATACTCCGGCGTGGAGCCGGATCAGAAGGCGGCACTGGCGCGCCTACGCAGTCTGTATGAAGCGCTCGCGCGGATGCCGAACATCACGGGGATTTGCTACACGCAACTGACCGACGTCGAACAGGAGATCAACGGATTGTTGACGTATGACCGGAAGCCGAAGTTCGACGCGAAGGCATTGCGGGAATTGAATGACCTGTTGCGGTGATTGGACCAACTATTGTGATGGCAACTCAGGATCGATGACTGGCATCCCTTCGGCATGTGCAGCATTGCATAGGACCTTATCGGCAGCCACAAGACAGCCGGCAACATTGGAGCGGTGGAGGCTCAGCGCGACGGCGAGTTGCAAAGAATCGAGCGTTCGCAAGCCGAGATTTGTTCCGTGCCGTTCGATTAGCACTCCGGCTGACTCGTAATGCTCGTTCGTTAGCGCAACGACTCTGAAGACTCCGCTCGAGATGTCTTCGAGAAACCGCCTTCGTAGGCCAGCCGCATCACGCGCAGAGATTAATCCGGAGCGAACCTTGCGTGCAAAGACAGACCTTATTTCGACATCGGAAAGCCGTGAGATCAGGTGCATGACGTTCGGCAGGCGTACCAGTCTCTCAACTTCGCCGGATCCGTCCTCGGTGTGATAGTACTTAGCCAGAGCACTCGAGTCCAGAATGTGGCCTTCCATCAACGCCCCTCGCGCTCAAGTCGAATATCGTCGGAAAGCCGCCCCGGGATTTTCGCAAGCGACTGCCTGACTTCTTCCAAACTTGGAGCAGGCCCCATCATTGCAACACCTTTCCTGACAACATCCATATACTCGTGGTCCAACCACTGTTCCGCGGGTTCGCAAACGGTTACCGTGACCTGTTGGTGCTCCTTCAGCGGTAGCGGCTCCAGCGGACGCAGCACCCCGTTTTCATAGACTGCCTGGAGCACTTTCGTCATAATTCTATTATCCTCGAAGCAACAATGAGTGTCAGCGGACAAAGAACGAGGGCGCTATCGGCGTTGCGATGAGGCTCCGGCTGCGATATTCTGGTAAGAGCGTCGAAACAAAAGATTTAGGTGTAACTGAATGGCAAATACGATTTCTGCCCTGAAGCGAGTGCGGATGACCAAGCGCAAGACGCTGGTCAACCGTATGCGTAAGACTCGCCTGAGGCATTCCATCCGCGCCCTCCGCCGTTTGCTGGAAGGCAAGGAAGTAACAGCGGCTAAGGAACAGGCTCCGAAAACATTTTCTCTCATTGACCGCGCCGCAAAGTGGGGCGTGATCAAGAAGAATACGGCCGCGCGTTACAAGTCGCGGATCACGAAGCATCTGACCAAACTCGCCGCTTAAGCGGCACATCCAAAATGCAGCGGCGGTCGTTCGTGTTTGGCAGCGCCGCGGCTTCTCTTTCCCTCGCCGCCACTACGCGGCCGAGCGAAATTCTAACCAACGGCCGGATCTATGCCGCTCCCGCCGGAGCCGGATTCTCGGCGTCGATCATTTGCGATCCGTGGACTGCGATCTGGGCTCCATCGCCGATATTCAGAAAGCGATTCGGGAACGCGCGTCGCGCACTCCGAAAGACGATTGGATCCGCGGCTTCAAGTATGACGATACGAAGCCCGCGGAAGGCCGCAAAATCAACCGCCGCGATCTGGATGCCGCCGCGCCCGATCATCCCGTGGTGATTCAACACCGCGGCGGCCACACCGGTTTTGCGAATTCGCTTGCCTTGCGCAAACTGGAGTACGATGACAACACGCCGGATCCCGCCGGCGGCCAGTTGGGGCGTGACGGCGCGGGCCATCTCACAGGGGAATTGCGCGAGACCGCGATGGACCGCACCCGCCGCACGGTAGCAACTCCAACGCGCAGCGAACGCGCCGAAGCCGTGAAGCTGCTGACGAAGAGCTTTGCGAAAGCCGGAATTACGTCCGCGCACGATACCTATGGCAGGCCGGAGGATTTGCTCTCCTACCACGACGCGCTGGAGGAAGGCCATCTCTCTTGCCGTCTGTATGCATTTTTTCACCACAGCGTGATCGATCGAATGATCGCTGCCGGTTTGCGTACGGGTTTCGGAAACGATTGGGTGCGCATTGGCGCGGTAAAGCTGACTTGCGATGGTTCCATTTCGGAGCGGACGGCGCGGATGAGCCAGCCCTATATCGGCCGTCCCGGCGATTACGGAATCATCGTCATGCCGGAGCCGGAACTGTATGAGCAAGCGCGCAAGGCTCATCTCGCAGGCTGGCAAATCGGCATTCATGCCAATGGCGACGCGGGCATCGACATCGCTCTGAAGGTGTACGAGCGCTTGCAGCGCGAGCATCCAAAAGCAAATCCGCGGTTCCGTCTGGAACATTGCAGCTTGATCAACGACGGTCTCTTGAAGCGGATCAAAGCGCTGGATGCGATTCCCACTCCGTTCTGGACCTACGTCTACTATCACGGCGAGAAAATGAAAGACTACGGCGCGGAGCGGCTGGACCGCATGTTCGCGATGCGCAGTTTTCTGGACCATGGCATTCGCGTTGCGCCGGGTTCGGATTATGTTCCGGGTCCTTATGATCCAATGATGGCGCTGCAATCCTGTGTGACGCGGACCGATAGCAAAGGAAACGTCTGGGGAGCGAAGCAAAAGATCACCGTTGCCGAGGCGATCCGGGCAAGCACGCGCAACGGCGCTTACGCATCTTTCGAGGAGAACGCGAAAGGTACTCTTGAGCCCGGCAAATTGGCCGACCTTGTGGTGCTCAGCCGCGATCCTTTCACCGAACCGCCCTCGACGCTTCGCACGATCACCGCCGAGAGGACCATGGTTGGCGGCCGTTGGGTGTTTGAATCCTGATCTACGGGGCCTGACGGGATCGCGCCGGCCCGCGCAGGACGGCGTTCAGAAACAGCACGTTCATGCCGTCCATGAAGGCGCGGAAATTCGGATCGGCCGTGAATGCGATGATCTGCCCGCGCCCTTCGCGCTGCACGACAATGAGCGGCTTGTAGGCGAGCTGCTTGCGATTCTCTTCCCACATGTAGCCGGAGGCGACCACTTCGTCGGGGCCGGCGAACACGGCTGCGTTGAAGCCCTTATCCAGCTTGATGGGCGTAAAGATGGCGCGGCCGTTCATCAACGCGTAAATGTGCGGGCCGGCACCGGCGCTCATCCAATGCTCCGGATCCAGCTTGGCTTTCGCCAGAACGCCCGCCACCTGGTCGGGCTGTTCGGAATCCGCCTGGATGGCCTTGTCGTAGTCTTCCTGCTTCACAAAGAGTTTGCCGGGCACGCGCGGTTCCGTGTCGTCCTTCTTTCGAGGAGGATCAGCGGCGGCCTTCACGCGATTTTCCTGCGCAATGGCTAGCACGCCAACCCGAGGATCGGCGAGATAGGAAACGGCGGAGCCGATGGCGATCAGCGTTCCTCCTGCGGCGGTCCATTCGCGCAGCCTGCGCGCGCCGTTTGCGCCCAGCACGCCGTTGTATCCTTCGCCGAAACCCGCGTCGGGAAGAATGATCGCGTTGAAGCGGTTGAGATTCGCTGTGGCCAGTTGTTGCGTGCGCACCACTGTCACAGGAATTCCATACTGCCGCTCCAGCACGTAACGCATGTGGCCCGCCGAACCCGCGGAAGTGGGCCGGTCCCAGGCGATAGCGATCGCCGGTTTCTGCAGTTGATAAACGTGCCGGCTTCCGAAATTGACGCCATCGTCAACCCAAGTGGTATCGGTCGACGTGACCTCCACGCCATTGTCGGCGGCTAAAGTCCGGATGGCGGCGGCGAGCGTATCGGGGTTTTCTTTCGACTTGATGACCACCGTTCCGGCGGGAAAAGTTTTTGCGTTCTGCGTGAACGGTTTGTCGGTGCTCCAGACGCGATAGCCTTGCCGCAGAGCGCCCACCGCAAGCCGCGCGGTGCCCGAGTTGCCCCACGGAGCAAGGTAAGCGACACCTTGCGCGGGACCCGTGACACGCCCCTTCGGCATTACGCCCGCCTTCACCATTTCGAAGGATCCGGGCGTGGCCGCGGAAGCGGAAATCATCTCCACGTTGTGCAGCAGCGGCAACGACCACGCCGTGACATCGTAGATTTCATCAGGCAGTTTGCGCGCGCGGCGGCGTTCCTGCTCCTGAAGGAACTTCTCTTCCATCGGCACGTTCGGATCCAGCAAAACACGTATGAGCCGTTTCGCCGGTTGCGCCAAGGAAATCACATAGCTTCCCGCCGGAAGACTCTTTCCGTTGACGGTGATGGCCGCCGTGGAGCGCTTCACTTCAATGCCCTGCTCGGTGAGCAGCGATGCCAGCCGGTCCACTCCGGTTACGTTTCCGGTGCGCGGGAAGACATACTCCTTCACCGGCTCATTGGTTCCTTCTTCGATGGCGTTGCGGCGGAATCCGTAGAATTTGTCCAGCAGCCGTTCGCGGTAGCGCGCGGCGGTTTCCAGCGTCGATATCGACGCAACGAAATGCTGCCTCACGGTATCGCGGAAGGAAAACACCGTATCATCGCTGCGGCGCATCAGAAGTCCTCTCGAAGAGGCTTGTTCATAGGTCATGGCAACGCCACCGTAATAGCAGGGCCAACTCGCACCGTAGCCTGGATAAAAATTATCGTAGACCTCGCGCGTGAAGAAGCTGAAGCCGAATTGGTCAAACCATTTGGCGTTGTTCTTGCCCACCCAATTCAGACTCTCCATGATGTCCTTCGACAGGTGCGGGTTGAAGGGATCCGCTTCCGGAGCGAAGTAGTAGGTGGATTCCGACCCCATTTCATGCAGGTCGACGAAGATCAGCGGGAACCATTCGAGCAGCGACCGGATGCGGCCTTTTGTTTCCGGCTGCGTGAGCGCGAACCAATCGCGGTTCATGTCGAAGTAGTAGTGGTTCGTACGTCCGCCGGGCCACGGCTCATTGTGTTCCGCGGCCAGGGGACTGTCGTCCGGGACCAAGCCTTCCGCGATATCGAAGTTGTGCACGAAGCGATCACGCCCATCGGGGTTCTGCAGGGGATCGATCAAAACTACGGTATTGGCCAACACATCCTGCACAATCTTGTCGTTGCGCGCGGCGAGCAGATGATAGGCCGTCATCAACGCTGCGTCGGGCGAAGAGATTTCGTTGCCATGAACGCCGTAGCCCAGCCAGACAACGGCGGGAAGCCCTGTCATGAGCTTCTTCGCATCGGCTTGCGGTGTCTTGCGCGGATCGGCAAGGCGCTGCATCACAGACTTGATTTCGGGCAACCTGCGGATGCTGGCTTCCGAGCCGATGGCGGCGTAGATCAACTTTCGGCCTTCCCAGGTCTTGGCGTATTCGAAGATGCGCATGCGCGTGGGAGCGGCGGCGGCGAGCGCTTCCATGTAGCGCATGATTTGCGTGTGGCTGCTGATGCGCGCGCCGGCATCGTAGCCGAGAACCTTAGCATGCGTGGGAATCGCCGCATCGTACTGCGCGCCGGGCCAGAATTCTGGCGGTGCGGCTTGGAGAGCGGTGGAGAGGAAGAGTAGCGTTGCGAAAAGGCGCATGAACAACAGGATACCCTTGCGCGGGCCGTGGTAGAATCCGCCCATGACCGTCACACGCCGCGCGGTGATTGCCACCGCCGCATCTTATCAACGAATCCTGGGCGCGAATGATCGCGTTCAAGTTGGATTCATCGGCTACGGCCTCATCGGAAAGCAGCACGTGTTCGATTTCAAGAGCCAGCGCGACGTCGATATGGCTGCGATGTGCGAGACGCACCAGCCGCGTTTGGAAGAAGGGCTCAAGGATTGCGGCCCCAATGCCAAAGGCTATCGCGATTTCCGCAAGATGCTGGAGAACAAGGATCTGCAAGCGATCGTCGTTTCGACGCCGGATCACTGGCATGCGCTAATGACGATTCTCGCCTGCGAAGCCGGCAAAGACGTCTATGTGGAGAAGCCGCTGACGCTGTTCATCGACGAAGGGAAATGGATGGTGAAGGCCGCGCGGCGCAACAAGCGCGTCGTCCAGACGGGCACGCAGCAGCGCAGCGGCTTGCACTATCAGAAAGCGCGGAAGCTGATTCGCGAAGGCTACCTGGGGAAGGTGTTGAACGTGCGCATGAACTCGGCGCGCAACATCACTCCGGGTTTCGGAAAATTCTCCGATGGCCCCATCCCCAGCGAACTCGATTACGAAATGTGGCTGGGACCCGCGCCGAAGCGCCCCTATAACCATTTGCGGTCGCTCTATCATTTCCGCTGGTTTTGGGATTATTCCGGCGGCCAGATGACGAATCTGGGCGCGCACTCCATCGACATCATGCAGTGGTTTCTGAATGTCAAAGGGCCAGTGACCGTGTCCAGTGTTGGCGGCCGCTACGCGTTAGAGAGTGACGGCGAAGTTCCCGATACGCAGGACGCGGTCTTTCAGTATCCGTCGTTCACGGCGATTTGTTCGCTGCGCGAAGCGGCGGCGGGGCGGCGCGCCTCCGGACTGGAGTTTCTAGGCAACAAGGCGAGCATGGTGATTGACCGCGGCGGCTTCGAGATCACGCCGGAAATGAAAATCGACCCGAACAACGCGGTTCCGCAATTCCGCGGCCACACCACCGGCGGCGTGAATCGCAGCCAAACCAAGCCCGAACCCTATACGCAGGCGATGAAAGAGCCGGGTTCCGGCAACGAGCAGTTCGACCTGCATGTACGCAACTTTCTGGATTGCATCAAGACGCGCCAACGGCCGATTTCAGACGTGGAGGACGGCCATCAGATCACGACCGCTTGCCATTTGGCGAATATGTCGCTGCGCCTTGGCGGGCGCAGTATCCGCTGGGATGCGGAGAAGGAAATCATTGTCGGCGACGCCGAAGCGGCTGCCATGATGCGCAGGCCTTATCGCGCTCCCTGGAACAAAGTGCTGGAGAGCCTGAAGCTGGGCTGAGGTTATTTGCGCTGTTCCTTGCCAGGCGCGTCGTAGGGAGCGCCGGTGCCCGAGGAACCCATGAAGAACTTCTGACCGTCCTCAAGCGTTACATCCCGCCCATTCGCGCGGTTGGAGCGGTCTTTGGATTGGTAGCCGTCCACGATGATGATCTGGCCCACTTTCAACGTGTCACGCTTCAAGCCGCGGCGCAGCAGGCTGTTCGGAGTTCCGCCTTCCACCATCCACACTTCCTTGGTCCCGCCTGATTTTGTCACTTCCAGATGGATCCACGTGTGAGGATTGATCCATTCGAGTTTCACCACAGGGCCCTTTAGTAACACGGGGCGATTCGGATCGAACTCCGCGCCAAAAGCGTGGTGGGCGTACATCTTCGTGACTCCCGCGACAAACAGGGCGCATACGCCAACTATGGCAAGGCCAATCATTTTCTTCTTCATGTATGCAGTCCTCTACTTGGTGGGCGCGGCCGGTTTCGCCGCCAGCGCCTCCGCTTCCAACAACCGCGCGCCGCGCAATATATTCCCGAACGAGTAGTTTCCTTCATGGCAGGCGTACTCGTAAATCCGGTTTTCGGTCACGGGCCAGACGTATTCGCCGCTCCACGGCTTGGTCCACACGGAGGGATCTTCCACCGTGAATTTGTACAGCAGCGTCTTCGCGTCGAGGCGGGTGAAACGTTCGACGACATGAAGCTCCTTTGTGGCACTGGCGAGGGCCGGCTTGTCGGTAAAGTTCGTGGTATCCACAATGAGCGTGTCGCCTTCCCAGCGGCCGATGGAATCACCCAACCAGCGCCGGACATCGGGCGGCTCATGTTTCGAGTTCATGCGAATGATGCGAGTGTCGTGAACCATTTCATTGAGGATCATAATGTGATCCTTGGTCTGCACGATTTGCTTGAGGTTGTTGTAGAGAACCGGCAACGCGGGAGGCCCGGCGCTGGAACCGAAGCCCAACAGGCAGCGCTCACCGAGAGGACGCAATTCGGGATCGTCATAGGGCCCGGGCGTGATGCCGGCCTTGATCCACCAAGCGTCGCCCTGGTTGGGGCGATTCATCCGCAGCCGCTCCCCGGCGCGCTTGGCGGCGGCGGGAACCATTTCCGGCATGCGTCCGTTTTTAGGATCGGTAATGATGGAGACGCGCCACTGGCCATCGAGCTTGAACGCTCCCGCGCCTGGATCGATCCAGAGCGTGTTGTATCCGCCAACATTACCGGCCGCGCCTTCCGATCCATCGCCGCCCGCGGGAGGCGCTTTGCGGTTCGGATCGCTCGCTACATTGCTTTTGGCCATCCTGTCGGCCGCTGCCTTGGCAATCGCCTTGGCTTCGGCATCGGTTAGCGAAAGCCGTTCGCCATAATGCGCCGGGCGCACCAGCGGCGTGAGCGTGGCGATATCGTAGGTTCCCGAGAAATCGGGACGGCCTTCCGGTGTGCGCGGGCCGTCAGCACCCGTAAGAAGAAAGCCGGCCATTAGAAACGCGGTCAACAATCGAATGTGCATAGATACCTCTCTCGATTATCTCTTGAGCGGAGTGCGGAGATGTTCGCCAAAGATGAGCTCCTCGACGAATTCGACACATCGGAAGTCCATCAAACGCGCGTCCGCTTCCATGCGCCGGTACAACGGCATAGAAATTTTCCAAGGACGCGTGAACACCTCGGGATCTTCGATGGTGGCTTCGTATTGAATGTGATTGGGCGAAGTGAGTTTGTAGCGCTCTGTCACTTTAAGCTGGCTGCTGTGGTGTGTTCCGGAACGATCGAACCAGGTTTGATCGCTCTGCCCGGTGACTTCAACCACCAGAGTATCTCCGTCCCAACGACCGACGGACTGGCCCATCCACGAATCTGTTTCGGGCGGGCCAGGATTTTTGAAGTAGATATCCCTGTTGGCTCCTGCAAACTCATAGGCGATGAAAAACTGCTTCTGGTTCTGAATCACCTGGAACGGGAACGGCATGTAGGTGGCCCTTGGGACGCCAGGCATGTAGCATTTGATTTCCGGATCGCGTTCCAGCCAGTGTTCGCGATTCTCCAATCGCTTCTTTTGCGCTTCCGGCTTGTAGGGAATGACGCCGCCTTCCACCACGCCCATGCTGCCGGGCACCGCGCCAACGGCGCCCAAGCGGAGTAATGGCACGGCCGGGAGCGGTCCATGCGGGCCTTGCCGCAACATCAGGGACGGGCGCGCCAGGTGCCGTTCCAAATCGTAGTTGGCGGGGCCAAGAGCCTGCCACACGCCGTTGAAATCGGGCTTGCCGCCGGGTATCCGTGGAATCGCCGGACCACGAGGCTGGCTCCAAGCTGGAGTAGTCAAGGCTGAGAAAACCAGCATCGAGAGGGTGACCGGGAACAGTTTTGTCACGATGGCAATCATAACATACGAGGTTGCAAGATCCCGTTAGTAGAAGGCGATCCAGCGGCCGGCAAATCCCACTCCAAACCAAAGCGCGAGCGACAGCACGGCTGTCAGCCGGACCAACGCGGGAGCAACGCGTCCGGGCTCGGCCAGCGCCACTTTACGCCGAACAGTAAGCGCGAACGTGGTGGCAAGAATCAGTAGCCCCATCTTGTACCAGAACGGCGGACTGAAGTAGCACTTGATCGCTTCGGACAGAAACATGGGAATGCCAGTGAAGATAAGGGTCAGGAGCGACGCCACCATCCAGGGATGCAGCTTGCGGGCCAGACCGGCGGTTGGATGCGAGCGTAGGCCCAGGCCGAGCATGCGCATATCGACTACAAGTACCGTCCCGCCGAGAAGCGCCAGCCCTAGCAGGTGGACGCACTCAATCACCGGGAAAAGCCAGAGGGATTGGCGCACCACCGTGCCCAGAGAAGTACCCTCAAACCATTGAAATAGCGGTTGAAGATCCATGGCCTATTTGAACCAGTTGTAAGCCTGCATGCGGCCGCAGATCACTACCCCTGCCCACAACACCAGAGAGAGCATGCCGGCCAAGCGCGCTTTGTTCGGCGGCACCGCATCGTAATCCCAAACGGCAACGCGGCGGTAGATGGTGAAGTGAAACAGCAACGCGTTCAAACCCGCCAGGGCGATCATCACAACTTTGATGCGAAAGAAGATGTTGCCTGCCGCTTTCACAGACCCGGAATAGAACAGAAGCATCCCGCTGATAGACATCAGGACGAAACCGAAGAGGGCGATTGGGAGCAAGCGCCCCGCCACATGCGACACGGGAATGCCGCGCAGCCCTACGCCTAACAGACGCAAGTCCAGAAGCGCGATCAATCCCAGAAACATGCAGAGCGTCAGGACGTGTGTGGTCTCCACAATCGGGTAAAGCATAGTGGATTCGCGGATGGCAATGCTGCCGGGCGTGGCATCCAACCACTGAAAGAAAGGCTGTAAGTTCATGGTGAGACAAGCGTCAGCAACGCATCAGTATAACAGGGTGGAACCGGTCGCTCTGGTAGAATGTTGAGCGTGAAAAAACTCCTGCCGCTTTATGGTTTCGGATTGCTGCTGGCGGGCTTCTTGCCTGGTTGCGGAGGCATGCGCAAACCCAGCCCGCCGATCAAGGCGATTGCAACTCTGGAAGAGGTCATGCACGGTATGGTCATTCCGAATGCCGAAGTGGTTTGGAAGTCGGTGGGAACCATTTACACGGCGAAGGGCGTGGAGGAGATTCAGCCGCATTCGGAGGACGATTGGCTGAGAGTAGAGGCCAGCGCCACGACTCTCATGGAGGCCGGCAATTTATTGATGATGGACGGCCGTGCTAAAGACCAGGGGCATTGGATGGAGCGATGCAAAGCGCTGCGCGATGCTGGTGACACGGTGCGTCAGGCCGCAAAAGCACACGACGTCGCGGCGCTGTTTGAACGCGGCGGATATCTTTTTGATTCGTGCCAGGGCTGCCACTTCGAGTACCGGTTCGAAAAAGACCCGAAGACGATGCGCACGCACTAAGGGGCGAAGGCATGCCCTTGTTGCGCCGTTTGACAAGACGCGGAACACATGCCAATATGGGCATACACCGGAACATGAGGAAGCTAGAAGTCGAGATCCAGGCCTTGGACCTCTTTTGAAAGGCATGGAGCGCTTAGATCGAGTCACCAGGTAGGCGAGATGCGTCTCACAGCCAGGCCCTTATAGAGAGTTGACGAATGCCTAAACGAAAAGTACTTGAGCAAGAGCCAAGCACCGGCAACGTGTTCGCCGACCTCGGCTTGGCGGACGCTGGTGAACATTTAATCAAGGCCGGACTCGTAATCAAGATCGACCGGATCGTCCGGCAACAAGGCCTAACCCAAACCGCAGCGGCACAGATCATGGGCATCGATCAGCCTAAAGTCTCGGCGATGCTGGCCGGGCAGTTCCGGGGATATTCGGTGGAACGCCTGATGCGGTTTCTCGTGGCGCTGGGGCACGACGTGGAGATTGTCGTGAAGCGTCGAAAGCGCGGCGAGGCCGAACTTCGCGTTGCCTAAGGCGCGTTTGCAATCGACAACGAGCGGAAATCCAAAACGCGGCGCAGATTCCCGTGCGTCAGGACTAGGCGTCCGGGCTCGCCTTGCAGGTAGGGGCTGTCGAAAAGTTTCCAGGGCGTGCGATCGACTGGCGAAAATCCAACCCGAGGCGTGCTCTTCAAAATGCGCCAGCCCGTCCGGAAAGAATCCATTGATGTGTGGGAAGCGAGTGCCGGCGGGAATCTGATAGAGCGCGACCAGTGCATCGCGGTCTTGGATCACTTGCTCATAGGGCGAGCCGCCGAGGAACTTATCCGGCGAATCGTAAGTCTTCTTGGAGCGCACCACGGTTTCAGTGACGGAATCGGGCGCCATCGTGAAGTACATCTGCAGTTCGTAGGTGGATGAGTAGGGATGCAACGCAAAGATGGTGTTGCGTATACCGCGCGGATCGGGCAAAGCCCAGGTAACGTCCCAGGAGTGCTGCTGGATGGGCTGAAGAATGCCGCCTTGATCCGAACTCACCGCATAATCCTTGTGCATGTAGGTGGTCTTGTAAACGGGCGCGTTGCGAACATCCGTGAAGCGCCAGCGGTGGCGGGTTCGTTTCAATTCGCGATGCAGATACGGAGTGGTTCTATCGGTGGCGATGCGATGGATCACTTCCGGAGGACGATACGCCGATGCCGCGGCGTAATAAAACGCGTAGGAACTGAAGCCCGGCAAGTGATGCCCTTGACCGAAAAGCAGCCATCCAAAATCTGAAGAAACACCGGCCCACTTTTCCAACACTTGGCGGTCGTCGGTGCGGGCATGAGCGCCAACGTAAAGGCCATCGAGACTTTCCACCGCGTAATCCGCCATCAGCCATTCCAGCATCATGCGGGCGCGCAGCCGCATCTTAGGATCCTCGGCCCACGCGGCAAGATACGACATGGGCAACAGGAAGACGCCGATATAGTGCGTGCAATCGTATTCGCCTTGCCCGATGGTTGTGGTGAGCCTGGACCATTCGAGAATGAATGATTCCGCTTCGTCGAAGTTTTCGCGCGAACTCTTTCCGTTGAACCAAGTCTCAGCACTATCGTTGGGATACATCTGCGCCATCAAGTACATGCTGGTGTAGTAGAGCAGCCAGTGATTCTCCGTGTCGCCCCGATAGGGCATGTAGGTTTTCCAGGTGTTCCGCAGCGCAGCCTTCGCGGAGGCGCTCAACTGGTCGCGGCCGAGGTAGGCGACGGCTGTGGCGGGAAACATCCAGAACATGTCGCCAGTGGGAGTTTTCACAAGTTCCGTAATTCTGCGCGAGCACCATTCCGCGTCGCGATGCAGCCACAACCGGGATGCAACGCCGGAATAGCCGTCGTTGGCGGGCACAGCCTGCGAACTGATCACTTGCCGCACGCGGTCTTCAAACGGATCGGCCTGCGCCGCTGGGGCGAATAGAAGAACGAAAGACAAAAACTTCATTGGAGCGGCTCCGGAACGAACTTCAATGCGGAGATCGTACTGCCTTCCAATCCCGCGCGATGCCATGTTTTTCCCGCATCTTCGGAACGATACAGGGCCTCTTCGTGAACGGAGGCGTAGAGACGGCCAGGTTGATCGGGATCAAATGCCACGCGGTTTACGGAGAGTGACGGAAGCCCTCGATTTCGTGGCTGCCAAGTCTTGCCACCGTCTTCCGAGACGAGGACGCCCACGCCCCAGCCTGCAATGGCGATGCGGCGTTTGTTGGTTGGGTCGAACGACGTGTTGTGGTGCGTGTGCTGGTCTGAGAAGGTCTTCTGCCGGGTCCATTGAACGCCGCCATTGTGCGATATCCAAACGCCCTGCCGTTGCGTGGTGGCAAACCATGTGCGCCCATCATGAGGAGACTGCTCCAGATTCATGGTCATCGCCGCGCCGGGGCCGGTGTTCCTCCAATGTTTCCCGAAATCCTCGGAAAGGAAAATCCCCGCTTCTCCGCCGGCCAGAATTCTGCCGGTCTTCTTGCGATCGGTTCGAATGGTCTGCATGTAGTTGCGTGTGAGCTCGGTTTGACGACGCTCCCATGTGCGGCCTTCATCGGGACTGAAGCCGATTCCGTCGGGAAGAGCGATGTAAACGTGCGAAGGGTTAATGCCATCGACGCTGACATCCTGCAACTCCGTGACCTTCCAGTCCGTTGTGATCCGCCACGTCTCGCCGGAATCCGTGGAGCGGATGCACCCATTACCGGCGGCGATGTAGAGAATACGCGGATTACGCGGATCGTAATCGGCTGCTTGAATAAAAGGATGTGTGAAGCCGAGGTGCCTGAAGGAATCGGCGGCCAAGCGAACAAAGAGTCCACTGGGAGGCAATGGAGTGCCGACCACATAGCCCTTGGAAGCCGCCTCGCAGACGTAGAGCCGGTGCTTGTGTACCTGCGCGTCCAGGCTAAAGTTTACGCAGAATAGCAGAAGCAGAATGTGGGGCAGGCCCTCCAGACCGCCTCTGCCGGAAGTGACTGCGCGCCGAAAATGGCCTCTGTCGAGGCCATGAGGGGTCTGGAGACCCCGCTGCACGACATTTCCCGAGTTTGTGTGGGGCAGATCTCCAGATCTGCGAGCCGGTCTCCAGACCG
>JACPVQ010000097.1 GCA_016191645.1 Candidatus Solibacter usitatus
ATATGATGAATATCATGAGGCTGATTGCGGTTCTCCTGTTTGTTGCGGCGCTGCTGCCGGCGCAACAGTACAACGCATTTTGGGCCGACGCGTTTCACAGCGGTTACAAGAGCCCTTCGGAAGTGGAGCAACTTCTGGAAAACGCCGCTGCCGCAAAGGCCAACGCAATCTTCGTGCAGGTCCGCCGCAGGGGCGACACCTACTATCTGCGCGGTGTTGAGCCGCAGGTGAAGGAACAGGACTACAATCCGAATTTCGATGCGCTCGATTATCTGATCGACCGCGCGCACGCCAAAGGCATCGAGGTCCACGCGTGGTTCGTCGTCTCACGTCTGTGGGCGTCCACTACTCCCCCGCCCGATCCAAAGCATCTTTGGTACACCCATGGCCCCAACGCCAAAGGCGACGATATGTGGATTACGCTGACCGCTTTGGGCCAGTACAACACAGGCAGCCTGTCGCTGGATCCAGGCAATCCCGCTGCTTCGCAATATCTTTCTGACTTGATCGTGGCGGTGGCGCGCGACTATCCTGCCGTCGATGGCCTTCATCTGGACTACATCCGCTATCCCGAGGATGCCGACTATGGTTGGAATCCTAAGGCCGTCGAGCGCTTTAACCGGCTGGAGAAATCCGAGGGACTTCCATTGCGTACCGATGCGAGGTGGGCGGAGTTTCGCAGACGGCAAGTGACGGAACTGGTGCGTCAGATCTATCTTCGCGCGAATGAAATCAAACCTTCCATCAAGCTCTCCGCCGCGCTCATCACCTGGGGCGGTGGTCCCTCTGGAAATGATCTCGATGCAGCCTATCGCCGCCTGGACGCTTATTCGCGCGTTTTTCAGGATTGGCGCGGCTGGATGGAGGAGGGGATTCTCGATCTTGGAATCCCTATGAACTATTTCAACGACACGCGCAATGGAGCATTTCTAGACCGCTGGAGCGCCTATGAGAAGGATCGCCAGTACAAACGCGCGTTGGTCGTTGGTTTGGCAAACTACCTCAACCCAATTAACGCCACCCTCGATCAACTGAAGCGAGTTTTCACTCCGACGGCGAATGGAAACTCTCCCGCTGGGATTTGTTTCTACTCCTACGCTTCCACAAACGAGGACCAGAAAAGCCAGAACAGTGAGTTTTACTCGGCTGTCGGCAACTATTTTTCCAACGCTCCGCGTGTACCCGATCTTCTCTGGAAGTCCAGCCCGTCAGCAGGTCATCTTTACGGATGGCTGAAGGTGGACGATGGCCCCGATTGGCTCAAGGACAATGTCACCGTGATTGTAGAATCGGACACCGGCGCGGATTTCAAGCGGCGTCTCGCAACGGATGGCAGCGGATTTTTTGGTAGCGTCGATCTCCCTCCAGACCGTTATTTTGTTCGTCTGGAACGCGAGGGCCGCGAGTTGTTCCGCACAGTAGCCAAAGATGTTGCCGCAGGCTCAACCATCCCCTTCGAAATTTTCCTCAAAGCCGCCGATTTCCAATAGCGATCATTGTGGGGTCAGGTCTCCAGACCTGTCCCTATGGGCCTCGGGGCCCACGAATCGTGATGAAAACCGATGTGGGGTCAGGTCTCCAGACCTGCCGCGGGATCTCCAGATCCCGCATGGCCTCGCAAGAGGCCATCGGCTGCTTTGCAGCCGCCCGGGAGATTGCGATTACTTCCGGCAGAGCCGGTCTGGAGACCGGCTCGCAGATCTGGAGATCTGCCCCACACAAACTCGGGGAATGTCCAAACTCGAGCCGCGGGATCTCCAGATCCCGCATGGCCTCGTCAGAGGACATCGGCTGCGTAGCCGTTTCTGAACCGCAGACCTGGAGTGACTGACTGGGGAATGCTTACCGTAGCCCTACTTCAATTGGCTCAGCCGTAGCCGCATCCGTACGAACCTCGGCATCGGCGTGTCCTTGCACCAGCGTCACCGGATAACCGGCGGAGACCTCGCCCGCCACGGCGACCCGGAAGACTGCCTGATGCCGTGTTCCTCCGGCACAGTAGAGACGGATTTTTCGCGCCGCCAGGATGTCCCTCATTCCGCATGTTACCGCCATGGGCGGAATGGCCTGCGAATCGCCGCCCGCCGAATGGATGCTCTGCACAACGATGGAGTCGTCGCCCAGAGGCAGCACGCGCGTCAGAGATTGCCGCATCTCCTCGACGCTGACCCGGTTCCACCGTGAAATCACCGGCTCATTGAAAGCGACGTGGCCGTGATAGCCGATGCCGCCGAAGCAGCAGTCAGCGCCTCCCACGCGCTCCAGTTTCTCGCTGAATTCGTCGATGCGAAAGGGATGCGGAGCCACGTGTTGTTCAGGCGGCATCGCCAGCAACGGATCAATCTTCGCAAACAACTCGCTCTTGAGAAAACCGGTGAAACTCAGCGCATGATCTTCCGGAATCAAGCGCCCCTGCCAGTCCAGAAACTCGTCCATTTGAAATACCCAGACATTGCGCCAGGAAAGTCTCTCGCGATTTGTGATCTCCACCAGCAGAGGATATTGCTTCACCGGGCCCACGGGGAGAATCAATCGCGCCGCGCGGTCCTCTTCATTCGCTCTCCGGATCTCATCCGCAATCGTTCGCGCGAAGTCCGCGAGCAATGCGGGGATGTCCGCGAACAACCGGAAAGGGATGCGCGCACGGCGCTGCAATTCCTCCACGGGAAGGCTCATCAGCACGGCGTGGTCCATCATCGTCCTATGCTAAACAAAATGGACCCGCAATACACCAAGACTCGTTGGGGCGTTCTTGCGCTCCTGTTTCTTTCCATCCTGGTCAACCTTTTGGATCGCCAGGTCTTGGCGGTGGTCGCGCCGGTCCTGCGCGATGAACTCCATCTTTCCAACACCCAATACTCCTACATCGTGACCGCGTTCATGCTGGGGCTGGCGTTGATGCAGGTTCCCTCCGGCATGTTGATCGACAAGATCGGTCCTCGCATCGGCCTCTCCATCCTCATGATTTGGTGGTCCGCTGCAAATGCCCTGCACGCACTGGCGCGAACCCTGGGGCATTTCATCGGCCTTCGATTTCTTTTGGGAGCGGGTGAATGCGGCAACTATTCGGCCGGAGTGAAAGTAATCTCACAGCGCTTCCCGCAGAACGAACGCGCGCTCGCCGGAGGAATCTTCAACAGCGGTACGGTGATTGGATCTTTTCTTGCTCCCTACTTCATCGTCAGCATCATGAACGCGTACGGATGGCGATGGGCGTTTGTGCTTCCCAGCGTTTTGGGATTGACGTGGCTGGTGCCGTGGCTGCTGTTTTACCGCGATCGCGAATCGGCTTCGCAATCCGCCTCCGAACCGGCCGTTCCGCTGCTGCCGTTATTGTCGATGCGCCAGGTTTGGGGCGCGATGTTCATCCGCGCATTCATGGGCCCGGCGCAGCATTTCTACTGGAACTGGTTGCCGGAGTATCTGAAACGCGAACGTCACTTCTCCATGGATATGATCGGCAAGTATGCGGGCATTCCGTTCCTTTTTGCCGGTTTGGGCAACCTCGCGGGCGGACTGTTCGCAGGCTATCTCATGCGGAAGGGTCTTAGCGCCGATGCCACGCGCAAGATCATTTTCGGGTTTTGCTGCACGCTCTGTTTGATCAGCAGCGCCGTGCCCGCCGCGCCGGGAGAGATCTCCGCCATGGCCATGATCTGCACGGCGACATTCGCGCTGGGGGCGGGCGTATCGAATCACATCGCACTGCTCACCGATCTGTTTTCTCCACGAGTGATGGCGCGCATGACGGGGCTTGCGGGGATGTGCGAAGGGGTTGTGAACATCGCCGTGACTTTGGCAACGGGCCGAGTGGTGGATAGCTTCGGATACGTTCCTGTCTTCGCCGCGGCGGGTGTGATGCCGATGATCGCTCTTGCATCGTTGTTCTTTCTCATCCGGCGCGTGGAGCGCTTGTAGGGCAGAGCTCCAGCTCTGCGAGACGGTCTCCAGACCGTCTCTGCCGGCAGTGATCGCAATCTCCGATGACGGCTGCGTCGCAACAGAAACGGCTGCGTTGCAGCCGATGGCCTCTGATGAGGCCATGCGGGGTCTGGAGATTTTAGTTCTGGCTCTTGTCGCCCGCCGCGACGGTTCTCAAACGGGAACTCGGCGGTCCAATGTGAATGTGCGGAGCGGAAGCCTGTCCGCGCACTGCCGTCGAGAATGCAATGTAGTGGATCCCGCCATGATCCAGCCAGTTGCTAAGCCACTGGCCTTCCGCCGAAGAAGGATTGACGCCTACATCCATGCGTCCGGTGTGGTCAAACCCCAGCGCACGATGAAATGCGGTGTCGCCGCGCGCCGTCACGGGCAGATCGCGATGAAACACTTTTTCAAAGTCCGCTTCCAGTTGGCGCGCTTTCGACGGCGAGAAAATGCCCGCGCCGGCAGCGTCTTCGCTCTGTAACGCCGCGGCCCGCTCCGCTTCCAGACTTGCGAAGCGCGCTTGTTCGGCGCGCGCCATCGCCGTCAAATCGCCCCACAGTTTTACCCGTTCTTCCGCCACGGCGAGTGTCTTCCGCCGGTTGTCGAGTTCTTCCTGTAACGGCTCCAGTGAAGTCCGCGCCGCAACACCTTGATCGACCAGGGCGCGGGCGTGCTCCAGGCGCGATTGCTGGCCCGCAACGAGTTTGTGCGCGCTCGCCAACATTTGATTTGCCAACTCTTCCGTCAGATCTTCCATGCGCAGGCTGCCGTACAAAGTCCTCCGCAGGACGTCCTGGTTCCCGGCTTCAGCCAAAGCCTCACGCGCTTGCTGGAGACGTGAAGGAGGTACTGCGCCTGCTTCCACCAGCTTCTCGATTCGCGCAATCTCGGCCTTGGCGGCGGTTAGCTCCTGGGTGTTCTGTTGCGCGTCTGCGACAAACGAAGACAGCACTGCAACAATCGCAAACAACCGCATTCCTTCATTGTAGTACGATGAAGTAAGGAGCCTCTCCGACACAGTTTGCCTGTTAAGAAACCCACCACCAAGCGGACACGCAAGTCCACAACCCGCCCCGCAGCAACAGTTCGAGCCCGCAAGACATCCACGGCCACAGGGCCTTGGCTGGTTGCAGTCAACGCCGGGCTGGAGAAAAAAGCGTCTGATGTCAGGGTATTGGATCTGCGCCCCGTCACAACCTTTGCCGACTACATGATCGTTTGCTCCGGTTCGAACCCGCGCCAGATTCAGACGATCGCCGATGAAGTGGAACTGAAACTGAAGGCGGTTGGCGAGCGGCCCAAGAGCGTGGAAGGCTATCAGAACGCCGAATGGATCCTCATGGATTACGGCGATTATGTGGTCAACATCTTCTCGCAGAAGGCGCGCGCCTACTACGATCTGGAGCGGCTCTGGCAAGACGCCCCGGTCGTCGCGCTGCCGGAGTCCACACTCGCTCTATAACGCTGGAAGACGGCCGGAAAGAAACTCCGATAGATCGGTTGCCACGAAGCGCAGACCCACAAAAAACGAACCGAAGAGCGCGTACACGGCGCTGACTTCGTCAAAGCGCATCTCATAAATGAGGTGCTTAAATACCAGAGGATCGTCGGCAAACAGATCGACTCCCCATTCCCAATCGTCGAAACCAATGGAACCGGAAATGATCTGCCGCACTTTTCCCGCGTAACGCCGCCCGATCATGCCGTGCTCTTTCATCATGCGGCCGCGCTGCGCCATCGATTCTTCGTACCAGTTTTTAGTTTCGCCCCGTTTCCGGTCCATCGGGTAGAAACAGACATAGCGCGAAGAAGGAATATCGGGAAGCAGGCGCGGAAGCATTGCCTCCCGCTGCCGCTGCAGGACTTCCTCGATTTTCTTGTCCCATTCTTCGGAGTGCGGTTGAATGCCCTGCTCCATCAGCTGGTCGTATGTTTTTGCAGTCGAATCGTACAGGCCGAGTTCCACCACGGAAAGATACGAATTCACCGGCTCCAGATAATCGCCGATCGCGAGCCGCGAAAGACTAAGCTGCACTTGCGCCAGTTCCTCGAAGGAAGGACGGAAATGGATCAGCATCAAATCGGACTTGTGGCCCAACAGCGCGAAGGGCGCGCTGTGTCTGCCGTCTCCCAGAAACGACGCAGTTTCCTCGGCGATTTCTTTTTGGCTGTTTTCCGGAAGCGCGCGCCAGGCCGCCCACTTCACGCGCATCATCTGATGCAGGACGGCGGACCCGTCGAGCGTCAACGGCATCGCCGGAGCGGACGTGGTCATTGTGCCACTACTCTCTGAAATCTTTCCAAGCCGCGAAGATTTCCTTGGGTTGCGGTTCCGCTGCCATGTACTACTACTCTGTAGAATCTTCCCAATTTGCGAAGATTCCCTTTGGTTGCGGCTGCGCTGCTCCGTACTACTAGACTTTGAAATCTTCCTAGGCTGCAAAGATTCTCTTTGGTTGCGGCTGTGCTGCCATGTGGGGCAGGCCTCCAGGCCTGCGAGGCGGTCTCCAGACCGCCTCTGTTCCAGCCCATAAGGTTAAGCTGGGTCTGGAGAACCTGATGCACGGTCGACAACCCACCCACGGCAACTCCTGCGCGGCCGATGGCCTCTGGCGAGGCCATGCGGGATCTGGAGATCCCGCCGCAGATCTGGAGATCTGCCCCACATCGGTTTTCGTTATGACTCGTGAGACCCGGGGCCCATGGTATTTTCATACCGTCAGTTTCCACGGGCTGCGGTAGTTATACTCCATCATCTTGCGTCCTTCCGGTTGCTTGATGGTTTCGCCGTCCCAATCGAGGCGCATTCTGGTGCGCAGCGCGATGTTTGCCAGCAGACAAGTCGCCGTGGAGCGGTAACATTTCTCGATGTCGGAGATAGGTCTCTGGCGCGTGCGCACACATTCCAGAAAATTTTTCCAATGCGCATCGTTCATCTGGTTGGAGGATTTCACTTCCACTTCCACCAAATCGGATCCGCGCTCCGGCACTACTTTATACAAGCTGCGATCCACATACAACGTTCCTTGATCGCCATGGAACAGGATGCCGCCGCCTTTGCCGAACATCGACTGCGCATTACCGTAGCGATTTTCGTAGGTGCAGATGAAGCCGGGATACTCATACGAAGCGTGGATCGTATCCGGTGTTTCGCGATTATCCTTCAACCGGTATTTGCCGCCCACGCAGGCGATGCCGGATGGCATAGCCTCGTTGAACGCCATCTGCACAATGTCCAACCAGTGCACGCCCCAATCGGTCATCATGCCGCCGGCATAATCCCAAAACCAGCGGAAATGGCTGAACGCCTTCGGATCGACGCCAAAACGATTCTTGTTGTACTCGCGCTTCTGCGCCGGTCCCAGCCACATATCCCAATCGAGATTCGAAGGCGGCGCTTCATCGGGAGGATTTCCGATGCCTGCCGCTTCGCTCAAGCCGTAGTTCCAAGTGTGCACAGCGGTGACTTGGCCCAGTTTTCCGCTGCTCACCATCTCCGTTGCTTTTTGAAAATGCGTTCCGGAGCGCTGCATCGTGCCCGCCTGAACCACGCGGTTGTACTTGCGCGCGGCCTCCACCATCTTCTTGCCTTCATCGATGTAAACGCAGATGGGCTTTTCCACGTAAACATCCTTACCCGCCTTGCAGGCTTCCACCATCATGTAGGGATGCCAGTGATCGGGCGTCGCGATGCAAACGACATCGACGGACTTGTCCGCCAGAATCTCGCGGAAATCGCGGACGGCTTTCGCTTGCCGCTTCGTCGTCTGATGTGCCAGTTCCAAATTTGGTTGATAGACGTCGCACACATGCGTGACCGCAACGCTATCCTGCTTCATGGCGAAACCCAGGTTG
This sequence comes from Candidatus Solibacter usitatus, assembly GCA_016191645.1. Lineage (GTDB taxonomy): Bacteria > Acidobacteriota > Terriglobia > Bryobacterales > Bryobacteraceae > CADEFT01. Next base: position 7,783 of record JACPVQ010000097.1, read on the forward strand.
CTGCGCCCCATGCGTCCCATGCCGATAAACGCGGCGTTGTATTTATCGTTGGCGCCCTTCAGGTTGCCGGTGAAGATCTGAGTGGTGAAGGCGGCCGCGCCGGCCTTCAAAAAATCGCGGCGGTCGTTTTGATTCATCTGCTGCTCCCTGGAATTCGGAATTTTAGCATTACGGCCGTTGAGCCGTAAAAAAGGCACAGCCGCCGCTGACGGGACAATCCGCGCATTTTGGTTTTGCGCGTTTACAAATCTCCTGCCCGTGCCGCTTCAACAGAAGATACGCGCGGCAACGGGCGTCGAACTTTTCTGGAACTTCCGCCTCGATCGCCGCTTGGGCTTCGCGGTATTGTACGCCATAGTTCTCGCGTTCCCGCGCGTGATGGATACGTTCCAGCACATGCGTACCGTTGGATGGAACGGCTGCGACCGGCACGATGCTGCCGAAAAGCAAAATGCGATCCGCCCCGGGATCGGCGATGCCGGGAAATGTCTTCAGCGCCTTGCGCACTTTGGCAATGGGTCCTGATAGGCCTGAGCGCAAGTCGCCGCCAAACTCGTCTTTGACACGGGCCGCGATTTCCTGGAGTCGCATCGCTCTTAGTTCAGGGATCATACCACCGGGCTTCAGGACATCGGCTAATCGTGAATGCGATGCATCGAGAATGTGCCGCGGCGCGGTTCCTATCTCCCGATTGAGTGACTCCCAACCCTTCGTGCATGCGAAGTCACTGGCCGGATAACCACAATGCCACCAGATCAGAAACTCGTATGGATCTGTAGGCCAGCAAGGGTCTTGCGCACCGTAGCGGGACTCCAACTTATCCAGAAGCTTGAGAAGAGTGAACGCCCGCTTGCGCATGTTTTGTGGCTTTCAGAAACTCAAGCATAGCCCGCAACGCATGGCCGCGATGACTTACGCGAAGCTTTTGCTCCTTCGTGGCTTCTCCGAATGTCAGGCCGAAGGGCGGATACAAGAAATACGGGTCATAGCCAAAACCTCCGTCGCCGCGCGCCTCCCGCAGGATCTCGCCTTCCACATGGCCTTCAAACGTTCCCAGCAGGCGGCCTTCTGTTGCCAGCGCAATCACGCAAACATATCGCGCGTTGCGGTTGTCCTCGTCCTCGAGTTTTTCCAGCAGCATCCTGTTGTTCGATTCATCCGTCGCGCCGTCCCCTGAAAAGCGCGCGGAATGAACGCCGGGCTCTCCGCCCAACGCATCCACCGCCAGGCCGGAATCGTCCGCGAAAACGAGGCCAGCCACATGACGCGAATAGTAGGCAGCCTTCAACGCGGCGTTCTCCGCGAATGTCCCACCCGTCTCCCGCGGGGGATGGATGCGGCGGAAGTCCGGAAGAAGAGCGAATTCGAATTCACCGGGAAACAATTCTCCAGCGGCGTGTTCAAACTCGCGCACCTTTCCGGGGTTGGTGGTGGCGCAATACAACTTCATCCCGTAAGCGCTTTTTCCTGCAATGCCACCAGTTCCAAAATGCCTTTCCTGGCGAGGGCAATCATCTGCGCCATTTGCGCGTCGTCGAATGGATTTCGCTCCGCCGTTGCCTGGAACTCGACGAACTTGCCGCTCCAAGTGAGAACGACATTCGCGTCCACCTCCGCCTTCGAGTCCTCCTCGTAGCAGAGATCGAGGACGGCTTCTCCATCGACGATTCCAACACTCACGGCCGCCACATGATCGGTAACCGGATTCGTCTTCACCTGCCCGAAGTCCATTAATTGCTTGATGGCCAATACCGCCGCAACGTAGGCACCCGTAATTGCAGCCGTGCGCGTGCCGCCGTCGGCCTGAATGACGTCGCAATCGACAATGATAGATCGCTCACCCAACGCCTCCAGGTTTATCACCGTGCGCAGCGCGCGTCCAATCAGGCGCTGGATTTCCATGGTGCGCCCGGATTGACGGCCCTTGGACACTTCGCGAGGCGTGCGAGTAACGGTGGCGCGAGGCAACATGGAGTACTCGGCCGTCACCCAGCCTTTTCCGCTTCCGCGCAGGAATGACGGAATGGTGTCTTCGATAGTGGCGGCGCACAGCACTTTCGTGTTTCCAAAACTGATCAGCGCCGAGCCTTCCGCCGTCGCCAGATAGCCCGTTTCGATGGTCACCGGACGCAACTGGTCCGCTTCTCTTTGATCCACTCGCATGAAGAACCTATTTCCGTGCGGAGCCCAGAATGGCGTAGAACAACAAAGTCACCAGAATGATTCCGCCGACAATTAATATGACGCAGGGAACCGCGCCCGGGCCGGTTGCACCGCTGCCGCCTTTTTTCTTTCCGGCGGGCTTGAATTTGGCCATAACTCCTCATCGTACCGCTACCGCGGGCGCAGCGGTCCAAACGAATATTTCTCGCCGGCAACTTTCAGCGCGCGGTCCAACACTGCGGACGCGATGAACCGCGGCGCATCGGGATCGCCAAACCGCAGGTCGCAGGCTTCCACGCGCACGCCGCCCTCGGGCTTATCCACGGGAGTCGATCGCCAATAGACCGTTTGCGCAAAATTGAGATAGCGCCGGAACGTTGCGGTTGCGCGCGCTTTTTCGATGGCAGGGTGAGGCTCCGGCTGATACCACGTCTTCCCTCCAGTGGGATCGTACGCATTCAGCAACGATGTGCGTTGCAGGATGACAGCTTCGCCTGTGTCCACCATGGCGGTCCAGGTGAGCGGATTCGCGAAGTGCGGATATGCCTCCACTTTCCTCGGCGCGTGTCCCTGGTACAGATGCGCGTCGATGGATGCGACAGCCCTCGCATGCAATGTGAATCGCCCGGCTTCATAAACGAAGAGAAGAACTAACGCCGTGATCGCCGCGCCGCGCCCCGTCCCCGATTTCGCCCCCATCTCGCTGCTGACCAATTTGGAGAGCATGGGTCCAGCTACGGCCATCGCGAGAATCGCCCAGATCCAGATGTCGACGACGTTGGTGATGTCCAGACGAAGCCAGCGATCGGAGAACGGCAGCAGAAGCCGGATGCCGTAGGTGTTCGTCCAATCGAGTAGAAGGTGCGAAAGAACACCGATGCATCCCGCGGCGATCCCTTTTATCCAAGGCACCGGTTTGCGTCCGGCCAGGCGCACTACTAAAACAACCAACGCCGCCATAAGAGGAGCGGCGATCAAGGCGTGCGTGTAACCGCGATGGTGATCGAGATAAGTGAGCGAATCCTTCCAGCCCGCAACGACATCGATGTCGGGCGCATTCGCCGACAGAAGAAGTATCGCCGTGCCGCCGGGGCACCATCGATTCAGGCCCGTGCGCGCCAGCATCAACCCGGTTAGCGTGTGTGTCAGGTTGTCCATCGGCGTCGCTCCGATTGTACGAACTTCGGCGGCAGCAGGATGGTGAGCGCGTCCTTCACCATGGCGAGATTTACCGGAAGCTTCCCCGCCGCTTCGCCATCCACCTGAACGTAGACACTCTGCTTATCCTTCGGGTGCAAAGCAAGTTGTTCGCACCGGAACACGGACACGCCGCTCATGCGCCGCGTCAGACGCAGAAGGACGCCGGGGAGATACTTCAAATAGCGCAGCGGATTGGAGCCTTCGAACAGCACAACCTCGAAATCATCGCGCAACAAACTCGCCCCCTGGGCAATCTCCAGGTCGCCGCCGTAGTTTCGCACGCGACTGACGAGCGCGAGACTGCTCGCTTGCCTCTTGTCTTGCGAAATCACTTCCATCTCTTCCAATCGGCGCACAAACGATTGGAAGCCCGCAATCCAATATGCACCTTTGCCCAACCTTCGTTTGTACGCGGGGTTCACCGTCACAACGATGTAAGCATCGAGTCCCGCGCCCGCCATCAAGAGGAAGTGTCGCCGCAGTGAGCCATCGACTTCCTGCAATTGCCCTAAGGCGATGCGTGTCGGCGTCATTGCGCCGACGTTTTTCGCAGCCTTGATTGCGTTGCCGCCCATGCGCGTCTCGGTTGCGAACACATTGGCCGTGCCGCAGGGGATCACACCCAAGGGCACGCTGGAGCCAACCATGCCGTTCAACGTCTCGTTTATTGTGCCGTCGCCGCCCGCGGCCAAGACAAGATCCGCGCCGTCCGCAACGGACGTTCTCGCCAATTCCGTTGCGTGCCCGGGACCCGCGGTAGGACGCGGCGTCACGCCATGGCCGCTCCGCAGAAGTTCTTCCTGCACGGCGGGAATCAGGCGCGAGTTTCCGCGAATCCTTCCGGCGTTCGGGTTATAGATAAGAATTGCTTTGCGGTAGTGGGCCAACTTGTCATAATAGACGTTCATGCCCGAGTCTGTTGCCGCACAGGCGGAAAAGCTGCGCGAGGAATTGCGCCGCCACGAGCATCTCTACTACGTTCTGGATCATCCTGAAATTTCGGACAGCCAGTACGATGCGCTGATGCGCCAGTTGCAGGCTATTGAAGAGAGCCATCCAGAGCTCGTCACTGCGGACTCTCCCACGCAGCGCGTCGGCGGGAAACCGCGCGAAGGATTCGTCAAGGTCCGCCACAGTTCGGCGATGCTGAGTCTGGACAACGCACTCAACGAAGGCGAGTTGCTTGATTTCGACCGGCGCGTCCGCGAGCTTCTGGCAGGCGATCCGTTTCAATACACCGCCGAGGTCAAGCTCGACGGGCTCTCTATGGCTGCCCACTACGACAGTGGCTTGTTCGTCAAAGCCATTACCCGGGGCGATGGGTTGGAGGGCGAGGATGTTACGGAGAACGCGCGCACCATTCGCGCATTGCCGCTGCGTGTTCCGAATGCTCTTCCACGCTTCGAAGTGCGCGGCGAAGTGGTAATGCTGACGAAAAATTTCCAGAAGCTGAACGAAGAGCGCGAGCGTGAGGGCCTTCCGCGCTATGCCAATCCCCGCAACTCCGCCGCCGGAAGTCTGCGCGTTCTGGAACCCGCGGTGACAGCCGCCCGGCAATTGAATTTCTTCGCCTATTTCCTTCTAGTGGACGGAAAACCTTTCTATCCCGGCCACTGGGAATCGTTGGAAGCCATGCGCCAGATGGGTTTCAAGGTGAATCCTCGCAGCTGCGTTTGTGCCGATGCCGGGGCTCTGTTTTCTTTTTGCCAATCGATGGAAGAGGCGCGCGACACGCTGCCGTACGAAATTGATGGGGTCGTGGCGAAAGTGGATTCCGTCGCGCAGCAGGACCGGCTTGGCTGGACCGCCAAGGCTCCGCGATGGGCCATCGCTTTCAAGTTCCCGCCGCGTCAGGCGGAGACAGTGGTGGAGAACATCGAAGTGCAGGTCGGCCGTACCGGCGCGTTGACTCCGGTGGCGCGTTTGCGGCCCGTCGCCATCAGCGGTGTCACCGTTTCCAACGCCACGCTGCACAACGAGGATGAGATCCAGCGCCTCGATCTGCGCATCGGCGACACGGTGCTCATCGAACGCAGCGGCGACGTGATTCCGAAAGTTGTCCGCGTTGTCCGCCACGGGGAACACAGAGTTCCGTTCACGATGCCGGCGCGATGCCCCATCTGCGGCGGCGATGTAGTTCGCGCCGAAGGTGAAGCGGCCAGCCGCTGTGTGAACAGCAATTGCCCCGCGCGCCTCAAAGAAACGATTCTGCACTTCGCGGCCCGCGGCGTGATGGACATTGACGGAATGGGAGAAGCGCTGGCCGATCAACTGGTGGATCGCGGCCTTGTCGACGGCGTCGCCGGCATCTATTCTCTCACCCTCGATCAATTACTCGGTCTGGAGCGCATGGGTCCCAAGTCTGCGGAAAAGATTCTCCAGAACATCGACCGCTCGCGTGCACAACCACTAGCGCGCGTGCTCAATGGACTGGGGATTCCATTTGTCGGGGAACGGACGGCTCAAATTCTGGCGGACACTTTCGGAGATCTGGACAAGATAGCCGCGGCGGATTCGGACGCATTGCAAACCGCCAACGAAGTGGGGCCTAAGGTGGCCCAGAGCATTCGCGGATTCTTCGACGACGCGCGCAATCGCGATCTTGTGGAAGTGCTGCGCGCAGCCGGTCTGCAATTCACACAAGAGATCCGTGGCCCTGTAGGCGGACCGCTGACCGGATCTACGTTCGTTCTCACCGGAACGCTTCCCACAATGACACGCGAGCAGGCAAAGGCTCGCATCGAGGCGCTGGGCGGCAAAGTCACAGACTCGGTAAGTAAGAAGACTACGTACGTTGTAGCGGGTGAAGCGGCCGGTTCCAAACTCACGAAGGCGGAAAAGCTGGGCGTTCCCGTGCTGGACGAGGCCGGGCTGCTGGGGCTACTGGATTCCTCCAAATCGATATAATGCCTGCATGGCACTTTCCCGCAGATCTCTTTTTGCCCTTGGCGGCGCTACTCTCACCTCCGCCTCCCAAAGTTTCGCCCAACCCGTCGATGCTCCATCCGGGTCCTTCGTGCTTGGCGTAGCCAGCTACTCTCTGCGTGAGTTCGGCCGCGCACTCGCCATCAAGTCGGTCAGGCAGATGGGCGTCTCCAACATCAATATCAAAGAATTCCATCTGCCATACACTTCTTCCAAGGAAGAGCTGGCAAGGGGTCGACAGGCATTCGAAAGAGCCGGACTAAAAATTCTCGGCGGCGGTACGATCACGCTGACGAAAAATGACGAAGCGGACGTACAGCGGTACTTCGAATACGCGAAGAACGCGGGAATGCCATTGATTGTCGCCGCACCCAGCGCGGAGACTCTCGGATTGGTGGAGAAAGCCGCCATCAAATATAACGTCAAGGTCGCGATTCACAACCACGGCCCGGAAGACAAACACTTCCCCACTCCGCAGAGCGTGCTCAAGCAGGTCAAGAACATGAGTCCTCTGATGGGTCTTTGCATCGACATTGGCCACACTGCGCGCACGGGCGTCGATGTGGTGGAAGCCATTGCCGAGGCGGGGCCGCGCCTGCTCGATATGCATGTGAAAGATCTCAAGGACCTGATGGGCAAGGATTCTCAGTGCGTGGTGGGCGAAGGCAAGATGCCCATCGTCGCCATCTTCAAGCAGCTGAAGAAAATGAATTACGCCGGCGGCGTGATGCTGGAATACGAAATCGAGGCCGATAATCCGGTCCCCGGCATGATGCGCTCATTCGCGTACATGCGCGGCGTGTTGGCCGGACTAAAGGGCTGATCCCGCACCGCGCTACGCTGGAGGGAGTGCACCGGCAGAAGCCCGAAGTAATGAGCCCCGCAGGCTACTGGCCGCAACTGCGCGCGGCTATTGAGGCAGGCGCGGATGCTGTCTACCTCGGATTGCAACACTTCACCGCGAGGGCGAAGGTTGGCTTCACAGAGGAAGAACTTCCGGATGTGATGCGCGCGCTGCATGAGCGCGGAGTGCGCGGGTACGTCACCTTCAACACGCTGGTCTTCGATTCCGAATGGAAAGAAGCTGAGCTTGCGTTGACGGCAATTGCGAATGCGGGCGCCGACGCCATCATCGTGCAGGATTTGGGTGCGGCCACGTTAGCTCGCGAAATTGCGCCGGACCTGGAAGTCCACGGCAGCACGCAGATGAGCATCACAAGCGCGGAAGGCGTGGAACATGCGGCCGGACTCGGCGTGAAGCGCGTTGTGTTGGCGCGCGAGTTGTCGCTGCCGGAGATTCGCGCCATTCGCGCAAGCACCAACATTGGCCTGGAAATGTTTGTCCACGGAGCATTGTGCGTATCCTATTCCGGGCAGTGCCTTTCTTCGGAAGCGTGGGGTGGACGCAGTGCGAATCGCGGGCAGTGCGCCCAGGCCTGCCGCTTGCCCTATGCGCTGCTGGTGGACGGAGAAGAAAAGCCCTTGGGTGATGCACGCTACCTTCTTTCGCCGGGCGATTTGTACACACTGCGGCAGATTCCGGAAATCGTGCGCGTGGGTGTGAGCTCGCTCAAGATCGAAGGCCGTTACAAAGATGCCGAATACGTTGCGTTGACCACCGGCGCTTACCGCAAAGCTGTCGATGAAGCTTGCGCCGGATCCGGATCCACGCTCTCGGATGTTGAGGAACTGCGGTTGGAGCAGGTTTATTCCCGCGGACTCGGTCCGTACTTCGTCAGCGGAACCAATCATCAGGAAGTTGTAAAGGGACGCGCTCCCAGGCACCGCGGAGTCCTGATGGGACGCGTCGCGAATCTTGTGCGCGGCGGCGTCATCCTTGCGCCGTCCGGCGCTCATTCGTTGGCTCCCCTGAAACCGGGCGACGGCGTTGTATTTGATGCCGCCGATTGGCGCAGCCCGCAGGAGAAGGAAGAGGGCGGAGCTGTCTATGTGGTGATCGCGGCGGGAAATGGGCAACTGGAGCTTCGATTCGCCAATGACGCTATCGATTGGCAGCGCGTGCGCCTCGGCGACCAATTGTGGCGTACGCATGACGCCGATATCGACAAAGCGGCGCGCGTTTTTCTGGACCCCGCCGCGCCTGTGCACCGGCAACCCGTCGCCGTTCGCGTACGGGCATGCGCCGGGGAGCCGTTGCGAGCAATCTGGAAACTTCCGTATTTGCAAGTGAATGTCGAAGGCCCTGTCGTGGAGGTTGCGAAGCATCGAGCGTCCGATGAGGAATGGTTCCGGCTGCATCTGGGCAAACTCGGCAACACGCCTTATACATTGACGGACCTGCATGCGGAAATCGAAGGCAGCGTCTTTGCGCCGGCATCCATGCTGAACCAACTGCGGCGCGATGCCGTAGCACTGCTGCAATCGAAGCAAAGGACAGGACGCAAGATTGCGGTCCACGAATCGCATTTGCAAATCCCCGTTGCGAAAGCGGAACCGGCAAGTTTGCCGAGCCTGCACTTGCTGGTCCGAACCGCGGAACAGTTGGAAGCCGCGATAAACACAAGGCCCAGCAGCATTACGCTGGACTATCTGGACCTCTACGGATTGCAGCCCGCCGTGGATTGCGTGCGCGAGGCGGGCATCGCCGTTCGCGTGGCCGGCCCGCGCGTGCTGAAGCCGGGAGAAGAACGCATCGTTCAGTTTCTGCGAAAGCTGGGATGCGGAATTCTTGTGCGCTCCACGGGGTTGCTGCATACCTTGCGCGAAGACCGGCAGGCTCCGCTCACCGGCGATTTCAGCCTCAACGCCGCCAACGCATTTTCCACTACGCTGTTACTTTCCATGGGACTCGATCGCATCACTCCCGCGCACGATCTGAACGCCGCTCAAGTGACGGAGCTCGCATCCAAAGCCGGCGGAGGACGATTGGAGGTGGTCGTCTACCATCATCTGCCCGTGTTCCATACCGAGCATTGCGTCTTCTGCCGGTTTCTATCGAGTGGAACCAGTTATCTCGATTGCGGCCGTCCTTGCGAGAAACATCGCGTGGAGCTGCGCGATGAAAACGGGCGCGCGCATCCTGTGATGGCCGATGTGGGCTGCCGCAATACCGTATTTGGAGCGGAGGCACAACAAGCATCGGCGCATCTGAAACGCTGGCGCGAAGCGGGCATCGCACACTACCGCCTGGAATTTGTGCACGAATCCGCGCGTCAGGTGGAATCCATTACGACCGCATTTACAGACGCTCTGGCGGGACTCGTTGATAGGCGTGCTTTGGAGGCCCGGTTGCGAAAACACGCGCCCGGCGGGTTGACCGAGGGCAGCCTACGCATTCTGAACTGATTCGGCGAGTTTCCGCAGCCGCGCAAAGAGAGCGGCATCGATGGGTTGACGAAGGACCTCCGCAATCACCTCGGTCCAGCCATACAGAAAGCACATCCACCCGTCGTGCACCGACAAATCGCGCGATGTTTGTTGCGCCAACGCCTGGTGCAGAAACTTTCTTTCGCCGCGATAATTCAGTTCCCAGACGCACGCCCGTTCCGGAAAGAGGACCGCGTTTGTGAGAGGCGACCCAGGCAAGTCCTTCCCCATGCCGGTCGCGTTCACGATGAGGGAACCGGGCTGCGCTTCGCCCACCAGTTCGTCATTCCTCTCCGCCTCCTGGTGGCAGTGGAAGCGCGCGCCCAGAGCTTCTACGGCGGACATCCGCATTGGGTTGCGATCAACAATGTGGATCACTTCGGGGCGATCCTCCCGCTCCCTCAAGTGCGCGGCGAGGGCGATTGCTGCTCCGCCCGCACCCAGACAAACAACCTCCGGTGGAGCTGTGCTGAGCATTCCATCCAAACTCTTTCCGCAACTGATGGGATCTTTGGCGTGTCCCAACAACAAGCCTTCCCGCTTGGAGATGCAGGAAATCTCGTTGCAGGTGGTAGCGTACGAATCCAGCCGCTGGAACCGGTCGCGCGCGGCTTCGAGCAAACGAATCTTGTGTGTCGTGATCAGCGCGCCCAGAATACCTTCGCCGCCTTTGATTTCGTCGACGACGCGGCGATAGTCGTCCGGTTCGGCGTTCAAGGGAAGATCGACGCCGCGAAGTTCCACGTCGGGACGGCCGAGTTCACGCATCCAAAGAGGAAAGATGCGCATCATGGCCGATTGCGCCGTCGTCACGCCGATGAAGTGCATCCACTGCCGCCGCACCACAACATTCTACGGAATCGTGCTGCAAACCTGCTACGATCTTGGAAAATGAGAATCGCACTCGCCATTCTGACTATCTCTCTTGCCGCTTGCGGTGAGAAAGAAGCGCCAAAGAAGGCAGTGCAGAAAAAGACGCCGGTCACAGATGAATCGCAGCGCTTCCCGAAGAAGGATCTGGTGGATGTGAAAATTGTGGAGGGCGCGATCCTGGGCAAGGAGTTTCTTGGCGGCGGCAACCTGGCGAAATATCGCAAGGGCAAGACGGAGTTCGAACTGTTTCTGGTGAAGGCGGCAGGCCCGGAAGCGTCCTCCATCCTCATGTTCGATTATAAGAAGCAGCTTGCGAACGCAAAGTTCATCGCGCATTTTGGGGGCTACTTCGGAAAAGACGGCGACAGGAATGTTTTCCTCTTCGCCAAGGGGCCGTGGCTTGCCGGAATTGCCGGGTTGGCTGAGCAGGAGGCGGACGCCGTGGCGCGCGAATTTGCCGCGCGTCTGAACTGAGCATTGCTCTGGCCCGCGGCATTTCTGTTTTGGGCGGTTACTTACAGCGAGGTGGGGCCCATCCTGCAACGCCGCTGCGTTTCCTGTCATCAGCAAAATGGCATCGCGCCGATGCCGCTGACGAATTACAAAGAGGCGCGCCCCTGGGCGAAGGCGATTCAGCAAATGGTGTCCTCGCGGAAAATGCCGCCCTGGTTCGCCGAGACGGCTGCGGTGAGTTTTTCCAATGATCCTCGTCTCAGTTCCGCCGAAGTGGATGCGATTGCTAATTGGGTGAAGCAAGGCGCACCGGAAGGACCACGGCTTTCGACCGTTGCCTCTAAGGCTACGCCACCGAGCCCATTCGATCTCACTCTGCGCATGCCAACGCCGGTGCGCGTGCCCGCCCGGGGCGAAATCCCCTACCAGTTTGTGATTCTTCCGCAACGGTTCGACAAAGACACGTGGGTACGGCGGGTCGAGGTGTCGCCGGGAGTACGAGGAGTGGTGCATCACGTTGTCGTCTACGTTCGCGAGCGCGGCGGCGCATGGCTCGATGGAAAGCCTGAGGGCGTTCCTTTCTCCTCGCCGGGCGCGACGAAGAGCGACATCCTCGCCGTCTATGCGCCCGGCCAACCCGCGGCAGAGTTTCCGGAATCGATGGCGAAACTGATTCCCGCGGGCGCGCAAATCGTTTTGCAGATTCACTACACGCCAAATGGCAAAGCTGTCGAAGACCGCACCGTCGTGCATCTGAGTTACAGCAAATCCACTCCGTCCAAACGTGTTCTTACGCTGCAGATCGCAACGACGGATTTTCTGATTCCGGCGGGAGAGAGCAACCACCGTGTTACGGCGTTCGGCACGCTGCCCAACGACGCGCTCCTGCTGGGACTTTTTCCGCATATGCATTTGCGCGGCAAGGCGTTCGAATATGCGGTTGCGCAAACAGGCGGCCGCATCGAGGTTCTGCTGCGGGTCAAGCCTTACGATTTTCATTGGCAGTTGTACTATCGATTGGCTGAGCCGCGCCCGCTTCCCAAGGGGACGCGACTGGTTTGCACCGCGTGGTACGACAACTCACGCAATAATCCGCGCAACCCGGATCCCGAAGCGGATGTTCGCTACGGTGAGCCGAGCACGGACGAAATGATGGTCGGTTTTTTCGACATCGCCGTTCCGGCCGCAATGGACAAAAACTCTTTCTTCCAGCGGTGATAGAGTATCCGCATGAAGCGTTTCTCCTTGATCGCAGTCATCCTGTTGGTCGCGGCAGCCGCGGTCGTGACCCTCTATCCACAACGCCAGGCCGGCAATGTTGCCCCGCCTGCGCCAGCCAATGGCCCTTCGTTTCGCGTTTTACTCGGCGTGGGAGATCGCGAGGCCACCAAGTGGGACGGGAGTGTCGCCTCCACCGGGCGTGTGGCCACGATAAGAGGCTGGCGCTTCGCCGATGGCGATCGGATTCAGGGAAACAATTGGCAGGCTTCGACGCGCGTGTCCCTGGGGCGGAAGAAAAAGGTAGAGGGAATTTTCCCGAATGGCGTTGTGATCTCGCTCGCCGCGGACGACCCCGGGGCGAAGTTCGAAGTGAAAACGGCGCAAGGCAATTTCAGCTTCACCGCGAAGGAGATCGGATTTGGCGTGGAAAAGCCGTTTCTGAACGGCAAGGCAGCCGTCGATCGCGTGCCCACCACCACGCGCCTCACGCAATCGGGCGATGAACAGGACTTCCCGTCCATTGCCAACAGCGCGGACGCCGTCTACGTCAGCTACGTCGAGTTTCTGCAAGGCGATCGAAGCAACGACGGCAGACAGCAACTGGATGCGCCGCCCGCCAATTTCGATTCGCTGGCGCGGCCCGCCGGCGGCGATCAGGTGATGCTGCTGCGTTACTCCAAACAACAGAGCACTTGGAGCGCGCCCATTCCGGTGTCCGCCGCAAAGCAGGACGTGATGCGAACAGCCGTGGCGGTAGATGGTAAGAAACGCGCCTGGGTTTTCTGGTCGGCGAATCAAAACGGCAACTTCGATATTTACGCGAAGCCCTACGCCGATGGCAAGTGGGGCAACGAAGTGCGCATCACAAACAACGCCGGCACCGATGTGAATCCGGTTGCGGCGGTGGATTCTCAAGGCCGCGTTTGGGTGGCATGGCAAGGTTTCCGCGGCAACAGCCTGGACATTTTGGTGGCTGCGCAAAACGGCGACACATTCACCGCCGAATCAGTGGTGTCTGCCTCGCGAAGCGAAAGCGATTGGGATCCGTCCATCGCCGCGGCATCGAACGGAGAAGTTGCGGTCGCCTGGGATACCTACGATAAAGGCAACTACGATGTCTATTTCCGCCGCATGAAGTGGGATGGCAGCGTGAAGATGGAAGCGCCTGTGGCGGCGGCGGCATCACCGAATTTCGAAGCGCGCGCCTCGGTTGCCTATGACGGTCAGAACCGCCTGTGGGTTGCGTATGAAGCGTCGGGAGCGAAGTGGGGCAAGGATTTTGGCGCCTACGAAACCACCGGCGTTGCACTGTACCAGGATCATGATATCCGCGTGAAATGTTTCCAGGGTTCACAGGCGATGGTCACCAGCGCTGAGCTGAAGGACGCATTGCCCGGCGCGGCCGCCATTCGTAGAGCGCGCCGCGCGGCTCAAGAGTCGCCCGTTCGTCTGCCCGATGCCTCGCTCGCCAGCAAGCGTCCCGCCAGTGGGACGCCGCAGCCAGGCCCGACTCCGTTGAACAGCTTTCCGAGAATCGCCGCCGATGGAAACGGCGGAATCTATCTTGCATTCCGCAGCCCTTCCGCGGGGTTCACGGCTTTAGGCAGCGGATGGACGCAGCAATTGGTCTTCCTGGATGGCAACGAATGGAAGGGGCCCGTGCCCGTTCCGAACTCCGATTATTGGATGGACATGCGCGCGGCGATGGCTTCCACAGGCCCCGGCCAGCTGATGATGGTAGCAGCTTCCGATCACAGGCAGACGGCCGGAGTTGCAGATCCCGCAAATGCCGCCACGAAGGGCAAGAAGAAAGGGAAGGCTGGCGACGGACTGGCACTCGCCGCGCTGCAATCGGACCTCTTTGCATCGGTGCTGTCGATTGGCGGCGAAACGCGCACGGCGGCATTGAAGGCCGCGCCCGCCGAGAGAACCGGTAGCGTCGATCCGGAAGTATCCGCGGAGCGCGCACAAGTCGCTCTGATGCGGAACTATCGCGCGCAGGTGGGCTCGGAGAAATTGCAAATGATGCGCGGCGAGTTCCACCGCCATACGGAAGTTTCCGGCGACGGCGGACGCGACGGTCCGCTCATCGACGCCTACCGCTACATGATCGACGCCGCTTACATGGATTGGGGCGGCTGTTGCGATCACAACAACGGCAATGGACGCGAGTACTCCTGGTGGATCCAGCAAAAGCTGACCGACGCCTACAAACTGGGCACGCGATACGTGCCGATGTTCTCTTACGAGCGCAGCATCGTCTACCCCGAAGGGCATCGCAACACAGTGATGGCGCGGCGTGGAGTCCGCCCGCTGCCGCGGCTTGCGCTGTCTCCCGAAACGCCGTCCCAACCGGCGCCCGATACGCAGATGCTTTACCGCTATCTGAAACATTTCGGCGGCATCGTTGCGTCGCACACCTCCGGAACCAACATGGGAACCGACTGGCGCGATAACGATCCGCTGGTGGAACCCGTCGTCGAAATCTATCAAGGCGACCGTCAGAATTACGAAATGCCCGGCGCTCCTCGCTCCAATAACGCTGACGATTCCATCGGCGGCTGGCGTCCATTGGGGTTCGTTTCGCTGGCGTTGGAGAAGGGTTACCGGCTGGCGTTCCAAGCTTCCAGCGATCACATCTCGACGCACATGTCCTACTGCAATCTATGGGTCGCTGCGCCGACTCGGGAGGCGATCATGGAATCGTTCCGCAAACGCCGCGTCTACGGAGCCACGGAAAACATTCTCGCCGACGTGCGCTGTTCCGGACATTTCATGGGAGAAGAGTTTAGCCTCTCCGAACCGCCGTCAATTTCCGTGAAGCTGTGGGGTACGGCGAACTTCGCGAAAGTGCATATCGTCAAAGATGGCAAGTACGCCTACTCCGTGTCGCCGAACACGAAGACCGTTGACTTCGCGTGGCGCGATGCCAACGCTACGAAAGGTAAGACCAGCTACTACTATGTGCGCGGCGAACAGGCGGACGGCGAATTGGTGTGGGTGAGCCCGATGTGGATCACCTACAAGTAGAAGGTACTTTAGTACCGCTTCCGGAGTACTAGAGTCCTGTTCGAATTCACAACCAGCGCACTTATACTGTGGCTATCTATGCCATTTGTGCGCGCGCTTGTCATTCTTATTCTCACAGCCGTGCTGCCCTGCGCGGCGCAATCGCTGGTCGCCGTTGGTCAGGACACTCTGACGCTTCCATCCGATGTGGACGGCGCTCCGGATTTCAATCCGCCTTTCGACCAGTTTCAGGCCGTCAACTATTATGCGTACGTCTATCCGTACACCATGCGCACGAACTTCACGAATGCCACGCGAAATCAGTCGTGGCGATCCCTCTACTTGGAGAATGAGTATCTGCGCTGTACGATTCTGCCGGACCTCGGCGGTCATGTCTATAACTGCTTCGACAAAGTGGCAAAGCGCGACATATTCTATGCCAACACGGCGATCAAGAAAGGTTGGGTCGGGCTGCGCGGCGCCTGGGCCGCGTTCGGTCTGGAATTGAATTTTCCAAACGCGCACAGCTGGGTTTCCATTTCTCCTGTCGATTTTGCGTTCAAGCAGAACCCCGACGGCAGCGGATCTGTCTGGGTAGGAAACGTCGATCGTGTCACCGGCATGCAGTGGCGAAGTGAATTCGTACTGCGGCCGGGAGTTGCCGCTTTGGAGCAGCGAGTCACGCTGGAGAACCGTTCCAATTTCCGGCGTCGATATTATTGGTGGGCGAATGCAGCCGTGCGGCTCGGCGAACGCGACCGCTTTGTCGTTCCGGCGAACATCACTTCCGGACACGGAACGGGCGTTCTCGATTCCTGGCCGGTGAATACTTCCGGCCGCGATCTGAGTTCCGTGGCGGCATACACGGGCGGCGAAGGCTATTTCGCGGTCGGATCGAACGAAGAGTTTCTGGGGGTCTATCAGGCGGCGACGCGAACCGGTTTGGCGCACGTCGCCGATGCGAAAGATGTTCCCGGCAAGAAGACCTGGACGTGGGGAACCGATTCGTGGCCGCGCCAGAATCTGAGCATCGACAATTCGAGTTATACCGAGATTCAAGCGGGCACGACGCCCAGCCAGGAGGTCTACGAATTCCTGGAGCCGCAGCAGATCAAATCGTTCACTGAATACTGGCTGCCCCTGCGCAACATGGGCGGCGTAACGAAAGTGAGCCGCAACGGAGCCTTGTACCTAACACGCACAGGCGAGAATGTCGCGGCGGAATTTATGGCCGCAGGCGTCTGGTCCGGTGCGCTGATGCAACTCACCGATGGTTCGTCAAGTTTGGCGGAAAAGCGCATGGACATCGCTCCCGATACAACGCCTCAGATCGCAAGCACAAGTCCCGCGTCCAAACCGGTTACCTTCCGCGTGTTGGACAATGCGGGCGCGATTCTCTTCGAGCACACCGAAGGAGCGATGGACGCGCGCGGCACGAAAGAGGTAACGCTCGGCAAGCAGCCAAGTCCGCCGTGGATGACCAAACAATCCAGTGAGCCGGACTTTCTCGCAATGGCCGATTACAATGAACGAAACGCGAACTACGACGCTGCTCTCCTCAATTACGAAAAAGGCCGCGTGGCGTTTGCCGCATCGCAGGCTCTTGCCGCCGCGCAAGCCAGGTTGCTGGCTGGTCTGGAAAATCCGGCCGCGGTAAAAGGCGTGGGCGACGATGTTGAAAGTGGTTACTATCGCGCGATCGCGGCGTCCGACGCGAAAGCGCTGGAAGCGTTGCAGAGCGATTCCAACTACGGAGTCGCCGCAAGCATTCGACTGGCGGAGTTGCAGGCGGCTTCCGGAGATACCGCCGCAATCGAGGTGTTGCGCCGCGCAGCCGGAGCGAAGAATGTTCGCGCCGGAGCGATGGAAGTGACGCTCCTGCGAGCCGCGGGCAATTGGGAAGAAGCGGCATCGCGCGCCGCGCATTGGACGGCACTCGACCCGACCGATCTCGTTCTGCGCTACGAACTCTTTCGTCTCGGAACCGATGACCCATCCTATTGGCGTCACATGGGGGCGGACATCGAGCGGGTTCTCTTTGTTGCAGGGCATTTCATCCGCCTTGGACAATTCGCCGATGCCCTGCAAGTTCTGGAGTGGGATTATGCGGCTGTAAATGAGATAGAGCGCGAACCCGGCATCCCGGCGCCCGCCCGCCACGCCATGCTCTGGTACTACCGCGCCTATTGCAAACAGAAGCTTGGCGAATCCGGCGCGGAGGAATTGCGCAACGCCGCGGCGCAGGATGTACGATACGTGTTTCCCAACGGATCCCTTGCGGCGGAAGTCTTGCAGGCGGCGGTGAAGACCAACGCTGCGGATGCGAACGCGCAATGGCTGCTCGGATGTGTGTATTTTTCCAGCCGCCGGACGGACGAGGCGATCACGGCATGGGAGCGTGCCCGCACGTTGAAACCGCAGATTCCGTCACTGCATCGTACACTGGGTCGCGCCTACCTGGAAGTCAAGAGCGACAAGACGAAGGCACTGACGGTCTTGCAGGAAGGGCTCAAGTACGAAGCCGGCAACGCCGATCTTCAGCAGGCGCTCGCCCGCGCACAGCGTTAATTAAGCAAGCGTCGCGCAACCCGCAATCAGAGTCTAGTTACTCTTCCCTCGGAGGAGGAGGAGGTTGCCCGTCGCGTGGAGGACCCTTCTTCCCACCGGGACCACCAAACCCCGGCCCGCCCGGTCTTCCTGGCCCACCGGGTCCACCCGGTCCACCGGGACCACGGCCTGCCGGAGGGCCGACTCCCATGCCAGGCTCGCGATGCATGCGCTTCTGCAATTCTCTCCATTGCTGCGTCGCCAGCAGCAGGCGCATTTTGAAGCCCATTTGCGAGAATGTCCGGTTGAGATCGGCGCGAGCCATGACCTGCCGCTCCAGCGCGGAGTTGAACTTGCCCATGTCAGGCTTTTCTTCGTTCATGAGGTCGTTCATGGCATTCTCGGCTTTTTCCAGGGCGGCGCGCTGGTCCACCAGTTTGTCGCGAAACTCACGAGTGATGGCTGGTATCTGACGCCGCTGCTCTTCGGTAAGATTCAGATCGCGCGCAAGCGGACTTTCCCACCACGGGAAGAATTCTCGAGGCTGTTGGGCGAAGGCCGTCGTCAAAAAAATGAGAGAGACAAACAGGACGCGTATCATGATGGCAACTCCTATTGCTTGCTTTCCGTTTTGGTCTGGAACAATCCGTGCAACGGTTCCATTGCGTCAGGCTCTGAGTCATAGACCGTCTTGTAGATCTCCGTCATCAATTGCGCATCCGACAAGCCGGCGTACGCATTTTGAAGCGGCGCGCTCCTTCGCACAGGCATCTGCCAGAGAACAACGAACAGAGCCACTCCGGCCACTGCGATGGCGGGACTCCAACGCATGAAGTAAGGCGCTACGGGACGCTTGGCCATACGCGCGTACAGGCATTCCCGCTGTGCGGCGAGCATACCCGCCGGCAAATCGGGTTCCCTCGTAATGTTCTTGCGGGCCGCAAGCCACTCTTCGCGCCGGCGGCGGCATTCCGGGCATTCGTTGACGTGGTTGTCCTCGGGACCAATCTCATAAAGATGGTTGAGGAAGTCGGATTCGGTCCAGTGTTTACTCATTGTGGTTCCTTCCGTCCATAGGTGGTCTACTCTGTTGTTCGGCCCTTCGCCGACCGGTAGACATCCTCCAACTCCCCGCGCAGTTTCGTGACCGCGCGTGACATGTGAGCCTTAACCGTGCCCACTTCCAATCCCAGAATCTCCCCAATTTCTTCCAGGCTCTTATCTTCAAAATGCTTCAGCGCAAATACGGCACGCTGGCGCGCGCTCAGGGTTTGCATTGCCATAACCAGTCTGCGCTGGATCTCTACCCCGAACATGCGGTCTTCGGCGTTTGGCCCACGGTCTTGCGCCATGGTTAGTATGATCTCTTCGTCCTGCGGGGCAGGGCGTTTCCGCCAAAACTGCCAGCGTTTGGAACGCAAACGGTCCAAACAGGTGTTGACGGCGATTCGTGTCAACCATTTCGCAGGCTCGGATACATCCAAGGCCTGACTCTGCAGGGCCTTATGCGCCTTCAGAAAAACATCCTGCGCCGCCGATTCGGCCTCCTCCCGATCCTGCAGCATTCGCTGACAGAGCAGAAAAATTCGCCTCTGTTCGCTTATCACCAAGGATGAGAAATCCCGTGCCGCCAATACGGGAGCAACGGCGAGCGGTTGAGCCACGACACCCATCATACTCTGTACAACGTAAATCCCCTCTGTGGGATTACAGGCAAAACAGAATCTTCGGATTACACGTACTTTCGGACAAACTGCCGCACCAATCGCCGGTGGTCCGGATGCAGAATCAGGAAGAACGCGGCCAGAACGTAGAGGGTAACGTAGATGCTGCCCACCACCAGTAGTTGACTCCAAGTAGCTCCTGGAATCAACAACTTGCGCGTCAAGTACAGACACAAAACACCGGTGGAAGCAAGCGTAACCGGCCAGGCGTAGACGCGCCAAAGGAAGGAAACCGGCCGCAGTTGGAACTCACGGCAATACAAGCGGGCGAGGTTCAGGCAACGGTTCAATGTCAACAACACCCCCACCAATGCGGCTACATATGGCAGTCCCAAGTTCGGCAAAACCAGCGCCGCACCGGTCAGCGTAAGCACCGCCTCCAGCAGAATGTAGTTGGAAAAAACGCCGAACTTGCCGATGCCGGTCAGAATCGCCGTGCAAATGGTGAGGCCGGGCCAAAGGGCTTGCCCGGCAGCCATCACGATCACGAGAGTTTCCGTGTGCGTGGCGAAATCGTCGTTCACCCACAGCCGGAAAAACGAGGTCCCATACACCGCAAGAAAGCTGCACATCGCCAGCCACGCAACGGCCGCGTAGGAGTTGGCGTAGTAGCCCAGATAAACGATGGCATCCCTCTTGCCGCGAGCCAGCCAATCCGATGTGCGCGGGACGATGATGAGGGAAACGCGGCCAATGCCCTCCATGCCGTATTCGAACAGCTTCTGCGTGGCGGTGTAGTAGGTGACAAATCGCACCGGCAGAAAGTAAGCGATCAGCGCCGGCATACCGGCTGACAAAAGGCGCAACGATACGATGCTGGAGGTCATCTGGCGCGCATACTGGAAGATGTTCAGCGCGGTTTCCTTCGTAACCAGTGCGAGGCCGATACGCATTCGCGGATACACCAGAATGGCGGCCGTTAGAAAGGCCGCATACGTGGCGATTTGCAGGATGAGCACCGCGTATCCCATTTCGCGCAGGCCGTATCCCAGATAAATGGTCACCGGCAGCGCGATGCTTCGCAACAAGGAATAGAGCACGAAGACGTGATTCGACAGATCGAAGCGCTGAAAACCTTCAAGCATGGCGGAGAACGTGTTGAACACCAAACCCATTCCCCAAATGAGGCTAACCACCCTGAGGAGAAACGGAAAATTTGGATCCTGTATGTGAAGAAAGTCAGCGATGATGTGAGCCGATGACCAGAACCCCAACAGAATCAACCCGCCCATCACCAAGGAATAGGCCGCGGCCGTGCTGAGCAGACTGTTCAAACGGTCCCATTGCTCCAATGCGCGATACTCGGCGGTGAGTTTCACGGTTGCGGGGCGCACGCCGAAATCGATGAGCCAGAAATAATCGACCAGGGACAGCGCAAGAGTCCACACCCCGTAGCGTTCCGCGCCCAGTTGTCGTATAAGAAATGGCGCAACGATGAGTCCGGACAGAATCAGCGCAACCGCACCCACTGAACTCCAGGCGATGTTCAACAGATACTGGCGGCGCGGCGTCAATGTTGCGATTGTAGCGTTTTCCGCGCCGGCCGCTTGAGATTCGCTTCGTAACGACGCACATATTCTTTCAGCGGCACGCGAGCCACGGCTTGGCCAATGACGTCGAGGGCAAGGTCTTCGACTTTCTTAAAGCGAACGCAACACTTCCCCATGTCGAGCTTTTTGCCGTTCAACAGGGACTGCACTTTGAGCCACCGGGCCTCGCCGGGATCCTGATAGATTCCCATCATGTAGAGCGACACGTAATTCTTCTGCGAACCAAGGCAAATGAATGGCAGCGGTTGCTTGGGATCGCAGTGGTAGCCGGCGGGGTAAATGCTGTGCGGAACGACGTAGCCGATCATGCCAATATGCATCTGTTCCTTGAACCCTTTGGGGAGATTCTTCCGGATCACAGCGCGAACCGTGGCAACCGCTTTGCGCCGGTCTTCGGGGAGCTCTGCCAAATAATCGGCAACGGACTTGGCTTTGCTCTGCATTATTTCTTCACCTCTGCCTTAGCGTTTTGTGGTGGCCGGAAGCCGAATTGACGAGGCACAGGCTTTGCGCTGACCGTCTCAGTGAATGCCTTGAGAACCGCGGCCTTCCCTGATTCGCTCACTCCGATGGAATTGCCGGTAAGCTCGAACAACTTCGGATCGATGGCGTAAAGCATCGCCGCCATATCGGAAGCTGGGGCGTCGTAGGGCATCTTCTGGAAAGCAGTGTATATATCAACCAGCGGATGCGTTTGGGCCCAGGCGAAATCCTTTTCGATGCTCGATGCCGGAAACTTCAGCGACTCGCCCAAGGCGCGGCTACAGTGGACGATCGGAGTCGGCCATCCAGCAAGAACGCGTTTCAAGGATTCGGGATCTTTTGCCGTGCCTTCTTCGCAGACGATGAGCGACTTAACCTTGACGGCAATGGACTCTCTGGTCGAAGGAAGATCGAGCGCGCGGACCAGATCTTTCGCCGGAGCGCTGAGGACAATGGACACGGTGCCATTAGGCATTCCCGTGAGCGAATTGCGGATCATCGCCGCAACTTCCGACGTATCGGCGATGCGCTTCACCGCGCGATTATAGACGAACGCGCCTTTCTCATCGCGGCGTTCCACGGCCTTTTGAAGCATCGGCGGATTCGCGGGCATCGGGTTGGCAGCCACCAGCCCGACGGGCAGCAGGCGATTGGAGTTCGCGGCGGGCGCTCCCGCGGCGTAATAGTGGATCAGCAGATCGCAAAAGACGGCGGCGTCCAACCCGGCATCGTTTACGGCGATGGCGGCGACTCGCGCCTGCCGCTTCGCTTCGTAGGCAAGCAGTAAGGCCAGCGCCAACGCCGCGTCCGGACGGCTCATCGTCGTGAGATAGATGACGGCTGGAGGCGGCGGCCCTTGCGATCGAAACTGCATGCTAAAAGCTTCCCTGTACTGCTCTTTGAAATCTTCTGCTGCTGAGTACCACTGCCCCTTGAAATCTTCTGATTCTTTGTACTACTGTCTGAAATCCTCTGCTGCTTTGTACTACTGCCTGAAATCTCTTGCTGCTTTGTACTACTGCTACTCTATGAAATCTTCTGCTGCTTTGTGGGGCAGATCTCCAGATCTGCGAGACGGTCTCCAGACCGTCTCTGCCGGCAGCACGAAAATGCCCGATGCGTGATCTGCAGATCCTTCGGCACGGTCGAAAGCCCACCCACGGCGGCCACTTCACGGCCGATGGCCTCTGACGAGGCCATGCGGGATCTGGAGATCCCGCTGCAGATCTGGAGATCTGCCCCACAGAGCAGCACGGCCGCAACCAAAGAAAATCTTCGCATCCTAGGACTTCGGAATGGCGAGGGAGCAGCATGGAGGCTAGCTCAGCGACAAGCCGGCCAAGCGGCCTGTGGAATCGCCGACGTGTTTGGGATGCACATCCAGGTATTCCAGCATCGTGGCAAACAGATTCGCCACGGGCGTTTCCCGCTGGTACGTAATGTGGCGGCCGGTGTCGATTCGTTTTCCCGCGCGGCCCGCGAGCAATGTAGGCAGTTGGTCGTGGGTGTGCACGTTGCCATCGGATAGTCCGCTGCCGTACACGATGATGGATTGATCCAGCAGGTTCGAATCGCCCTCTTTAGTTTCTTTCAACTTTTGGAGAAACGCCGCGAACAGCCGCGCATGATAGCAATTGATGTTCGCGACTTTCTCGAGCATCTCGCGATTGCCCATGTGATGCGTAAGCGGATGGTGGCCGTCGGAAATTCCAATCTCGCGGTAGCTTCGCGTGGACCCTTCGCGCCCCATCATAAACGTTGCGATGCGCGTCAGATCCGCCTTGAAGGCGATGAGCATCATATCCGTCATGAGGCCGAAGTAATCGTTGAACTCCGGTGGGACTCCGAAAGGTTTTTCAATCCCCGGATCGATGGTGAGTCCTTCCTTTTCGGCGCGCTGCACCTGCTGCTCAATCTCGCGAACGGAGGTGAGGTACTCGTCCAGTTTGCGGCGATCCACCGCGCCGACATTCGACTGTAAGCGGCGCGTGTCATCACCCACTTGATCGAGAATGCTGCGCCTCATGGCAAGACGCCGTAAGTGATCGGCGGGCGATTCCGCAATGTCCGACCCGAACAACCGTTCAAACAATCCACGCGGATCGGAGATGGGCGGCAGCGGCTGCGATTCCGTCTTCCACGAGAGATTGTAGGTGTATGCGCAAGAGTAGCCGTTATCGCAATTCCCCGATTGGCGGGCCTCTTCCAACCCGACCTCGAGGGACGGAAGCTTCGTGTTGCCGCCAATGGCTTTGGCGGCGATCTGATCGGCGGATGTCGTCAACTTCAAATCCGCGCCAGCCGTCCGGTAAACTTCCACGCCGGTCATGTAAGCGGCGGCGGCGCGTCCGTGATCGCCCGCGCCAACCAACAGCGGCCGTCCCCAATTTGCCGTCAGGTTGGAAAGCAGCAGAATATCTTTTTTGACAGGCTCGAAGGGTTCCAACATCCGCGGCAGCTTGCCTAGAGGACCGTCGTTTTCCGGCGTCCAATGCCGCATGTCGACGCCATTCGGCACATAGAACCACGCCGCGCGCAGCGGAGATTTGGTGGCGGCGGAGAGCGCCGGAGTCATCGCGTCGAGAAAGGGCAATCCGATGGCCGCGCCGATCCCGCGCAAAAACGTACGCCTGGGGAGCGCTTTCCGCGTGATGATCATTTCCTAGCCGTCTCCTTGTTAACTCTATTATTGTCTATTTTCGTTGGCGGAACCGGACCAGCCTCACCGCGCCGCGCCTGGAAGGGCAGGCTGCGCACGATGCCCGCAATCATTGGCTGAAGGCGGTATTCCTTAGCCGCCATCTGGCGTACGATATCGCGAACGGCCGCGCGGTCAAAGCGTTCCACGCCACGGCCCAGAGCATATGTGAGCATTTTTTCCGTGAGGCAAGACGCGAACTCCGGCAGATTCGCCGTTAAGAGTTTCTTCATCTCAGCGGGAGTGGCAAACGATTTGCCGTTAGGAAAAGTCCCGCTGCTATCGACGGGAAACTTTCCGTCCATTGTGCGCCAGCGGCCGATGGCATCGTAGTTTTCCAGCCCGAAGCCCAGGACGTCCATGCGCGCGTGGCAGGAAGCGCAGACGGGATTCGTGCGATGCTGCTCCATCTGTTGCCGCAGCGATTTCGCCGTTCCCACCTCTGCCTCATCGAGTGCCGGAACTTCCGGAGGAGCGGCCGGTGGGGGAGCGCCGAAAATATTTTCCAGCAGATACTTACCGCGAAGCACCACCGATGTACGCGATGGATAACTGGAGACCGTGAGTACGCTGGCATGAGTCAGAATACCTCCACGCTGATCGGTGGCGAGATCGACACGCCGGAATTCCGGACCCTTCACGCTGTCAATTCCGTAATGCTTCGCCAGCGGCTCGTTCAGGAACGTGTATCTCGCATCGATGAAATCGGAGATGGGCCGGTTTTCGCGAAGCATATGATCGAAGAACAACTGCGTCTCAGACCGCATGGCTTCGCGCAGATCCGTAGTGTATGCCGGAAACTTTGCTGGATCGGGCTTGACGGCGTCGAGGCTGCGCGTTTCCAACCACTGGCTGGCGAAGTTCTCCGCCAATGCGATCGCCTTCGGCGACAACAGCATGCGGCGCAATTGCGCATCGAAAACAGTGGGTTGGCGGAGCATGCCTTTTTCGGCGGCTGTCAGCAATTCATCGTCGGGCATCGAGCTCCAAAGGAAGTAGCTCATGCGCGTCGCAAGCTCAAGATCCGATATGCGCGCGTAAGTGCCCGGCAGCGGGCTTCGTTCGATGCGGAAAAGAAATTGCGGCGAGACCAGCATCGCGGCAATAGCGAATTGCAGGCTCTGCCCCGGCGTGTATCCCGCCTTCAAAGCGCGCTGATGCACCGCAACCAACTTATTGACCTCCGAAAACGTCGCCGGTCTTCGATACGCGCGCCGCGTGAGCGGACTGAGAATACGAGTGACGCAAGCAACGCCGCTCGCCGGATCGCATGTCAAGATCTTCTTGCGCACGGGCGGCAATTCCGTCGAAGGGAACGGTCCGGCGATTTCAAAGGTCTCGGGGTAGATATTCTGGCTTGGATTAAACCGTGCCTGGCCTTGCAGTTTCCTGCCGATCTCGTCATTGAGAAATTCCGCTTTGTACGTGTGGCGGCCCTGCGGCAGGAACATGCGGTGCGATTCGTAGACGCGCTGCGTCGCCCCGCCTTGCTTGTTCACCAAAGTGATCGCCGATTCCACAGGCACGGTCTTGAGCGGCTTGCCATCCACGGAGATCTGCAAAGTTACCGGCTTGCCCTCACTGCCGCGATGGCCGGTGATCAGCACGCGAATATCGTATTCGGCGTCGTAAAGCACTTCATCGTTGACCTCGATGCCTTCCCCCAGGCGTTTCACTTTGCCACGTTTATTAAACAGCCCCGGCTTCGGGAGCGGATCGGCGCCAATGGCTCGCGCGGCGATTTGCTCGCCGGCGGAAAGATATTTCTGCATCAACGTTGGTGAGACGGTGAGCACTTCGCTGATGTTGTCAAATCCATAGCTCGCGTCATCCGCGGGGAACTCGCTGGTCGCGCTGAAATCGACTCCCAAGAGGTCGCGAACCGTCGCTGCGTACTCGACACGATTCAAGCGGCGCGCAGTTACGCGGCCGGGGTCGGGCTTGACGGCGCGGTCGGCTCGGTCGAACTCTTTCTCGACAAAATTCACCAGCGCCTCGCGATTGGCGTCCGTCAATGCCGGAGCGCCTTGCGGAGGCATTTCGCCGCCACGCAACTTGGATACAACTTTTTCCCACACCTCGCGGCCTTTCGAAAGCGAAGAAGAATCGAAGAGCGGTTGAACATTAAGGTTGCCTGATGCGAGTTGCTGGTTATGGCAAGCAAAACAGTTCTGGCGCAGCACCGGCTTCACAGTGGTGTCAAACGTTTGGCTCCAAACGGGTGTCCAAAGAAGCACAATGGCAGCAAGCCAAGTATTCCGACGGGTCTACACGCGTGGTCAACCAGCTTGCGCTGTACATGACCAACAACAAAAATACGGCGGACATTGACGACAACGGCGTAGTGACCGCCGGCAAGCGCGGCGACACGTTTGTCTTCGCTCGCTTCGCCAAGTTCACCACCGGAGCGGAAGTCATCGTACTTCCGAACGACAAGAATTTCAAGTGGCCGAAACTCGCCGCGAACAACTACATCGACGAC
>JACPVQ010000098.1 GCA_016191645.1 Candidatus Solibacter usitatus
TGTCATTGGTGTCACGTGATGGAGCGTGAAAGCTTCGAATCGGAGGCGGTGGCGGAAGTTCTGAATCGCCTTTTCATCCCCGTAAAAGTGGATCGTGAAGAGCGCCCCGATGTCGATCGCATCTACATGGCCTATGTGCAGGCGTCGACGGGCAGCGGCGGCTGGCCGATGTCGGTATGGCTTACGCCCGATTTGAAACCGTTTCATGGCGGAACCTACTTCCCGCCGGATAATCGCTACGGCAGGCCAGGCTTCGTAACGATTCTGGAATACATTTCGCGGGCCTGGAACAACGAGCGCGCGAAGGTGGAAGAGAGCAGCGCGGAAGTGATGCGCCAGTTGGAAAGCATCATGTCGACGAAAGCTCCGGGTGCGCGTTTAGATGAACAGGTGCTTCACTCCTGCTTCAACGCCATGCGCCGCAGTTTCGATTCACGCCTTGGGGGATTCGGCGGCGCTCCAAAGTTCCCGCGTCCGGCGCAGCTCTATTTTCTGCATCGTTATTACAAACGCACGCGCAGCGAAGAAGCGTTGGAGATGAGCTTGCTCACGCTTCGTGAAATGGCCAAGGGCGGCATGTACGATCAACTCGGTGGCGGCTTTCACCGCTACTCTGTGGATGCGCGCTGGTTCGTTCCGCACTTTGAAAAAATGCTCTACGATCAGGGGCAATTAGTGGTGTCTTACCTGGAGGCGTTTCAGCTCACGGGCGATGAGGAGTTCGCGCGCGTTGCGCGGGAGACGCTCGATTACGTGCTGCGCGACATGGTGGACCCGGTTGGCGCATTCCATTCCGCCGAGGACGCCGACAGCGTTCTCGATCCCGCCGATCCTCACGAAAAAGGCGAAGGCGCGTTCTACATTTGGACGCAGCATGAGTTGGAAGAGATTCTCGGCAAGCCCCACAGCGACTGGTTCTGTCACCGCTTCGGTGTGGAGGTCGACGGCAATGTCGCCGAGGATCCGCACCACGAATTTACGGGCCGCAATATTCTGTATCAGGCCCACACCATCGCCGCAACGGCGCGGCAGTTCGGCGTCACTGAAGCGGATGTTGCGAGCGCGCTTGCCGTTGCGTCGCGGAAGTTGATGGACCGGCGTGCGGATCGTGTACGCCCACACTTGGATGACAAAGTGCTCACTGCCTGGAACGGGTTGATGATCTCCGCGTTCGCAAAGGCTGCGCAAGTGTTGGGCGATGCGAAGTATTTGGATGCCGCGCAAAAGGCCGCTGGGTTCGTGTTGGCACGCATGTATTCCGTCGAGACCGGGCGTCTATTGCGCCGCTATCGCGATGGCGACGCCGCTATCGACGGATTCCAGGATGACTACGCATTGTTCGTGCAAGCGCTCCTCGATTTGTATGAGGCCTCGTTCGATGCGTCGCTGCTGCAGACGGCGGACCGCTTGACCCGTACGATGATCGAACTATTTGAGGACCGCGAGATCGGCGGCTTCTTCAGTACGACGGACGGTGACGCGAGTCTTGTGCTGAGGATGAAGGACGATTACGATGGCGCGGAGCCCGCCGGTAATTCGGTGGCGGCGTTGAACCTGTTGCGCCTGGCTCGCATAACTGGCGATCAGGTTTTTCACGCCGCCGCGGAGCGCACTTTGAAGGCTCTTGCCGGACGCTTGCAAGCGCAACCCGTCGCTGCTCCGTTTCTCGCCGCGGCGTATCAGTATTCGCTCGCGCCGCCAATCCAGATTGTCATTGCAGGGGAATCAGGCGCGCAAGAACTGCTGGCCGAAGTGCGAAAACGTTTTCTGCCCGACGCCGTTGTGTTGAAAGCCGGCGAGTGGCTGCCGTCGCTGCGCGCGATGCAGCCCATCGATGGAAAGGCAGCGGCTTATGTCTGCGAAAATTTCACCTGCCGCCTGCCCGTCACCACTGTGGCGGAACTGGCAGCGTTGTTAGAATAGTAAAACTGGAGAAAATCATGGAAAGACCTGGCGCAACAACATTAAAAGGAAACCCGCTGACACTTGTCGGCCCTGAACTGAAAGCCGGCGACGCCGCGCCTAATTTCGAAATGGTGGACAATGGCTTGCAAGCCGTCGATCTCGCCAAGACCGGCAGCGGCGTCCGCATCTTCAGCGTGGTGCCCTCGCTCGACACGCCTGTGTGCGACGCGCAGACGAAGCGATTCAATGAAGAGGCCGCGAAGCTGGAGGGCGTCGATATTCTCACGGTCAGCATGGACCTGCCGTTTGCGCAGAAGCGCTGGTGCGGCGCGTTCGGCGTGGATCGCGTGAAGATGCTTTCCGATCACCGCGCCGGCTCATTCGGATCAAGCTACGGAACGCTGATCAAGGAGCTTCGCATTCACAGCCGGGCAATCTTCGTCGTCGGTAAGGACAACACCATTCGACACGCCGAGTACGTGAAGGAAGTCGCGGATCATCCGAATTACGAGACGGCCCTTGCCGCGGCCAAAGCTGCGCTGTAGTTGTATCTCTGAAATCTTCCAAAGCAGCGAAGACCCCATTGGTTGCGGCTGTGCTGCTCTGTGGGGCAGGTCTCCAGACCTGCGGCGGGATCTCCAGATCCCGCCTGCTCGCAGATTTCGATCACTCCCGGCAGAGGCGGTCTGGAGACCGCCTCGCAGTTCTGAAGAACTGCCCCACTCAGCAGAAGATTCTTGTGCAGCACAATCAGAGAGTAGTAGTAGAACTCACGGGCGGCTGAGGTTGCTCGTTGACGGTGATGCGGAAGAGGTCGGGCCGCGAATAGTGGCCCGTCGTATCGAGATCCCATTTGCCTTCGGCAATCTCGTTCAAGTTGAGATCGGCCGTGAGCACTTTCTCTTCGGCGTACGCCGGCCCGGCGAGCAGCTGCCCCTGCGGGTTCACAATCACGCTCCCGCCGCGAATCTTGTCCGTGTGCTGCACCGCTGAGAGGACGAAGCAACGGCCTTCAAACGCGATGTGTCGCATGGAGACGGCCCACGTTTCGCGATCATCCACCGTCGGCGCACAGTATAGTTCAATCCCTTTCGCATACATCGCCATGCGCATTGCCGGCATGTAGTTCTCCCAGCAAATGACCGCGCCGATGCGCGCAAAGCCCGTATCCAGAACCGTCAGCGTCGATCCGTCGCCGTAGCCCCAAATGAGACGCTCCATCGCGGTCGGCATCACTTTGCGATGCTTGCCCGCGAGCGTGCCATCGGGCGCAAAAAAAAGCACGGTGCAGTATAGCGTGCCGCCATCGCGCTCGATCACTCCCGTTACCAGCCATACGGAATGCGCGCGCGCGCATTCGCCGATGCGCTCCGTTTCCGAACCGGGGACATCAATGGCGGATTCGAAGTAGCGCCGGAACTCCTTGCGGCCTTCGGGCGACCGGTGTCCCACCACGGCACCGAACGACATTCCCTTCGGATAGCCACCGATGAAAGCCTCGGGAAACACGATCACACGCGCGCCGACAACGGCCGCCTCCGCAGTGAATCGTTCCAGTTTTTCCAGTGTGGCGGGCGTGTCGAACAAGACCGATCCGGCTTGGACGACAGCCGCTCTAATAACTTCTCTTGAGTCCATTGCGCGAGTTGGTCACCGAGAACTTGCCGTCGCTTCCGGCCTGCACCATCAGATAGTTCCCTTCGTCCTTGCCTTGCGGGTTGGCGATCAACTGCTCTTCGACGTTGGCATCCTTACCATTGGCTGCCGCGAAATGCAGTTGCCACAGATCTTTCAATCCCGGGGACGCCTTCACGGTTTTCCATCCCACCGCCGCACCGCCCTTCTTCTCGCCGTTGTTCATGATGGCGACGCGCGGTCCAATCGCGTGAATCAGCGCCGCGGGGCTATCCGCGCCGTGGTGAGTGGTCAGGTAGAGGTCCACTTTGCCGATGCGATTGTCGGGACACGCCAATGCCAGTTCCTTATTCCAGGTGAGGTCGCCGAGATCCAGAAAGCGAAATTTCCCAAAGCTAATCAGCGTGCCAACCGACTGCCCGTTGTCGGTGAGATCGTTCTCCCGTTGCTTCACGCCGCCGCACAGTGCGTTGGCCTTTCCTTTGCGGCCCGAAGTCGCGCCGTGTGCGGAGAGCACTTCGACGTTAAGCCCCTTGACCGGAATCTTGTCGCCGGGTTTGACCGTGTGGCGCTTCGACTTCGCCGCCACCTCTTCGTAAGTCTTGAAGAACGCAATATTGTTCGCCGCGGTTTCCACCGTCTTGCCATGATCCACCACGTTGAGAATGGGCAGCCGTTCGGCCAGTTGTTTGATGCCGCCGACATGATCGGCATGAAAATGCGTGATCACCAGCCAGTTGATTTTGGTCACGCCGGACTTCTTCGCCGCGGTGGCAATGCGGTCCGCGTCGCGATAGTTGAAACCTGCCCAGCCCGTGTCTACCAGCATCGACTCGCCGGAAGGAGAAACCAGCAGGGTCGCCTGGCCGCCTTCCACGTCGATAAAGTAAATGTCCAGAGTCTTCGCCGCCCAAGCGGACGTCGCGAGAAAGAGAGAGAAAAGAAAGATCAACCGTTTCACGGTTGGATGGTATCACACAGCGTCTATCACTAGCCTGGCAAGGCGTTCGCGATGGTAGGCCGTCTCGCCCAGCGCGGATTCGCTGGCTTTGGCGCGGCGGTAGAAGAGATGCATATCGTTTTCCCAGGTGAAGCCCATTCCGCCGTGGACCTGAATGCCGCGGTTGCCCACTTCACGATACGAATCGCCCGCGTAGACCTTAGCCACCGAGATTGCAGCATCCGCTTCCGGAAGCCGTTTGTCCAAGGCGTAGGCGGCATAGTAGACTGCTGCCCGCGAACTCTCCGTCCACAAATACATGTCGGCGCAGAGATGCTGCACGGCTTGAAATTTCCCGATCACGGTGTCGAATTGTTTTCGAGTCTTCGCGTACTCGGTTGTGATCTCCAGCGCGCGCGCCATGCCGCCGGCCATCTCCGCGGTCAATGCCAGCACAGCCACGTTGAGCCCATGATGCAGTGCGGCCTCCGCAGCTGCGCCCTTGGCGAGAAGGTGGTCCGCACCGACGTTCACGCCTTGGAATGAGACTTCCGACACGCGCCTGGTAAGGTCGTAGGAGCGCAGCGCGCGAACGCTGAGCCCCGGTGCATTGGCGGGGACGACCACAAGCGCGAGTTCGCCCGACAGTTTCACCGCCGCGACAATGAAATCCGCCGTTGCAGCGTCCGTGACAAACATTTTCTTCCCGTCAAGTACGTACCCGCTTCCGGATGCCTTTGCCGTCGCAGACCATGTTGCCGTCTCCCATTCCGGCGATTCTTCAATCAACGCCGCCGTCGCCAGCGCCGTGCCTTCGCAGATCGGCGTCAGCCACTTCGCTTTTTGCTCAGGGTTACCCGCGGCATCGAGGATTGACCCGGCCAGCGCTACTGTGGAGAAAAACGCGCCGGGCAGAAGCACGCGGCCCATTTGTTCGAACGTCGCCGCGAGTTCCACCATCCCCAACGCCATTCCGCCGTACTCTTCAGGAAAAATCATTCCAGTCCAACCTTGTTCCGCCATCTTCTTGTGTAAGGCGGCGTCGTGCGGGTTGTCCGTTTCCATGCGCTTGCGCACTTCAGCCATGGGACATTCGTTCGTTAGAAATTGCCGGGCCGTCTTCTGCAGGAGTTGTTGTGTTTCCGATAGTTCAAATCGCATGGCGGTGTCTCCTAGTAACTCTTGGGGAAGCCCAAAACAAAATGTCCGATAATGTTTCGCTGAATTTCGCTGGTGCCGGCTTCAATGGTGTTGCCGCGCGTGCGGAGGAAGCCGTAGGCCCACTCGCCGCCATCGATGGCGTACGGTGAACCTTCTTCCAAAGTTCCGTACGGGCCCATGATTTCCTGCGCCAACTGCTGGAAGCGTTGATTGTATTCGCTCCAAAAGATTTTAAGGAACGATCCTTCCGGTCCCGGCACGCCCGTGGAACTGACGCGCGCCACGGAACGCAACTGCGCCACGCGAAATACTTCCAACTCCGCGTAGGCTTGCGCCAGTTTCTGCCGGATGCCTTTGTCCTCGCTCAACGGCCTGCCGCTGCGAATGGTGTTCTTCGTGTAGGCGACCAGCTTGTCGAACATGCGCCGGTAGACGATGGTGATGCTGGAGCCAAGCGTGGCGCGCTCGTGCATCAGCGTGCCCAGCGCTACTTCCCAGCCGCTGTTCACTTTGCCCAGCACGTTGGCCACCGGCACTCGCACGTCGCGGAAGTACAACTCGGCGAACTCGCTTTCTCCGGACATCTGCCGAATGGGCCGCACTTCGACGCCCGGACTTTTCATGTCCACAAGAATGTAGGTGAGTCCTTTGTGTTTCGCCGCCGTGGGATCGGTGCGAACGACCAGCGCGCACCAATCCGCCACCCACCCGTAGCTGTTCCACACCTTGTGCGCGTTGATGACGAAGTGATCGCCATCCAGGCGGCCATCGGAACGTATTCCCGCGACATCGCTGCCCGCGTTCGGCTCGCTGAATCCCTGGCACCAGATCTCTTCCGCGCTGAGAATCTTCGGAAGGTATCGCATCTTCTGTTCCTGCGTTCCGTAATGAATGATGGTCGGTCCTATCAACCCAAGACCCAGTGTGTTCGCCATCTGCGGCGCTTGCGCGCGCGCCATCTCTTCCAGGAAGATCACCTGCTCCAGCAACGACGCGCCGCGGCCGCCGCAATCCTTCGGCCACGATACGCCCGCCCACCCGGCATCGAACAACTGGCGCTGCCAGACTCGCAGGCGCGCGAATCGTTGTTCCATCGATTCTTCCGTGCCTCGCGGAACGGGTGCGGGAACATTCGCCTTCAGCCACGCGCGAAGCTCGTCACGGAATTGAATCTGTTCCGGAGTTAGAGTGAGGTCCATATTGTCCAGTCTCGCTAAATAGGGATGTGCCTTGGGGCAGTCTCCAATCTTACTCCGGTGTGGGGCAGATCTCCAGATCTGCGAGGCGGTCTCCAGACCGCCTCTGCCGGGACCTATCCGTCGCCGGTTCGGCTGCATGGCAGCCGATGGCCTCTGACGAGGCCATGCGGGATCTGGAGATCTGCCCCACCGAGCAGCACAGCCGCAGCCAAATGGGAAGATTCTAGAGAGTAGTAGTACATCAGTTACAATCTGAGGGATGTCTCAACTCCATTCCGCGTCGGAGTCCGCGCGCAAAGGGCGCGATTGGATTCTCCGTCACTTGCAAACGGACGGCTCGATTTCCGGCGCGTCCGATTTGCGCGCTTACTACAAGACGCCGTTCGCGCTGTTGCAAAGCGGCGCGTCCGCCGAGGCGGATCGCGTTCTCGATTATGTCGAGTCGCGATTTCTTCGCGATGGCGGCGACCTTGACGGCACGGGCGTTCCTTGGTTCCCCATCTATCGCACCTATCCGCATTCGTGGCTCTGTTGCGGCGCCATGAAGAGCGGACGGTTCGAACTGGCGCGCGCGCTTTCCGGCTTTATCGCAACGTTTCACAATCCTTCCTCCGGCGGGTTCTTCGCCGATGAGGCGCGCAGCGTCGAAGAGATTATGACGACCAGCATGGCCGGACTCGCATCGTTGTGGAGCGGACGCTTGGATCTGGCGATGGCCGCGGCCGGTTGGCTTGAGAATCTCATGAACGCGCAGCCGCACCTGGAGCGTGGCCTGTACACCTCGTGGCGCGACGGGCTGGTCACCACGTTCAGCGAGCAGGAGCAGCCTGGTTGCTTCATCGATGCCTCCAAGCCGCGGCAGTACTATTTTCAATTCGGCATTAGCGCGGCCTTTCTTTCATCGCTCGGCGATGAGAAATGGCTGCGGCTTGCGCGTCAATTCCTGCATGCGAGCGCGCATTGCAGCGAAGACCGGTATTCGACGCCGCAAAGCGGCAAGATCGGTTGGGGCGCGGCGTGGACGTCGCGGCTGTCGCGCAGCGAAGAGGATCGAGATCTGAGCCGCAAGGTCGCGGCCGGATTGTGCGCGCTGCAAAACGACGATGGATCATGGCTTGCGACTGGCGCCTACGGATGCGAGAGTGCCGATCCGGACAGCGTCGTCATCGATGTAACCAGTGAGTTTGTCGCATTGCAGGGATGCATCGCAGCGACAAGAGGAATCTAGGCGAGGAGCGATCCAAATTTTGAAGTACGAAAACAAAGTAAAGAAAAAGCTGGCCGCGGGCGGTACTGCATGGGGCGCGGGCACCGTGATCGCCAGCGACTTGGCCGCGAAATGGGCCGCCGGCACCGGTGTCGATTTCATCTGGATCGATACGGAGCACATGCATTTCGCTACGGAATCGATCCACATGATGCCCATCATGGTGCGTGCTTCCGGCGCGATGCCCATGGTACGCGTGTCGAATCTCGACCCTGGGCTCATTAAGAAAGCGCTCGACATCGGCGCATCGGCGGTGATGATTCCGCAAGTGGACAACGCGCAACAGGCCGAGTTGGTGGTGAAGTACGCGAAGTATCCGCCGCAGGGCAACCGCGGCATTTCACCGATGTGGAGCTTCTATATGGATATTTCCTGGGAGGACTACTTGCCCCACGCCAACGACGAGACGATGGTCGTGGTGCAAGTGGAGACGAAGGAAGCACTGAGCAAAGTGGAAGAGATCGCCGCCGTGGAGGGTGTCGATGTGGTGCTCGCCGGACCGATGGATCTTTCCGCCGCGCATGATCATATCGGGCAGATTTCGCATCCTAGCGTGCAGAAGTTTCTGGAAGAATTTCCAGCGCGCGTCACAAAACAGGGCAAGACCGCCGGCATCGCGCTAGGTTCCTACGAATCGGCGGTGATCGCTTGGAAACGCGGATTCCGTTTCATCAATTTCGCCAACATCCTGCACGATGGTGTAAGAGGAATCAAGGCCGATCTCGCCAGACT
The DNA here is from genome assembly GCA_016191645.1 of Candidatus Solibacter usitatus. Taxonomy (GTDB): domain Bacteria; phylum Acidobacteriota; class Terriglobia; order Bryobacterales; family Bryobacteraceae; genus CADEFT01. The sequence continues at coordinate 8,840 of JACPVQ010000098.1, forward strand.
GCGCGAACTCACAGGCGAAGTCTGATGAGGATTTGGCTGACGGCGGCGCTGCTGGCGATTGCCGGATGCCTGAACTACGCCGATCGCACGGCGATCTCCGCGGTGTTCCCCTTGCTGCGCAGCGACCTGGGGATGAGCGACGCGGAACTTGCGGCCATAGGGACCGCTTTTCTCTGGACCTATTCCGCGGCGTCGCCTCTGGCGGGCATGGCGGCGGACCGCTGGGCGCGCCATCGCCTGGTTGCCATCAGTTTGATGGCGTGGAGTCTGGCGACGCTGTGGGGCGCGGCCGCGCGAGACAAAGACGAATTGATTCTGACGCGCGTCGCGCTCGGCTTGTCCGAATGTCTCTACTTGCCGGCCGCCGTCGGTTTGATCGCGGACCTGCACGGATTGCAAACGCGTGGAAGAGCGTTAGGCCTTCATTCGATGGGAATCTTCCTCGGCTCCGTCGTTGGCGGCGGATTGGCGGGACTTCTCGCCGATCACTTCGGTTGGCGCGCCGGACTCACAGTGCTCGGCGCGGCCGGAGTTGTTTGGGCTATCGTGCTATGGTTTATTGTCCTTCCGGCGAAGCGAATCGAAAATCAGGAACACGAGCCCCTTTCCCATCGATTGGGAATTTTGTTTCGCTTGAAGACGTTCTATTTGTTTGCGGCACAGGCGATGCTTGTTTCGGTCGGCACCTGGATGTTCTTCAATTGGATGCCGCTCTACCTTAAAGAACGTTTTTCGCTGAGCCTCGCCGCGGCCGGTTTCTCAGGTACAGCGACGCTACAGGTGGCCGCTTCGGTGGGACTCATCGTTGGCGCCGTGATTTCCGACCGCATGGCGAAGCGGCACGCCAGCATACGATTTCTTCTCATGTCCGTATTCTTCCTGTGCAGCGCTCCATTCCTGCTGGTGTTCGCATCGGATGCGGGTCTTTATGTGGTCACCGCGGGCATGATTGCGTTCTCTCTCTTTCGCGGTCTTGGGATGGCGAATGAGACTCCGTCCCTTTGCGACCTGCTTCCTTCGAACGTGCGATCCACGGGGCAGGGCCTCATGAACATGCTCAACACGTTCGCCGGCGGCATTGGAGTTTACATTGCGGGCCGTCTCAAGCAGGATTGGGGGCTGGGCGGTGTTTTCTCCGGAGTGAGCGTCGTAATGGTACTTGCGGCGGCGCTTGCCTATGCGGCGTTTCTTCGCCAGCGCCGAAGTTAGCGCATCGGCAATAATTAATAGATATGACCTTCCGTGTGCATGTGTCTCTCAAGACGACTGTGCTTGACCCGCAGGGCCAAACCATTGGTACGGCATTGCGCGGTCACGGGCACAAATCCATTGCCGATGTGCGGCAGGGAAAGTACTTCGATATACAAGTTGCAGACGGCGTGGAGCGGGAAGCCGCGGAGGCGGAAATTCGGCAAATCGCCGGAGACGTGTTGGCTAACCCCGTCATCGAAGAATTTCGCGTCGAATGTATTGAATAAGGACAAACACGATCAATGTGCGGAATCATGGGTTACGTTGGCGCGCGCAAAGCGGTGCCGATTATTTTGGACGGCCTGCGGAGGTTGGAATACCGAGGCTACGATTCGGCTGGAGTCGCCGTGGTGGACGACAACGGCGAGATGGTGGTGCGGCGCGCATCGGGAAAACTTCGGAACCTGGAAGAGGTCATTCGCAATCAACCTGTGGATGGCTCCTATGGCATCGGCCATACACGTTGGGCGACGCATGGCCGCCCGACGGAAGAGAACGCCCATCCACATCGCGACGGCAACGGCGACATCGTTGTGGTCCACAACGGCATCGTCGAGAATTATTTGCAGCTGAAGCACCGGTTGGAAGAGGCCGGGCACAAGTTTCTTAGCGAGACCGATACGGAAGTCATCGCGCACCTCATTCAAAGTTACTACGACGGAACTAACTTGGAAGAGGCGACGGCGAAAGCATGCAAGGAGATCACCGGCGTGTTCGCGCTCGCGGTGATGGCCAAGTCCACGCCGCATCGCATTCTCGCCGCTCGCTCTGGTCCGCCGGTGGTGGTGGGGCTCGGCGAAAACGAATACTTCGTGGCTTCCGACGTGCCGGCGATTCTCAATCACACGCGCGATATGTTCTTTCTCGCCGATGGCGATATGGCCGTCATCACTCCGGAAGGCGTGCGCCTGATGGATTTCGAACGGCGACCCATTCAGCGGCAGGTTTCGCACATCTTGTGGGATCCTTTCATGGCGGAAAAGGGCGGCTACAAGCATTTCATGCTCAAGGAAATCTACGAGCAGCCGCGCGCGGTTCGCGACACGCTGTTGGGGCGCGTCGGCCAGGAAACCGGCCGTGTCTTCCTGGACGAGATGGACATCAGCGCCGCCGAGTTCCGGAACTTCCGGCAGGTGCGCATTGTCGCATGTGGAACCAGCTGGCACGCGGCGCTGGCCGGAAAATTCATGATCGAAAAGCTGGCGCGGATTCCCGTGGAAGTGGATTACGGCAGCGAGTTCCGCTATCGCGATCCCATTGTCGATGAGCACACGTTGACTGTTCTCATTTCACAATCCGGTGAAACCGCGGACACGCTGGCAGGCCAGCGCGAAGCGAAGTCGAAGGGCTCGAAGACTCTCGCTATTTGCAACGTGCTTGGTTCGATGATCACGCGCGAAGCGAATGGAAATATTCTCACGCACGCGGGGCCGGAGATTGGCGTCGCCTCGACGAAAGCGTTCACTGCGCAGTTGACCGCGCTGTTTGTTCTGGCCATGTACCTGGGCCAGGTGCGGGAAAAACTGTCACCGGAACTATCGTGTGCGCTCATGCAGGAGCTGACGCGGATTCCCGGCAAGCTGGAGCATATTCTTTCCACCGACCCCATCACGGATGATCTGGTGAAGTCTCTGTTCCGCGCCACGGATTTTCTTTTCCTGGGACGCGGCGTGCATTTCCCCATCGCCCTGGAAGGCGCGCTGAAGTTGAAGGAGATCTCTTATATTCACGCCGAAGGTTACCCCGCCGGTGAGATGAAGCATGGACCGAACGCCCTTATTGACGAGGATCTTCCTGTGGTTGTCATCGCCACGCGCGATCCGGACAGCGATGAAAGCCGCGTGCTGTTCGAAAAGACACTGTCAAACATTCAGGAAGTGAAGGCGCGCGGCGGCAAGGTGATCGCGGTCGCATGCGAAGGTGAGAAAGAGATCGCGAAGATGGTGGACCACATCCTTTACGTGCCCACTTCCTCCGACTTGCTGCTGCCTCTGCTGGAAATTGTTCCGCTGCAACTGCTTGCCTATCACATTGCGGTGCGGCGCGGCTGCGACGTGGATCAGCCGCGCAACCTCGCCAAGAGCGTCACGGTGGAATGAAGCAGTTTACGCATTCCTTCGACGTCCGCACGGATGGCAAGGGACTGTACAACGTCACGCGGGAAGTGGAATCGTGGGTGAGCCAATGCGCGCTTCGCACGGGTCTGCTGACGGTTTTTCTGCGCCACACTTCGGCATCGTTAACCGTGCAGGAGAACGCCGATCCTGACGTCATCTTGGATCTGGCCGATTTTTTTCAGCGCTTGGTCCCGGACAATCCGCGTCTTTATCGCCACACCATTGAAGGTCCTGACGACATGCCCGCGCATATTCGCGCCGCCCTAACCATGACGCAATTGTCCATTCCGCTGGTTAACGGCGAACTCGCTCTTGGCACGTGGCAGGGCATCTATGTGTTTGAACATCGGGCGCTGGCGCACCGGCGCAGCGTGGTTCTGCACTTGCTTGGCGAATAGTCTTAAACCAAAGTTGATACAATTTCTGGCATGCTGCTTCAGAAAGTGTGCCTGCTTGCTTTCCTTACGCATATTGCGTTCGCCCAGAATGGGGCCATTCAAGGCGTAGTCAAAGATCAGTCCGATGCCGTGATTGCGGCGGCGCAAGTGACTCTGTTGAATCTGGAAACGGGACTCCGGCGCGATTCGATATCGAACGATTCGGGCATCTACAGCTTCCCGTCCGTTCCCGTGGGACGTTACAAAGTTAGCGCCACGCGTCAGGGTTTCTCCACATCCGAAGTGGGTGAGCTTAAGCTGGATGTGGGTCAAGTGGCGCGCGTCGACTTTGCGCTTAAGCCGGGTACTTTGACCGAAAGCGTCACCGTAACCGCCAGCGGCGCGCTGATTGATTCGGAGACATCGACAGTCGGCCAGGTGATCGACAACAAGCGCATCGTCGAACTACCGTTGAACGGGCGCAACTATTTGGAACTGGCGCGACTAGCGGCGGGCGCGGCGCCGGCGCGCGGCTCCCGCCCGCAGAGCGAAGGCGTGTTCGCCGCGGCCGGCCAACACGGCTATCAAGCCCAAGTGAATATCGACGGCGTCGACAACTCGCTCACCTACTCCGGTGGACCCATCGGATTCGAGGCGCAAAGCGTGAAGCCGAGTGTCGACGCGGTGGGCGAGTTCCGCGTCGTCACGAACAATCTCTCCGCGGAGTACGGCGGGCGCATGGGCGGGCATGTCTTCGTCAATATCAAATCGGGCACGAATCAACTTCACGGTTCCGCGTTCGAGTTTCTGCGCAACTCCTCCCTCGACGGCACGAACTTCTTCGCCAATCGCAGCGGCTCCACCAAGCCTCCCTACAAGCAGAATCAATTCGGCGGCACGCTGGGCGGCCCGGTTCGCAAGGACAAAACGTTTTTCTTCGCCAGCTATGAAGGCACGCGCACGCGGATTGGACGCAGTTCCCTCTCCACAGTGCCGGTCAGCGAGGCGCGCGACGGCAATTTCAACCGCATCCGCCCGGTGTTCGATCCCGCCACCACCGTTGGCACCGCCGCCAGTTTCACGCGCACCGCTTTTCCCGGAAACATCGTTCCCAAAAATCGCTGGGACCCGCTCTTTCCGAAACTACTCGCGCTCTATCCCTTGCCCACGGATACCACGAAGATTGTCAATAATTTCTTCTATGCCCCGTCGGAGAGCAACAACGTAAATACGCTCGACCTTAAGGGAGATCATAATCTCTCCAATAGCAGCCGCCTCTCCGTGCGCTACAGCAGGCGCACGAAGGACCGTTTCGAGCCCGGGCCGCTTCCCGTGCCAGGCGACGGCGGCCTTGCGACGACCACTTTCATCACCAGCAACAGCATCTCCGCCTCGCACAATCATTCGTTCACGCCTACGCTTGCCAACGAGTTCCGGTTCGGTCTCACCGACACTCCGACTCGCTTCGATATTCCTTATGACAAACCGTTGTTCGACGAATACGGAATCAAAGGGATTCCGAAAACGAACTTCGCCTCCTCCAACGATCATGGGCTTACGCGATTCAGTCCCGGCGGTTATGCCGAAGTTGGGTCGCGAACGTTTTGGCCAAACACCAACAACGTGAAGATCTACCAGTTCACGGAAACATTGTTCAAGACTATGGGAAAGCATACGATTCGCGCCGGGGGCGAGTATCGCCGCGATCACGTTTTCCGCAATGCGGCGCGATTTGCCCGCGGGCAGTTCGCGTTTGCGCGCGAGTTTACGGCGAATCCAGCCAATCGCGCCGCCACCGGTGACGGCTTGGCGGAGTTCATGCTCGGCGGCGCCAGTGGGGGAACCGTTGGCAATGAGAATGGAGAGGATCTCTTAGCCAACACTTTCGACGCGTTTCTACAGGACGATTGGAAAATCACGCCGCGCCTTACTCTCAATCTTGGTGTGCGCTACGACCTCTTTTTCGCGCCTACGTTTCCCGAAGCGCGCGTTTCGAGCTTCGATCTGGATTTCGCCAACCTGGGGGCAAACGCGCGCCTCAATCAGCGCCGTTTTGCAAAAGGGGAATGCCAGTGCGACAACGATCGGAATAACTTCGGACCACGCATCGGACTTGCCTACCGGCTGACCAATCGTACGGTGCTGCGCGCCGGCGCGGGTGTCATCTACGGCCGGGCCGATTCTCTGTCGTCGCAGTGGGCGCGCGGCGTCAACCAGGCGCCCGATTTTGTGGAAGTCGGTTTCGGAACGCTTGATCGTATTACACCGCGTCTCATCCTCAAGGATGGATTTCCGGCTGTGCAGCTTCCGGCGACGCAAGTGCCCGGCCCCGCCGCGGTAAGCATCGAATCGCCCACCAGATTCGTTCCAACGCAATATTCGCAGCAATGGTTTTTCGATGTGCAGCGCGAACTTCCTTTCGACACGTTGTTGACCGCGGGGTATTCCGGCAACGGCACGCATCAAATGATGGCCAGTTTGAACTACAACCTTCCCTACAACATTGATCCTTCCCCAACACCGATTGCCAACCGGCGCCTGTGGCCTTTCTACACAAACGTTAATCGACAGCAGGCGATTGGCAATCTCAATTACAACGCGCTGCTCATTCGCGTGGAAAAACGTTTCTCGAAAGGCCTGACATTTCTTTCCGCCTACACCTTCTCCCACACAATCGACGACGTGGATGAAATCGGCAACAACGACGGCGTCGGAGTTCTCAAGCCTTGGGACCGCGCCACCAATCGTGGCAGCGCTCTCACCGACCTGCGTCATTATTACGTTCTCAGCACAACGTACGAGCTGCCGGTCGGCAAGGGCAAGCAGTGGATGTCGAATGCGAATCGCGTATCGGATCTGTTTTTCGGCGGATGGCAAGTGAGTGCCATTTTCAGCCGCTCCAGCGGATTGCCGTTCACTCCGGTGACCAGCGGCGGCCTCACGAACGCAGGCGGCGCGGACCGGCCGAATCGCCTTCGCGACGGCGCTTTACCGGCCGGCGAGCGCAATATCGACCGCTGGTTCGACGTCAGCGCATTCGCCGTGCAGCCCAACTACACCTACGGCAATTCCGGACGCAACATTCTCACAGGACCGCCGCTGACGAACTTCGATTTCTCTCTCGGCAAGTCGTTCGCCATCACGGAACGTATTCGCGCGCAGTTCCGCGCGGAGAGTTTCAACGCCACCAACACTCCGGCGTTCGGTCTTCCCGGCGTAACCATCAATGGTCCGGGCGTCGCCCAGATCACCAGCGCGGGCGAGCCAAGGCGGATTCAGTTTGGCATGAAAGTCTTGTTTTAACCCTTAATGCCGTGGATGTACTACTACTCACTGGAATCTTCCCAAGCCGCGAAGATTTTGTGTGGGGCAGATCTCCAGATCTGCGAGCCGGTCTCCAGACCGGCTCTGCCGGCAGGGTCCGTTCGCCAACTTCGGCTGCAAAGCAGCCGACTTCGGCTGCAAAGCAGCCAACTTCGGCTGCAACGCAGCCGATGGCCTCTGGCGAGGCCATACGGGATCTGGAGATCCCGCCGCAGATCTGGAGATCTGCCCTACGTTGGGGAAGTTGAGGAATGAAGATGAACTATTGGGTAAAACGCATTCACACCTGGTTTGGCCTGCTGAACTTCACCATTGTTCTGGTGTTCGGCGCTACCGGGTTGCTGGCAACGTTCCGCCCCGCACCCGCGGAGCGGCGGCCTCCGCAGACAACCACGAGCGATGTTCCCTTTACACCTTCCGCCGGAGTCATCGCCGATAAGGATGTGGCCGTGGAGATTCGCCGCAAGCTCGACATTCCCGCTGCCGGCGGCAATGTGCGGCGAGACGGTGATAACAATCTGGTCGCATCTTTTTCTACACCGAACGGCCTGAGGCGGGTTACGTATCTGGAAAAAGAGAACCGGCTACGCGTCGAGTCAAGGCACAACAACATCTGGCAATTCTTCAACGTGCTGCACGAAACGCTTCCGCGGCAGGCGGAAGACGGAAGAATCCGGTTGTGGGGATACTACACGGAATTCTCGTTGTGGTCGCTGATTGGAATGACGCTTACAGGCTTCTGGCTTTGGCTTGCCACGCGGCCGGGATTCCGGTGGGCACAGATTTCGTTTGCGGCCGGTACGGCGGTGTTCACGTTGTTGTGGATCTTTTCGAGGTAGAAAACATGCACCTGTGGCTTCGGAATTTTCATCTTCTGGCGGGTTTGTTTTCCGCCCTCATGGTGTTGCAGTACGGTGTGAGCACCATGTTCATGTCGCACCGCGGTTGGTTCGGACCTCCCAAAATGGAAACCACGGAGGTGACCATCAACGTATCTTCAGAGACGGCAACAAGCGCCCGCGCGTTGGCTCGCGAACTGATGGATAAGCACGGGCTGAATGGTGAACTGCGTCAGGGCAGGGAAACGAACACTGGCTACGTGCTGCGAATTGCGCTGGCCGGATTTCAGCACGACGTGGAATACTCGCGCGCTACGGGCGTGGCTCGCGTGAAAACGCAGAAACGCCCGGCGCGGATGACGTTGACCGCCATCCATCAACAAGGCGGCTTGCACCACGAGCACTGGGTATCGAATGCCTGGGGAGCGCTGGTCGGAATTGTCTCCGTCGGGTTGATTCTGCTGGGGCTGAGCGGAATCTATTTGTGGTTCAAGCTGCGCAAGGAGCGTGTGGTGGGAACGGTCCTTCTCGTGCTGAGTCTGGCCTATAGCGTGAGCCTGATGGTGATGCTGCGAGTCGCGTAAGCTGGTTGTCATGAAAAGCAGAAGAGATTTTCTCGCGCACTCGGCAGCGGCGGCACTGGCCGCGGCGGTTCCCGCGCAAGGTGCGGATACACCGTGGTACCAGAAACCCATGCGGTGGGCTCAGCTCACCCTGGTGGAAGACGATCCTGGTAATTACGACCCGGCTTTCTGGTTGGATTACTTCCGCCGCACGCATTCCGACGCGGCGTGTCTTTCCGCGGGGGGATGCGTCGCCTACTATCCGACGCAAGTGCCGCTGCACTACCGCAGCCGGTTTCTCCGCAACCGCGATTCCTTCGGTGAACTAGTGGCCGGATGCCGCAAGCTGGGCATGAACGTGATTGGCCGCACGGATCCGCATGCGGCTCATCAGGATGTGTACGATGCGCATCCCGATTGGATCGCCGTAACCGCCGACGGAAAGCCGCGCCGCCATTGGGCCGACCCAACGCTGTGGGTCACCTGCGGGCTGGGCCCGTACAACTTCGAGTTCATGACTGAAGTCACGCGCGAGATCATGCGCATGTACAAAGTCGACGGGATCTTCAGCAATCGATGGAGCGGATCGGGCATGTGCTATTGCGCCCATTGCCAGCGGAACTTCAAAGCATTCTCCGGTCTCGATTTGCCGCGAACCAGAGATCCATTGAGTCCGGCGCGGCGGCAGTACATTGTATGGAAACAGGCGCGGCTGTTTGAACTTTGGCGATTGTGGGACGCGGAGATTAAGAAAATCAACGCGGGCGCGAGCTTCCTCGCCAACGCGGGCGGCGGCGCTTTGAGCGAACTGGACATGAAGACGATCGGCGAACTTGCACCTACTCTGTTCGCCGACCGGCAGGCGCGCCGCGGGTTGATGCCGCCGTGGGCGAACGGAAAGAACGGCAAGGAATATGCCGCGACGATGGGGAACAAGGCGATCGGCGGCATCTTCAGCATGGGTGTCGAAGAGCAGTATCGGTGGAAAGATTCCGTGCAGAGCGCCGACGAGATCCGCATGTGGGCAGTGGACGGAGTCGCCCACAACTTGCGCCCCTGGTTCACCAAGTTCAACGGAAAGATCATCGACCGGCGCTGGCTGAAAGTAGTGGAAGACCTTTACGGCTGGCATTATCGGAATGAACGATACCTACGCAACGAAAAGTCGCTGGCGCGCGTTGCCGTGGTGTACTCGCAGCAGACCGCTTCCTTTTATGGCGGCGAGAGCGCGCGGCAGAGAGTGGAAGACCACGCCCTGGGGTTTTATCAGGCGCTGGTGGAAGCCCGTGTACCGTTCGACATGGTTCACGACAGGCTGCTCGACGCAGCGCATCTGGGCGCATACAAGACGCTGATCCTTCCGAACATCGCCGCGCTTTCCGATGCGCAGTGTGGGCAGTTGACGGATTTCGTCAACAATGGCGGCAATCTCATCGCCACTTACGAAACGTCGCTGTACAACGAATGGGGTGTACGCCGCGCGGACTTCGGACTTGCCTCGCTCTTCGGGGCCTCCTATGCGGGGCGCGTCGAAACCAACATCCACAATTCGTATCTCAACATCGAAAAGGAAATGGGCAAATACCATCCGCTTGTTCACGGATTGGAAGATGCCACGCGCATCATTAACGGCGCGAATTGGGTGCATGTGAAAACGGCGGCGAAACTTGCCGGCGTGCCGCTGACTTTGGTCCCGTCGTATCCCGATCTGCCCATGGAGCAGGTGTTCCCGCGCGTTCCACGCACCGATATTCCCGGTGTCTTCGCGCGCGAAGTGGGCCGCGGACGCGTCGTCTATTTTCCATTCGATATCGATCGCACTTTCTGGGAAGTTCTGTCCGGCGATCATGGACGCATCCTGAGCAACGCCGTGGCATGGGCGCACAACGAACAGCAGCCGCTCACCGTCAAAGGCCGCGGGCTGATCGATGTTTCGTTGTGGATGCAGAAGGAGTCGCTGGCTGCGCATCTGGTCAATCTGACCAATCCGATGGCGATGAAGGGACCTATCCGCGAGATCATTCCTTCACCGCCGCAGACCGTGCGCATTCGCGTTCCGGAAGGCAGGCGCGCGCTGAAAGTGAGCCTGCTGGTGAGTGGGAAGACGCCGCCCTACAAGCAGAACGGTGGAGTGATCAGCCTTGAGATTCCATCCATCGAACTGCACGAAGTTGTCGCCGTCGATCTGAACCGCGGATGATAAGATCAGATAAATGCGCGTACTGATGGCGGTGCTTGTCTTTGCGGCTTGCGTGCGCGGACAAATCCGCGAAACGAATCCATTCCCGTTGACGGACACCGTTGCGATGGGAAAGGGCAAGCAACTCTACAGTTTCTACTGCGTGTTTTGTCACGGGATGGATGGGATTTCCGGGCGAGGCGCGCAGTTGGCGTCGTCCTACCGCAAGCACGGATCCAGCGATCGCGAGATGTACCGGACCATCGCCGACGGCGTGCCTGGGACAGAGATGTCCGGACACTTTCTGGAAGAAGACGAGATCTGGAAGATTCTTCTGTTTGTCCGGCAATTGGAACAGTCCGTTGGGAAGAGCGGGCAGGGATGCGGTGCGGGAGCCGGTGATGCGGATCGGGGAAGCGCGCTGTTTCGTGGCAAGGCGGGATGTCACGCCTGCCATGGGAAGACATCAAGATTAGGGCCGGATTTGACGGGAGTAGGCGCGACGCGTTCAAGAGAACATCTGCGCGAATCGATTCTTAATCCGGACAAAGAGATCTCGCGCCGGTTCCGCACGGCGATGGTAAAGACGCGCGCCGGCGAATCCGTGCGCGGTCTTCTCATGAATGAGGATGAGTACACGGTGCATGTGATGGACACGTCGGAACGAATCCGGTCTTTCCGGCGCGTGGACTTAATCGAGGTGTCGATGCTCAAAGAATCGTTGATGCCTTCCTACACCGGAAAAATTACGGTGAACGAAATGAATGACCTCCTCGCCTACCTGTGCACAACGCCTGGAGGGTCGAAATGAAAATCGCATGGATTGCGATCCTGATTGCCGTCGCGGCCTCCGCGCAGGTGAGTCAACGCGATCTGATCGACGCCGCCAAGACGCCGCAGAATTGGCTGATGTACTCCGGTGATTACCGCTCTTACCGCTTCAGCGGGCTCTCCGCAATCACTCCCGCCAGCGCGAACCGGCTCGAGTTGAAGTGGGCCTATCAGGCCAAAATCGTGGAAAAGTTCCAGACCACTCCGCTGGTTGTGGACGGTGTGATGTACATCTCCGTGCCGCCGTCCGATGTCGTTGCTCTCGATGCAGCCACGGGAGTGAGGCTGTGGGAATACAAGCGCCGCATGCCTCCCAAGACGCAAGTGTGTTGCGGGCAAGTGAATCGCGGAGTGGCGATTCAGGGCGAGCGCGTATTCGCCGCCACGGTGGACGCGCATGTGGTCGCTCTCGATCGCAAAACGGGCCGCCTGCTTTGGGATACGGAGATGATCGACTATCGCGGGGGCTATTCGGCAACGCACGCGCCGCTGGTGGTTAAGGACAAAGTGTTGGTAGGGGTTGCCGGCGGCGAGTATGGCATCCGCGGATTTCTGGACGCCTACGATGTTGCCACGGGCGAGAGAAAATGGCGCTTTCACACGGTGCCGGGGCCGGGAGAATTTGGAAACGAAACATGGTCCGGCGATTCGTGGAAATCCGGCGGCGCGCCCATCTGGATCACGGGCAGTTACGATCCCGATTTGAATCTGACCTATTGGGGCACTGGCAATCCGGGGCCGGATTGGAATGGCGATGTGCGTAAGGGGGACAACCTGTTCTCCTGTACCGTGTTGGCTATCGACCCCGACACCGGCCGGCGCAAGTGGCATTTTCAGTTCACTCCGCACGACGAACACGACTGGGACGCGACGCAAATCATGATGCTGTTGGACCGTCCGGTACGCGGTCAAAATCGCAAAGTGTTGGTGACCGCGAATCGCAACGGATTCTATTACGTGCTGGATCGCGCCACGGGAGAATTCCTGCACGGAAAAGCGTTTGTGAAACAGACTTGGGCGAGCGGTTTGGACGACCGGGGCCGGCCGATGCGATTGCCTGGGACGCTGCCGACGGCCACCGGCAATCACGTTTATCCGCAAGTGGCGGGAGGGACGAATTGGATGTCGCCTTCCTACAGTCCGCTCACCGATTTGTTCTACGTCGCGGTGCGCGAGGGCGGGAGTCTGTACTTCAAAGGAGATGCGGACTACAAGCCGGGACGCCGATTTCAAGGCGGCTACTTCAACAATGAACAGGTGGCGCACGATTGGTATGGCGCTGTGCGCGCGCTCAATCCGTCGACTGGTGAAATGAAATGGGAGCACAAGATGCTCATCCCGCCGTGGGCCGGCGTGCTCTCCACGGCAGGCGGCGTCGTCTTTGCCGGAACCGAAGACGGCTATTTGAAAGCGTTAGACGCGCGGACGGGCCGCGACGTTTGGCATGTCAATCTTGGCGGCCGCGTGATTGCCTCGCCCATGTCTTTTGCGGCTGGTGGGCAACAGCGCGTGGCGATTGCCGCCGGCAGCGGGCTATTCGTTTTCGGTTTGCGCTGACACTATTACCTTCGCGGCTGCACTGTACTACTCTCTGAAATCTTCTCAAGCTGTGAAGTGCTCTGTGTGTGGCAGATCTCCAGATCTGCAGCGGGATCTCCAGATCCCGCATGGCCTCGCAAGAGGCCATCGGCTGCTTTGCAGCCGCTTCTGCGAAGCGGCCGTCGCTGGTGGGTTTTCGACCGTGCAGCGGGATCTGGAGACCTGTCCCCACACGGCAGCACAGCTGAAACAAAAGGAAAGAGTGGCAATACGAAACTATTTCACGGGCGGGCGCATTGTGAGCGGACTCCGGATCGCGCGCTCTCCAATCAGTATCTCCAGGGATTTCCAGGCATTGCCCGGCAGCACTGTTTGCAGATACTCGAGCGCGGTTCCCCGCAAGTGGCGGTCCTGCGTGTGCAATGCGCGGTACGCCATGGTCACCGGCTCTCGCGGCAACACCAGCCCCAGCAGCGCGAACAGATATTCCAGGCTCGCTTCTCCCGGAATTTCCCCTGTGTCCTCCTGCGCTTCCATCAACCGCCGCACTTCCCACACGTCCCGGCTTACGTGCAGTTCCTCCTCCACAATTCGCCACACCCGCTCCGGATTCAAGTGCAGTTGCGGACTCTCCATGCGCAGTTGATCAATAGCGTAAGCGCTGCGGAACCGGATCTGAAAATCTTCGTCGGAAAGCGTCATCACCAGGCTGTCCACGGCGCGCTGTGAGCCGCTGCGCGCCAGGATCAACGGAATTCGTTTGCGGATCGCAAACGGCTCTTCCTTGCGCAGCAGAGTATCCGCAAGCAGCCCGACATGAGCGGCCGCGACGCGGCGAAGTTTTTCCATGGCGAGAAAACCGTAACTCTCATGCGACAGAAATTGAATCAGCTGATGGCAGATCATCGGGTTTGCCGCCTGCGTTTTGATTAACGCCTGAATCGCCCTGTTCTCGTCCGGGGAGCGCAATTCCTGCAACTCCAGCAATACGGGATCCTGGGACACCGCCACTGGCTCGGGTTTGTGCGTTGCCGCCGCCACGGGCAGCGTCACTGGAACAATAATCCCCGAATCGAGAAATTCTCCCAACCCCGGCCCGGCTTCCAGAGGCCCAGATTGCTTGGTGAGGCTCTTCTCCAAGGCGCCTACATAGGACCGCTCCAGCCGCCGCGCCAGCACAAGCCCCACGCCGGAAAAGGCAATCGCAGCCGTCAGGATGGGCCACTTTCCGCTGCCATGCAGAATCAGCAACAGGCCGACAATGCCGCTTCCAATCGCGTCTCCCAACCGCTCTCCGTTAACGTCGATGAGTGCCTTTACCGCTCTCTTCTCCGACGACGGAACGGGTGTGTAAAAAAGTTCATAGCCGGAACGGTAGAGCGAACTGCGCAACACGACTTCCAGTCCGCGCAAAATGGTGAGTTCCACAAATCCGAAAAACGCCAGCAATCCACCGCCGCCCGCCGCCACGGCAAACGGCAAAGAACTCACTGTGGTCGCCAGGCCGAAGCGGGACAACATCGCCGAAGAAGCGAACGTCTGCATACACACGCCGAGCACACCCGTGGTCGTATAAAAAACGGCGAAGAATCTGGTGAGCCCCGGACCCTTGGCAATATTCGCAGCCGCTTGCGACTTGAACAAATAATCCACTAACCCCGCCGCCACCGATACCGATATCATCAGCGCCGCCAATTCCAGCAGGTATGGCGATTTCCGCAGGACGTTACGAACCACGTGCTTCTCGCCTGTTTTCTTTTCCGCCCGGTGGGCAATCGGGTGCTTTCGCGTAAACCGCCACAAGGCGGCTCCACACGCCATGTGCAACACCGCCGTCACCAGCATGAGCGCGTAGATGGAACCCATCGCCGCAACACGTTCGGCGATCAGACCTCCCATGATGCCTCCAAAGGTGCCCATCCCCGCAATTTTTCCAAATGCTTTCTTCGCCGACCGCGGATCATAATGTTCGTTCATCAAAGACCAGAAGGACGACGTTAAGACGAGGTTGATTGCGAACACGTGTAGATAGATCACACAGGCGGACGCGCGCGGGTAGCTGTACAACAGACTCCGCTCTCCAATCTGCAGCAGGCCGCTGATCAGGAAGGCGATGGGCGCAAACCGGTCCGGCGTCGTGGCCCGCATGAGACGGGATCCGGCATAACTGCTTGCCATGGCGAAGAGCGCGGCCACCAGCGTCATCGTAGGCAGCGACGTTGCCGGGAAGTGCGTCAGAAACACCGAATCGCGCACCGCCTTTGCTTCCGTCATCTGAGCGATCATCAGCCCCGATGCCAGCATGGCGTTCGCGGTCATCGCATCCGGACGTTCCCAACGCATCGTCTAACGGACTCCCCCTTCAGAGCGCATTCAATCGGTTGTACCATGAAAGAGTTTTCCACAAGGAGACCTCGTGCGTCGAACAGCCATTGTTGCCCTCTTACTTGCACTGCCGGGAATCAGCCCCGGCCAAGACACTTTCAGCGGAGTGAAGCGCATTGTGGCTGTTGGCGATGTCCATGGCGGCTATGACGAATTCGTTACCGTGCTGCGCTCAGCCGGCGTGATCGACAAGTCCAACAAATGGACCGGCGGCGCGACTCATCTTGTTCAGACCGGTGATTGTGTCGATCGCGGCGCGGCCTCGCGGAAAGTTCTCGATCTTCTAATCAACCTGGAAAACCAGGCCAAGAAGGCCAAAGGCAGAGTCCACCCGTTGATCGGCAATCACGAGGCGATGAATATGTACGGCGACCTGCGCTACGTTTCAGCAGGCGAATACGAATCATACAAGACCGGCGATTCCGCGGAGATTCGTGATCGCGCCTACGATGTGATGGCGGATCCGGCGAAGAAGGGCGACCCCGTCTATCGCAAGCAATGGTACGACGAGCGTCCACTGGGATGGGTGGAACATCGCCAGGCATTCGCCGCCAATGGGCGCTACGGAAAGATCATTCTGGAACGTAATGCCATTGTCAAAATCAACGATCTTCTTTTCATGCACGGCGGCATCAGCAAGAAATACGTCTCGGTCCCGCTGGCCGACCTCAACCTGAAAATTCGGGCGGAACTGAAGGACTTCAAGCTGCTGCAAGGCGGCGTGGCCATGGACGATCAAGGTCCGCTGTGGTATCGCGGTCTGGCCAATGACTCCGAAACAGAACTTGCTCCCTTCGTCGATTCCGTGCTCTCCACGTTCGGCGTCTCACGTGTCGTGCTTGGCCATACTCCCACCGCCGGAGCGGTTGTCCCGCGCTTCGGAGGGAAAGTAATTCTCATCGATGTCGGGATGTCGAAGCATTACAACCAATCACCTGCTTGTCTGCTGATTGAAGACGGCAAGGCGTTCGCGATGCACCGCGGGATGAAGCTGGCAATTCCTACCGGCAACGATCCCGGCAGCTATCTGAAACAGGCCGCTGCAATCGATCCGCCCGGCACCAACCTTCGCAAATCCTTGGGACTGCAATAGGTTGAGATCTGCCATAATTGCCGCAATGCCAAGAGAAACTCAAAAGTCCGCTCTGGACCGGCTCCTATCCATCTTCAGTGAGGTGAAGGCAGGGGAAGCTGTCGGAGTTTTGCTTCTTACGGCAAATGTGTTCCTACTTCTTGGCACCTATTACATCCTGAAAACCGTGCGCGAGCCGTTGATTCTCAGCCAGCCGCACGGCGCGGAAATGAAAAGCTACGCTTCCGCCGGGCAGGTCTTGCTGTTCCTCATCGCGGTACCCATCTACGGGCTGATCGCTTCGCGTTTCCACCGGCTTCGGCTCATCGCATACGTGACCGGGTTTTTCAGCCTCAATCTGGTGGTCTTCGCCGCGCTTGGGTTGGCGGGAGTAAATATCGGCATCGCGTTCTTTCTGTGGGCGGGCGTCTTCAATATGATGGCGGTCGCTCAAATCTGGGCGTTTGCCAACGATCTCTACACGGAAGAACAGGGCAAGCGTCTGTTTCCCATCGCCGGTGTCGGGGCATCTCTAGGAGCATGGGTCGGATCGCTGATTGCCAAATGGTTGTTCCGTATTTTCGATCCGTACCAATTGATGGCCTTGGCCGCGGTTCTCTTGCTCGGATGTATCGCCCTGACATGGGTGATTCACCGGCGCGAAGGGAACCGCGCGCCTGCCGCTCGCGCGCATGAGGCGGAGCAGCCTCTTGACCGCAAGGGAGGTTTCCAACTCCTTGCCAAGGAGCCTTATCTTTTGCAAATCGCGCTGCTCGTGTTCCTCATGAACTTTGTGAACACCAACGGCGAATACATCGTCAGCCGCTTCGTTTCCGAATCGGCGCACGCTCTGCCAAAGGCCGAACAAAGCAAATTCATCGGTCAGTTTTACGGGGATTATTTCAGTTGGGTCAATCTGCTCGGTTTGCTTATCCAGACATTCGCCGTGTCCAGGTTATTTCGCTGGTTCGGCGTAGCCGGCGCTCTATTTGTCTTGCCCGCCATTGGGCTGGTGGGATACTCCTTCCTCGCCCTTGCGCCCGTGCTCTCCATCATTCGCGCCACAAAGATTTTGGAGAACAGCACCGACTATTCGTTGAACAACACGGTGCGCCACGCGCTCTTTCTTCCCACCAGCCGCGAGGCCAAATACAAAGCCAAAGCGGCCACCGATACGTTCTTTGTTCGCGCTGGTGACGTACTATCGGCGGGTCTGGTATTCGCCGGAGCCAACTGGCTGGCACTCTCCGTGGGCAATTTTGCCGTCATCAATATTCTGCTGGTGGGCGTTTGGCTTGTGCTGGCGTACATGATCCGCCGGAATTACATTCGGCTTCGCCAATCCGTGGAAAGCGTGGCCTAGCGTTCACTGCTTCGGCAGAAAATCGTACAGCTTCGATTCCCCTGCTTTCTCAAAGAAGGCGACCAGTTTATCCCGCCTGGCCAGAATGCCCTTCATCTCCGTATCCCGCACGTAACCCGTCAACTCGGCTTTCAACGTCTCCATTGTCAACCGCTTCATGGCGGCAAGCAATTGGCGGTCGCAGCGGTCGAGAATTTTCACATTCTGCAAGTCCGTCCGCGTGCGGAAGGCACGCGAATGGTCGATCATCCAAAGATTCCAGTCTTTGTCATACATTGCATTCTGCATGTTGCGGTCGGTGTTATAAATCAACTGGTCGAACACCCTCATGATCAGGTATTGACGTGACCATTTGTCCTTGTCGGGCCCGAAGACTTTCTTCTTCACCCGTTCTCCTTCATCCATCTGAACGTCTTCCACCCACCATGTCCAAGCGGCCTTCGTGCCCTCGTAGCTCCGCTCCACCGATGGAGGAATCATGTCTCCCAAGCCAAGCATCCGTCCCAGACGGTAACCGGCGATGTTGAATTTGTAGGTATCGCGGAAGTTGATCTCCGTACCCATAGGAGTTTCGAAGCGAGCTTTCTCTTCGTCGATTCGTTGAATGCTGGCATCGTGTGTTGTCGTGCCATCGGAGAGCGTAGCGCGCACGGTTCCAGTGATGCCCTTCTTTGCACCCTTCGTGCGAATCACTTTTGCGTTCAGCAGAAACTGCGCTTTCTGATCCAGTGTCAGAGCAGGTGGTATGGTTTCGCAGAAAAGCGGCGTTACCAACAGCCAGATGGGTAGTGTTTGCAGCATGTTGGAAATTATTACAACTTCTCCATTGCGGTGCAAGTCCGCGCTGCGTCAGGGTATGAGTTGATAACTGACGAACGCCAGTTTTCGCCCATCGGGCGACCAGGAAGGCACGTTGATGGTCCCCTGGCCGCCGAACAGTTTTGCCAGTATCGTGATTCTACGGTTCGACAGGGTCATCATGCGCAACATCACGTCCTTGTTCGCGGGATGCCCGGTAACATCTTTTTCGAAGGTAATAAACACCATACGCTGCCCGTCCGGCGAAAGGTGCGGGAACCAGTTGTTATAGCCATCATCGGGAGTCACCTGTTCCTGTTCGCTCCCATCCGGCTTCATGCGCCAGATTTGCATCAGCCCGCTGCGAATGGAGTTGAAGTAGATGTGATTCCCGTCGGGCGAATACTCGGGGCCGTCGTCCAACCCTTCCGCTGTGGTCAGGCGTGCCTCTTCGCCGCCGGCGACGGGAATTGTGTAGACGTCGAAATTGCCGCCGCGTTCGGCGCAGTAGGCCAGCGTTTTGCCGTCCGGCGACCAGCCATGAAAGTACGAAGGCGCTTTCTCCGTGACTCTTCTTGGAGTCCCGCCGCCGATCGGCACGACGTAGATCAAGGAGCGCCTTTGTTCCTGTGATTGGTCGCTGATGGCGATCATCGTGCCATCCGGCGAGATGGCGTGATCGTTGTTCAGCCGCGTGGCGAATCCGGTGTCGATGGTCTCCGGCTTTCCTCCCGCCGCTGGAATACGATGCAACCGGCCGTCGCCGTTGTAGAGCAGCATGTTGTCTTTAGTCCAGTTCGGCGCTTCAAATCGTCCTGCGGCGGTATAGAGCACGCGGCGGTCCGTCGACGCCACCGTGATGGTTTCCAGCGTACTGTAAAGTTTCGGTTGTCCCGAGGCCGCCGGCGGCGGCGTCACCTCTACGTTGCGGAAGACCGCCTCCTCCTTGGCGTCCTTGTTGTGGGCGCTCACTCCAATTCCAACGTAGAACGGATCCCGCAGGGGAACTTTCATCAGTCCGCCGGAGAGGCGTAGATCCTCGCCTTCGGCGGCGACGGAGATATAAGAATACGCTCCTGCTTTGGTGAGCCGCACCCGTTTCGGCGCGGACACGTTGGACTGCACTTCGTGCGTGGCTTCGCCCTTCTCCTCCCGCGATTGCAGCGACGTCAGTCCGCTGGCGTGCACCGCGACGTCGGCGTAGGCCGCGTCCGCGTCCAGGCTCTGTCGCATCATCAGCATCGCTTTCTTGTGCGGATCGCCGGTCTTGGTTGAGAATTCGATTTCCGCCGTCACGGAAACATCCCCGGACACTTTCTTCCATACAAAATGAAAGGCGTCCGCGCGTCCCCACACATTCTCACCGCTCGCCGTAACGCGATAACTCTTCCGCGCCGCGTCGTACTCCACCGACCCGGCATGAGTCACGACGCCCACGTCTCCATTCCCTTGAAAAATCCCTGGTTGCACTGTCATCGCCGACGCCGCCGGCAGAAAATCGTACAGCTTCGCTTCTCCCCCTTTCTCAAAGAAAGCGACAATCTTTTCCCGTCTTGCCAGGATGCCCTTCAATTCGGGGTCCCGCAAATAATTCGCCAACTCCGCTTTCAGCATGTCCATCGTCAATCGCTTCATGGCCGTGAGTAAATGGCGGTCGCAGCGGTCCAACAGTTTCGCATTCAATAAATCCGTGCGCGTGCGGAAGGCGCGGGAATGGTCGATCATCCACAAACGCCACTCCTTGTCATAGAGGATGTTCTGCACGTTGCGGTCCGTATTGAAAATTAGCTGGTCGAACACTCTCATGATCAAGGTTTGCCTGCCCCAAAGATCCTTGTCGGGCCCAAAGACTTTCTGTTTGAGCCGCGTGCCCTCGTCCATCTGGACATCCTCCACCCACCACGTCCACGAGGCGCGCGATCCATCGAAGACGCGGTCCACCGAGGGCGGAATCATGCCGCCCAAACCGAGCATCCGGCCCAGCCGGTAGCCGGCGATATTGAATTTGTAAGTGTCCCGAAAGTTGATCTCGGTGCCGTTGAGGCCGTCAAATCGAGCTTTCTCCTCGTCGATTCTTTGAATGCTGGCATCGTGGGTAATCTTGCCGTCGGAGAGCGTGGCTCGAATGGTACCGGTGATTCCCTTCTTTGCTCCTTGTGTACGAATCACTTTGGCATTCAGCAGAAACTGCTCTTTCTGCTCAAGAGTGAGAGGAGTAGTCTGGCAGAAAAGCGGTCCTACCAGCAGGCAGAGGAGAAGAGTTCGCAACATGTTGGGAATTATTACAACTCTGTGGTTGTGGCGCAAGTCACTTGTAGCCGTCACTTGTAACCGTCACTTGTAACCAACGATGGGCCCGATCCAAATGGTGTTCGGCCCCGCCGACTGCGACAACATGCCTTGAGCGTCGAGGAAGGAAAGAGTGCGTAGAAACGCCGGATCCACGCGCGATGGGGCGTCCGGAGGAGCGCTGTTGCCGTCGAGCTCAAAATCGAGGAAGCGAATGCGCTTATGCAATGGCTCGCGATTTCCGGCAAGTTCCAGATTGTAGTTGTAGCGCGCCTGCTTTCCCTTCGGCGTCCGGCATTCTAGCGTCATGATCACAGTGGCATTCTGTTCGGAAGCGGCGACAACGGTGATGCCCATCGATGTGGCCAGATCGATATTATTAATGCGCCGCAGGAATCCGAGCACCTGTCCGGCGGCCCGGCGGTAGCTCACCGCCATGGCGCGTGTCTCGGTGGGCGCGCCGTCGACGATCTGCAACGAGGCCACACCAATCGGCATCCATTGCAAGGTGCCGGATTCGAACGTGTCGACACGCGCGCCGCGATCCTCCGGCGGGCCCTCCGCTGTCACCTCGAAATCGTCAATCCACAAAGTGTGCTCGCCGGTCACTTTCGGCAGTTGAACCGGCATGCCTAACTCCGCACTGGCGAAGAACACGGAAAGATCCATTACGGCAAGTCCCTGCACCTTATCCGGATCGAGTTTGCCGTCTTCATCCTTGGCATCGTTCGGCCCATCATTCAACGCGAAATCGGAAATCGCCAGATCCACCAGACGCCACGCATTCTTCGGCGACCATGCGATGGCGGTGTAGTCGCCGCCGCCGGGTTTGGTCTCGCTCATGACGACGGCGACAGGGGTGGCATGATCCGTTTTCAGCCAAAAACGGATACGCTTCATCCCCGCAAGGCTGGTGGAGACGGGCCGCACCGCCATGGCGGGCTGTTTGGCGGCGATCTGATAATTCAGCACGAGCGAGGCCTTGCCGCCATGCGCATCCTGTGACGTTTGCGCCTTGGTGTTCACGCCCATGCCCACCCAACCCTGCTCGCCGGTTTCGAAGTCGTGACGGATGAGCGGAGGCTTTTGCGCAAGGCAACCGCATGCGCCGCCGAGCAACAAAATCAACGGCACAAAGAAGATCGCCATACAACTCACTCCACAGTGAGCTTGACGGGTTGCTCGATCATTTTCGGATCGGGCCCTTTTGTCACCAGCATCAGCGCGTAACGCATGGGCTTCGCGCTGGCGGGAATCTTGAACTTGATGATCGTGGCCGCCTGCGAAACTACCTGCACCTTGATGTCATTCTTGCCGTCGGTAAGATAGATATCGCCCACGCCTTTGGAGTCGAGGTTTTCGCCATTGACCGTGATCTCGTCGCCGGCTTTGCCCTTGTCGGGTTCCACGGTGGTCATCCGCGCCATGCCTTGGGCGGAAAGCACGCGGGGCGCCAGGATCAAAGCAGCCAGAACCGAACAGAAAAGGATCCGCTTCATAATCAATTCCCCCGTTACATGCTAGTCCGCGCGGATGCTGAGCGCAACCGTAGAATAAAGGGGTGGCATCTTTTTCCATTGACGAATCGATCACCTACCTTCGAAAGGGACTGCATGAACTCATCCGCGAGGAAGATCTGCGCGAGAGGCTGAAGCTCGGCCGGCCGCTGCGCGTCAAGGCGGGTTTTGACCCAACCGCGCCGGATCTGCATTTGGGACACACGGTTCTGCTGCGAAAAATGAAGCACTTTCAGGATTTGGGACACACCGTGATCTTTCTCATCGGCGACACTACCGGCCTCATCGGCGACCCGACCGGCCGCAACGTGACACGTCCCGCGATGACGCGGGCGGAAATCGAGCAGAACGCCGAAACCTACAAATCGCAGGTGTTCAAGATTCTTGATCCTGTGAAGACCGAAGTCCGTTTTAACAGTGAGTGGCTGGCTGCGATGACGTTTGTCGAAGTGGGAGCATTGTGCGGCAAGTACACCGTGGCGCGGCTTTTGGAACGCGACGATTTTGCCAAGCGGTACCGTGAACAAAACCCCATCTCCGTTCATGAATTCCTCTATCCATTGGCGCAGGGCTACGATTCGGTGGCATTGAAATGCGACGTGGAGATGGGCGGATCCGATCAGAAGTTCAATCTGCTGGTGGGCCGTGAATTGCAGCGCGACTTCGGCCAGTTGCCGCAGATTGTCGCCACCATGCCGCTGCTGGAAGGTTTGGACGGCGTCGAAAAGATGTCGAAGTCGAAGGGGAATTACGTTGGGATTACGGAGCCGGCGGAGGAGATGTTTAAGAAGCTGATGTCGATCAGCGATGAGTTGATGTACCGCTACTACGAACTTCTCACCGATATGAGCGTCGCCGGGATCGGCCAGTTAAAGCAGCGGATTGCCCGTGGAGACGCGCATCCCATGGAATCGAAAATGGAGTTGGCGAAACGGATTGTCGCCGATTTTCATTCGCAGGCGGATGCCTCGCGCGCCGCCGAGGAGTTCAACCGCGTTGTGCGGCGCAAGGAGATTCCGTCGGACATTGGGACGGTGGCACTGCCGGATGACGTTCGAACGGCGGCGGGGATTCACGTGCCGAAGCTGCTGGCGAAGATCGGTTTGGCCGAGTCGGTGTCGGATGCGAACCGCAAGTTGAAGGCGGGGGCCGTCGAGATCGATGGCATTCGAGTGAATGATCTAGTGTGGACAGGGGCCAGTGGCGACTTCATCGTGCACGCCGGGAAGCGCTGGATCAAAGTTAGCGCCCGCGCGTAACGCGCGCGGCACACTCGCTGAATCTTCCCAAGCCGCGAAGATTTCCACCTGTGGGGCAGGTCTCCAGATCCCTCGCGGCCGCCGCGAGGCCGACTTGAGTTTGGACATTTCCCGAGTTTGTGTGGGGCAGATCTCCAGACCGGCTCTGCCTGAAGTAACCGCAATCTCCCGGGCGGCTGCAAAGCTGCCGAAGCGGCTGCAAAGCTGCCGAAGCGGCCGCCGCGCGGCCGAGCCGGAATGACCGGTTGCTCTCAGCAGAGGCGGTCTGGAGACCGCCTCGCCGACCTGGAGGTCGGCCCCACCTGAAACAAAGTGTCAATACAACTTGCGCAGGCTCATCGCTTGTCCCGGACCTTCACGCGATTGGACGCCGCCGCCGTTACCCGCGTTCGTGGACCCTTCGCGCTGCCGCGTCAGTTCCAATTTTCCGTTTTCAAAACGGCCGTTGAAGCGCAGGCGTGTGGTGTTGATCTGGTTTCCGTTCTGCTCGGCGATGACAACGACGAAAGTGATCTTTCCGTCCGCGGTCTTTCCTTCCACAATGGGGCTGCTCCCATAATCGCCGTAGAGTTTTCCGCTAATCGCCTCGCCTTGCTGCCGCAGTTGGAAGGCGACATCCTGCAGATCACCGTTGCGGCCGGTCACCGTTCCCACCCACGTGCCCGTGAGATCGGCGGCCTGTAGCGACCAGCAGAGCAGCGCGAAGATCATCAGGCGTCTCCGCGCAGCAGACCGGCCAACGGTCCCGTGCTGTCCCCGAACCGTTCCACCGGCGCGCCGAAAGCGTCGAGCATGGAGACATAAAGATTCGCTAGCGGGGAATCGGGTGAGTAGACCAGGTGTTGTCCGCTGTCGATGCGTCCGCCGCCGCGGCCGCCAAGCAACAGCGGCAGTTTATGCGGATCGTGCTTATTCCCGTCGTTCAGCGCCGACGCGAACAGAATCATGGAATTATCCAGGACCGTGGAATCGCCTTCCTTCATATCGCGCAGCCGCTTCATCAAATAGGCGAATTGCGCCACGTGCCAACGGTTGATGAGATGATATTGCCGCAGTTTGTCGGCTTCGTTCTGATGGTGCGATACGTCGTGGTGGCCGGCGCTGACGCCTTCCAGCCAGCGGAAGCTGACGTTGCTCACCGCATTGCCGAACATAAAGGTACTGACGCGCGTAGTATCGGACTGGAACGCCGTGGCGATCATATCCAGCATCAGGCGCACATGTTCGGCGTGATCATTGGGCCGGTCCGTGGGAGCTCCCTTGCGGTCGATCGGCATGCGCGGCTTCCATTCGCGCCGCGCCGCGCTCCCGGATTTCTCCACGCGTTCTTCCAGCGATCGCATCACGGAGAGATACTCATCGACGCGAAGCTTATCCGCCGCGCCGACATTCGCCCGCAGACGTTTGGCATCTCCCAGCACGCGGTCCAGCAGAAGCTTGTCGAGCTTGGCGGAATTCCCCAGTGCTCCGGTCGACGCGCGGTAAAGGCGTTCGTAGACTGAGGCCGGATTAATCTCCCGCGCCAGTGGTGTAGTTTCGCTGCTCCAGGCGATGTGCGATCCATACACTCGCGTGTAACCCACCACGGCATCCACGCCGATGGCTACCGGCGTTACGCCAAGTTCCAGCGAAGGCAGCGGCGTGTGCTGTCCCGACTTCCGCGCCGCCAGCTGATCCAACGAGATTCCATTCGCTAAATCCGCGCCGGGAGTTTTCTTAATGGTTGTACAGGTGAGGATGGCAGCCTCTTTGACGTAGTGGCCATCGCCTCCTTTGGAATTGGCATTCCAGAGATTGCTGAGAACCACCACCTGATCGCGAACGTCGCGCAGCGGCTCCAAACTGGGCGTCAGCGCAAAGTCGCGGCCCGGAGCCTCCGGCCACCACTCCTTCGTGTTCACGCCGTTCGGCATGTAGAGAGCGGCTAGGCGGACAGGATTTCTGGGCAGCCGGGAAGTGGCGGGCGGCGTCATCGCCTCAAGCCAAGGCAGGCCGAGACAAACGCCCGCGCCGCGCAACACGGCTCTTCGCGAGAGTGGTGATCGAATCACGGTCTTTTCTTCTCCTGCTTCTTTTCCTGCTTGAACGGCACAGCGGGCGGAGCCCGCAAACTCGACGCCTGCCACTGAAACGGCGCACTCAGAATAATCGCTTCCACCAGCGTTTGCGTCTTGTAATCATTCTCTCTCAGTTTTTCCAGTATTTGTTCCACGGTGCACGAATCGGCCAGCGTCAGCCCGCGGCCCAGTGCGAAGCCAAGCAGTTTCGTCGTGAAGTTGCGCAGGAAAAGATCCTTCTTCTCCAGCAGCGCCAGTTTGAGTTCATCGGGTCCGTGGAACTTCACTCCGCCCGCGAGTTCGCCCGAACTGTCAATCGGTTTGCCCGCATCCTGTTCTCGCCAGCGTCCGAGAACATCGTAATTTTCCAGCGCGAAGCCAAGTCCGTCAATGCGGCTGTGGCAACTGGCGCACGCAACATTATCGCGGTGGCGCGTCAGCCTTTCGCGCATCGATTTCGGAGCCGTTCCATCCTTCGCCTCTTCCAACGCCGGAACATCGGCAGGCGGCGGTGGCGGAGGCGTGCCCAGAATCGCATCCAGAATCCATGCTCCGCGCAACACGGGGCTGGTTCGATAGGGATACGAAGAGACTGTTAGCACCGCGGGCATTCCCAACAATCCGCCGCGATGCGAACCTTCGGGCAGTTCCACCCATTGCGGCTGTTTCGCCGCGTTAGCGCGTACGGGAAGCTTCACGCCAAAAAACTTCGACAGGTTGCTGGTGCCGATAGTTCCTTTGGAATCCAGGAAATTGAGCAGCGAAAGATCGCGCGCGAAGATCTCCTGGAAGAACAGAACCGGTTGCAAGCGGATGTCGGAACGAATCTCTTCATCCGCGATGTATTCGGGGAACAACTTCGCGTCGGGAGCCTTATCGCCCATCAGATCGCGCGTGCCCAGCCACTGTTCGACAAAGCTGCGCGCAAACCCCATGGCACGGTCGTTGCGAAGCATCCTCTGCACGACGGTGCGCACCACGGCCGGATCATTGAGTTTTCCCGCCGCGGCAGCGTCGAACAGAAACTCGTCGGGCATGCTGCCCCACAAAAAATAAGAGATGCGGGAGGCAAGCGCGTATTGATTCACGGACGCGGCTGCGCCGGTTTCATTGGGTGGCTCGGAACGATACAGAAACATCGGCGAGACGAGCACGCCGCGCAGAGTGAGAAAGATGGCGGGTTCAAAAGGCTGCCCCTGTTTCCTTGCCGCTTCAAACAAAGCAAGGTAAGGTGCGACGTCCTCTTCCGTCACGGGGCGTCGAAAAGCGCGCGGCAGGAAAGCGGTGAGAATGGTGCGCGCAGCCTGCGCCGGCGACACTCCGGGACCAGGTTTCGCGATCAGGATTTTGACCTTCGATTTGTATTCCTTGGCTGCGAAGTCCATGGCGAACTTCGCCATATCCATGTACTTCTCCGAATGCAGAGGAGAAAGGAACAGCGTCTCAGCGGCGTTATCGAAGCCTTCGCCGCCGGCGCCGTCCACAGGTAGGGCCTTGGCGATATCGAGGTGAATGTCCAGCAGGTCGCGCAGCGTGTTGGAGTACTCGTCGCGGTTGAGGCGTCGAATGACGGAGGGACCGGGCTTCGCGCCGGTAACACAGGCCTCGGTGCGGAGCGCGATCTCTACCCACTGCGTGAACTCCTCCATCTGCTCCAAAGAGGGCGCAGGCGCGTTCTTCGGCGGCATCTCCCGGCCGCGCACGCGCAAGTTCAGTTTGCTCCAGCGCTGCGCTTCGGTGCTCAGGCTTGCGGGAGCGGCAATTCGATCGACGCGAAATCCGCCAACCGCATTCCCGCCGTCGTGACAAGCCTTACAATATACGCGGAGGAAGTTCTGCGCTTTCGCAAACGACGCTTCATCCGGCGCGGCAATGGCGCAGGAGGAAGAACACGCGGCTATGAACAACAGGCGATATAGCATGCGGACCCAGCAGGAAGCGGACCCGAGCCCGCTCCGCATGCGTCATTTTATCATTAGCCTATCCCTAGCTGGCTGCGGCAGTCGTCATGACCGAGCCGATCTTGGAGAAGATCGTGGACACACTGTCGGATACGCTGGGCATGATGGCCCCGGCCGCTACGGCGACGAAGCCGGCCATCAGTGCATACTCGATGAGGTCCTGTCCTTTGCTGTCTTTGACGAATTGCGCAATGGCGTAAAGTATTTTTTTCATTTTGCTCTCCTAGCCTGCTAGTACTTGCTCCTGCACAGGTGTACCCAACTTAACATCGCCCTGGGCTAGAACCAATGCTTGAGTAGACCTAGGGGACAGGCACATGTTGCTTACCCGTCCACTAGGAAAACCTGACCTCAGGTACTACTCTCCGCGTCCGTTAGCTGGCAGCGGCGGTTGTCATGACCGAGCCAATCTTGGAGAAAATCGTCGATACGCTTGTGGAGACCGATGGCATGATCGCTCCGGCCGCCACGGCTACGAAGCCTGCCATGAGCGCGTATTCGATGAGGTCTTGCCCTCTGGTGTCCTTGATGACGGCAAGCATTATGGAGTCGGGAATGCGGATCCAATGCGTGGCGTGCTGTTCGCGCAAATTGGCTACAATGCGGTCCGTGGTTCCCAGCGGAGTGCCGGTTTGCGCGTAGATGAGGGAATAAGGTTCCGCCGTGAAGCCACGGATGGCCTTGCGTCCGGTGAATAAATAGAACACGGGATCGAGGTTTCCCGCGAGAACGGCGTCCGGCGCGGTGTAGTTGCGGAGATGTTCCACCAGCTTCGCCATTGCTCTCCAATCGTCGTCAGCGTGCAGTTGAGGAACAGGGCTGCCCAAGCGCAAAGTTTGTTGCGAAGACAACGCCAGGGACACGGTGCAAATTGCCGTCATTGCCGCCAATGCCGTAACGGCGTACGATTTTCTCGCGCGCAGCAGACGCCAGCCGCACCAATAGAGCATCGGAAGAATGGGCGCGAGAAACCGGTTTGGCGCCCAGGCCCAACAGAGCAGCATGCCGATGTAGCATGCCAGAAACCAGCGCGCATGCGAATCGGTCAAACGCAAGACTCCAAGGAATACGACAACGCCAATGAGGGCCATCGGAATAAGCCACGCGCCCTGTGGAGGCAGCCCGGCGAGAATGGCCGGCGCGAACAGGATCATCATGAGATTGAATCCAACGATGTGCAACTTCTCGAAAGGTGCAAAGTTGAACAGGATGTTCCAGCCTTTGTAATTCTCTTTCGAATAGTAAGCATCCGTGAGTGTCTGTCCCGAGTTCTGCGCTGCCACCCACAACAGCCAAGGCAGGCAGAGCAATGCGGCCGTGACGCCAAACGCGAAGGCCGGTCGCCATTCCCGGCGATAGGCAAATCGCAGCGGCACGGCGGCCAGCAGCGCAATGCCAACCGTGCGCGTGTGGAATGCCAGCGCTGCCAACGCGGCGGCAATCACGATATGGCGCAAACCGCCATCGGCGCGTTCCGCCCGGCCCAGCGCCAACAAGGAAGCCATGGTCAGCGCCGCGAACATCGTTTCGCTAAGAGGCGCCGTGGATAAGTAAATCGTCCACCCCGAGGCCGCGGTGCACAGGACAATCCCCCAGCCTTCCCATTTCGAGCCGCCACCCGAGCGAATCCAGCGGTACGACAAAAACAGCCACAGCACTCCGCAGGCGAGGGGAAGCAATTTCAACAGAGCCTGGTTATTGGGGAAATCCGGGTTCAAGCGCCAAAGCGCGGAGAGCAACAGCGGAAACAGAATCGGATACTTCGTCTGCGCAATTTCGTTGGGCAGACTGAGGATGCGGTAACCTTTGCCCTCCGCCAGCGCTTTGGCCGTCACCACGTAAACCCCGTCGTCGTGGAACGCTCCAATGGCGGGCGCGCGCCAGGCAATCCAGTAGGATGCAGACAGCGCGGCCACGGCGCAGCCCAAGACGAACGCGATCGCCGGCCTACGCCAAGCGGACATGCTGAAATTCCTTGATCAGTGTAAAAGGAGCGCGCACGGAAAGGGCGTTTTCCCCGCGCTGTTCAATCCGCGATTCTTCTATGTGACCAAGCTCCGCGGCCAGCCGCATGTATTCCAACTGCAGCGGATCGATTCCCATGATGCGGCAGCAGGTGGCATCGACAGCGGGAAGATCCGCGCCCATAATGAGCACGCCGCTTTGCTTCGGCGTTCCCTGTATGGGGCCGTTCCCCTCCATGCCCACGATTCCGTCCACGATGGCGAAGGTCTTACGGAATGTTTTGTTGAGCGCAACGATTGAGTTCGCAATCCCGATGTGATGCAGGATGTTTTTCGGCCATCCATAGACCGCGCCGGGAACCAGGCCGAAGAAATTCTTCATGGACAGCGTCGCGCCGGCCCAATGATGCGTCTTCATCTTAGCCAGCGACACGATCAGGTCGGCGTCCAGCGCGGCGTTGGGGAAGAAGAACTCGCCGCGTCCGGCAAAGCCGCGCACTGCGCTGACATCGTCGCGATTGAGATCGATGAAGAGCTTCTCCCATTGCGCGATCCCATGCCGGTAGCCTGCCTGTTCCGCCAGGAACAACGTGTCGCGGCGGTGGCCCGGACCTTCGGCGATGCGCACGGTGGCCGCGCCCACCTTCGTGAACACGGCAAACGCCGCGGCAATAACGGCGGTGTGCGTATTGATGGAAGTGGACGCGTCAAACTCTACCAGGTTCGGCTTCAACAAAACGTTCTTGCCTCTTACGTCAAGGCCGCACGCGCGAAGGCCTTCCTCGATGGGCCGTTCCAGTTCCGCGGCGTACGATGCGGCTTTGGCCACGAACACCGCCGAATTTCCCGGAGGCGAAAGGGGCAGCCGCGGCTTACGGCTGCACGCCGCTCCCACGGCGAGCGCTGCCACTGGATAGAATTCACGCCGCGTCAATCTCAACCCGCCGTCAGCCATTGGTGGCCTCCTTGTGGGCATGCCATTGCCTCCAGCGCGGCGGCCATCAGGTCATTGCCGGGCGCCAGCGGCTCAGGAGCGGGAAGCGTGTCGCCGGCATTGCGCAGCGCGATGGCCAGCCATGCCTTCGCCAAGGAAGATTGCGTTTGCGGCCACTCTTTGCGCGCCGCGTCTACGGCGCTTTGCAGGTTCCAGCGCTTGCTTCCCTGCAATCCCGTGAGCGCGATTCCCGTTGTTTCCGGATAAGAGGGCAAATTCGTTTTCAGGACGCGCCTGTTTCCGTAGTTCCATCCTCCATCCGTGGACCTGCGGTCCATCAGCATCCGCTCCGCTTCTTCGATACGCTTTTGCGCGCGTGCCGATATCGCCGAGTGCGGCGGAACTTTTTTCAAAGCGACGATTGCGTGAGCGGTCGGCTCCACCCAACTGGAAGTTCCCGGCAGCCAGGGCCATCCCTTGAATCTGCGGTCATACTCCACCGGCAGCGGGCGGACCAGATTGATGGCGCGTTCCAACCACGTGCCTTCCGCGCCTTCAGACGCCAGCAGCCACTCCACACCCAGCTTCCACCCGGCGTCGAATTCCCCGCGCACCGCGTGCAGCGTGACACATAACGAAGTAGCCCAGCAGGCGTCCGGCACGAGGGCGTTGGGGCTGAATCCGCCGCTGGGACGTTGCCGGGCACGAAGGAATTTCCATCCGCGTTCCGTGGCGGTTTTTCCTTCTTCTAATGTGTGAAGAGCAAGCAGGGAGTAGCAGGTAGGCTCCAGCCACGATTGGCGGCCGGCAAAATAACCCCACCCTCCATCCGCGTTCTGCGAGCGCAGGAGCAGTTCGATTCGGGTTTGCCGGAAGTCTAACGCCACAACCCATTCATCGGTCGAAAGAGGGGAAAACTGTAAGGCGGCCGCCGCAGATCCCGACAGGGGGGAAAGACCTTAGATCGTAAAGTTTTTCGCCTTCCCCGCCGATTCTTCCCCCATGACGCAAGCCTCCGAAGATCAACTCTCCTTCGTCGTCCATCAGCGGCAGGTGATGACAATTTGTTGCATGGCGCTTCTGGTGATCGGACTGGTCGCCTCTTTGGCCTACGTGTGCGGCCGCTCCATTTCGGCGATGCGGGGATCCGTTGTACAGGCCGCGCCCATTATCATTGAACCGCCGCCGCGCGTGACGGAAGCAAAGGCTGTATTGCCTCCCGCGGTCATCGAAAAGCCTTCGGCGCTGGGCTCGGCCGCCAAAGTTGCGCCGAGTGCTCCGGTGCCCGTTGCCGGCGCGCAGGTGAAACCCAGTGGCGAAATGTACTTTCAAGTGGGTTTGACCACCCGGACCTCGGGAGGCGGCTTTGTGGATCGCGTGGCGAAGCTGGGGTTGGCCGTGCACACGGCCGATACGGAATGGCCCGACACCGTGCGCGTGCTGGTTGGGCCTTTGTCCACAACTGAGGAGTATCAGCAAACGGACAAGAAACTAACCGCCGCCGGAATGCAGCACTTCCCGCGCAAGTATTGAGTGTTGTAGGCGGGACTTCAGTCCCGCACCTCGAGTTTGGACATTTCCCAAGTTTGTGTGGGGCAGATCTCCAGATCTGCGAGCCGGTCTCCAGACCGGCTCTGCCTGAAGTAATCGCAATCTCCCGGGCGGCTGCAAAGCAGCCGAACGCGGGACTTCAGTCCCGCCGAACGCGGGACTTCACTCCCGCCGAACGCGGGACTTCACTCCCGCCGAACGCGGGACTTCACTCCCGCAACGAGGCGATCTCCAGATCGCCCGTGCCGTCAGTAATCGCAGCGGAGGCCAAGCTCCGCTGTGCGGGCGATTTGCTGAATCGCTATCCTGTTTGTGTTGCGATGAAGCTCTCTGAAATTGCCGTGCGCCTCGGATGCAGGTTGGAAGGCGATCCCCATCTCGACATCACCGGAGTAGCGGGCATCGAGCATGCCGGCGCGCGCGAACTGAGCTTCCTTTCCAACCCAAAATACAGTGTCAAAGCGAAGAAAACGTCCGCCGCGGCGATCCTTGTGCAATCGCCCATCGCCGGGCTCAACGCGTCCTTCCTGATTTCCGCGAACCCTTACCACGACTTTGCCCGCGCGCTCGAGCTCTTCTATCAGCCGCCTCGCCCCAAGCCCGGCATCCATCCAACGGCCGCCATCGACGCGTCGGCCTCCATCGGCGAAAATGCTTCCATCGGCGCTTACGCCGTGGTTGGCGCGAACGTCATCATAGGAAACAACGCCGTCCTTCATCCGCACGCGGTGATTTACGAAGGCGTGATCATCGGGGACGATTTCATCGCTCATTCCAACTCCGTCGTGCGCGAATTCTGCCGCATTGGCCATCGCGTCACCCTGCAGAACGGCGTCGTCATCGGCGGCGATGGCTACGGCTTCGCGAAGACCAAAGAGGGCACGCACTACAAGATTGTGCAGTCGGGCACTACCGTGCTGGAAGACGACGTCGAGATTCAGACGAACACTTCCGTGGATCGCGCATCCATTGGGGAAACGCGCGTCAAGCGCGGCGCGAAGATTGACAGCCTGGTGCAGATCGGCCATGGATGCGTCGTCGGTGAAGACAACATTATCTGCGCGCAAGTGGGTCTGGCCGGAAGTTCCATCTTGGAGAAGAACGTGTTGCTGGCGGGACAAGTCGGCATCTCCGGCCACCTCACCATTCACGACGATGTTGTGGTCTACGCGCAAAGCGGCGTCGGCGGCGATATCGCGCCGGGTTCGGTCATCTCCGGCTCGCCTGCGTACGAAGTTCGTCAGTGGCTGCGCACCATCACCGCCTTGCCCAAGCTGCCGGAACTCGTCAAGGCAGTGCGAGAATTGGAGAGAAAAGTGGAGAAGTGGGAGTCGCATGAGTAAGAAAACCCGCCCGCCCGTTGCTTACAAAGACGAACAGTTTCTCGAGGCCGCTTCGGCGCGTTCCGTGCGCATTCTTTCGGAATACCTGGGCCCGCTCGATCGCTTCCGCAAGCAGTTGATCCGCGATACGGTGGTCTTCTTCGGATCGGCGCGCATACCCGCCCAAGGCGATCATCCGATGATCCGTTACTATACCGAGGCTCGCGAACTGGCGCGTCTCATCACGAAGTGGTCGGACGGCCTCGACAAGGCCTATCGATTTGTCGTCTGCACGGGCGGAGGTCCGGGCATCATGGAAGCGGCCAATCGCGGCGCGTCCGACGCGGGAGGAAAATCCATTGGCCTCAACATCGGACTGCCCTTTGAGCAGTGGCCCAACGATTTCATTACGCCGGAATTGAACTTCGAATTTCACTACTTCTTTATGCGCAAGTTCTGGTTCGCCTACCTTGCGAAAGCGCTCATCGTTTTCCCCGGCGGCTTCGGCACCCTCGATGAACTCAGCGAATTGCTCACCCTCGCGCAAACCAAGAAGCTGGAAAAGAAGATGGTGATCATTCTTTATGGAACGTCATTCTGGAAAGAAGTCATCAACTTTGACGCGCTGGTGAAATACGGAATGATCAGCCCCGCGGATATGGATCTCTTCCAATTTGCCGACGATCCCGGTACAGCCTTCCAGCTGCTGGTCGACGGGCTCACCAAACATTACCTGCATCCGGAACATCCTCTGCCCGCGTTTGAGCAGATGATCCCGGCGATCTCCAAGTCCCGAATGTAATGGCGATGCCTCACATTCTCCGTCTGTCGCATTGTGGGGCCATATGGGCCTCGGGGCCAACGCGATGTGGGGCAGATCTCCAGATCTGCAGCGGGATCTCCAGATCCCGCATGGCCTCGC
>JACPVQ010000099.1:0-10380 GCA_016191645.1 Candidatus Solibacter usitatus
CCGGCGACAAGGTGCCCGCCGACGGGGTGTTGCTCGAGGGAGATCTGGAGATCTGCCCCACTCAGAAGGTGTATTTGAGCGAAAGCTGCATGACGCGCCCGCCGCTGGTGCTTTGTATGCGGCCGAAGGCCGGCGAGGTGAGCGTCGTATTGGGGGAGCCGAGATTGGCGTGGTTCAGCAGATTGAACGCATCGCAGCGGAAGTGGACGGCGTGCGATTCGCGAATGCGGAAGGCTTTGGAGAGCGAAACATCCCAGTTGAAACTGCCGGGCGCGATCATGATGGCGCGACCGGCATTGCCGAACTGGCCGGGCAGATTCGGAGTGAAAGCGGAGGTGTTGAAATAGCGCGCCATGCGATCGTCGCGGGAACGGTCCGAGGGCAGATCGGGAGAGCCGGTCACATTGGGACGATCGAAGCCAACGCCGCTAAGGGAGTTGTCGCGTCCGCTGAGCACGGTGAGCGGCGCCCCTTTGGAGAGCGTCAGGATGCCGCCCATCTCCCAACCGCCAAAGGCGCGCGCGTACCACTGGTTTCCTTTGAAGAAAGGAAGTTCGTATAAATAGGACGACACCCAGCGGTGGCGCAGGTCCTGCTCACTGCGGCCGCGGTCGGCGCGCAGGTCGAGCGGGTTCTGCGGATCCTGCTGCCCGACGTTGGCGAATGCGCCGCCGCCATACATGTCGATGGACTTGGCCCACGTGTATGCCGAAGTGAACGTGAGACCTTTGCGAAATTTCTGCACGGCGCGAATCTGCAGCGAATTGTAGGAGGAGATTCCGGCGGTGGAGAGCAGGCCGATGCTGGCATAGTTGGGCGCAAGGGGGCGGCGC
This sequence comes from Candidatus Solibacter usitatus, assembly GCA_016191645.1. Classification (GTDB taxonomy): domain Bacteria; phylum Acidobacteriota; class Terriglobia; order Bryobacterales; family Bryobacteraceae; genus CADEFT01. Next base: position 834 of record JACPVQ010000099.1, read on the forward strand.
GCGTTGGTGTTGCCGGTGGTGGCACCGGTCGCGAAACGCGCCTGATTGAATTCGCGCAAGCCGGGGAGTTTCCTTCCCCCGTTCCCAACGTAGGCGGCTTCCACCATCAATGATCGCGTCACCTGTTGCTGGATGCCGAAGTGGTAGTTCATCGTGTAGGGAATGCGCAGACCCGGGTCCATCGATTTCGGAATCTGCACCGGCAGAACGAATCTGGCCGAGGAAGGATCGACCACGAACGGGAAGGGGTTGCTCCGGCCGCGATAGGGAGCGCTGAGCGCAAAGGGATTGTCGATGGTATTCGTCAGCCCGAAAGGCTGCGGCAGAAGAACTCCGCCCGCCATCTCGCCCGTGAGCGGTTCGTAGAACATGCCCCAAGAGGTGCGCAGCGAAGTTCTGCCATTGCCAAATATGTCCCAGGCGATACCCAAACGGGGGCCAAAGTTATTGTTATCGCCGCGATAAGGATAGGCGCTATCGCCGGCGAAGACCAGACCGAGCGGAGCATTGGGGAAACGCGTCGATTTCGCGCCCGCCACGAAGCCGGTCATCTTGCCGTAGCGGTCTTTGAAGATGGGGTACAACTCCCATCGCAGGCCCGCGCTTACGGTCACGCGCTGACTCAGTTTCCAAGTGTCCTGAATGTAGTAGCCCTGCACGGTGTAACGCTGGTCCGTATCGAGCGGCGATGCCTGACTGAGGCGGATGGAGCGGCCGATGAGAAAGTCGGCGAGCGCATCTTTGGTAAGGGAGCCGTCGAAGGTGAAGCTGCCGCCGGTGGTGCTGTTGTCGCGATATGAGAAACGATCGAGCTGCACGTCGGCGCCGAACTTGATCTGGTGCGCGCCGCGCGTCCACGTCATGTTTTCGGACAAATCGAGATTAGTGGAGAGACGCTGCCGGTCGCGGCCCGGCGAGAGGCCAAATCGTCCGCTGACGGTGAGGCTGGGTACGGTGGCCGGACCGCCGGCGTGAATGAAATCGCTGCCGCCTAAATCCAGGAGCGTCTTGCGGACGGTGTTCGCTTCCTCATAGTTGAACCGAGTGTAGGTGGCGCGCAGAGCGTTGAGAAGATTCGGCGTGATGATGAAAGTGTGCTCGGCCGTCATGGTTTGCATGTGCAGCGTGTTGGCGAACGGACTGTATCCGGGGTAGCTGGAACCTTCGGGGAAATTTTCCGCGCCGGAACTGTCGTCGGTGAAATAGCGGAAGTTCACATGCTGCCGGTTGGTGAGGTGCGAGTCCCAGCGGCCGATCCACTGGTTGCCCGTAGTGGGCCGGCTGACCTGTCCCACCCATTGGTTGTTGGGCCGGTTGGCTTGAGGAACATACTGCTGCAACACCTTCAGCGCCACGGCATCGAAGCGCGTCTGCGGAATGAGGTTGGCGGGAAAAGCCTGGCCCGTGAGAGGGTCTGTGAGGATCGCCCGGGATGCGGAGAAATTCCCCTGCCGTTCGAGAGCGGTAGCGGGACTGGAGGAACTGCTGACCTGATCTTCGCGGATGCGCAAGCCCTGGTAAGAAAGAAAGAAGAAGTGTTTGTCCTTCACCACACGGCCGCCGCCGGTGAAGCCGAACTGATTGAAGCGAAGCTTGGGAACGCTGTTGGAGAAAAAGCTACGGGCATCGAAATCGTCGTTGCGAAGGAACTCCCAGGCGCTGCCGTGAAACTGATTGGTGCCGCTACGGGTGACGGCGCTGAGGGTTACGGAACCGCGTCCGTATTCGGCGGGCGTGCCGACGGTGACGAGACGGAATTCCTGCAGCGCGTCGGGCGGCGGCAGTTCCAATCCCGCGCCGCGGTGAAAGTAGTTGACGGAACCTCCATCGAGCAGGAAATTCGCGGCCCAGTAGCGGCCGCCATTCGCTGCAATCTGCTGCTGGCCGAAGGCGGGGCGAATGGTGGAACTTACGTTGTTCATGCCGGGCAACAGGCGAACCAGATCGACGGCGTTGCGGCCGTTGAGAGGCAGATCGCGCACGCGGCGGTCGTCGACCAGCATGCCGTACATGGAACTGCGCGTGTCCACTTGCGGGGACTCCGAGGTAACGGTGACGGATTCGGCGAGCTCGCCGACGGCAAGACGAAAGTCGGCGCGCAGACTTTGCAGTGCGCTCAGTTCCACGCCGGTCTCCTCCAGCGTGCGGAATCCGGCTTTGCGAATGGTGACGCGATAGATGCCAACCGGCATTTGGGCGAGCGTGTATTGTCCCTGGCCGTTGGAGCGCGTGATCTTGGTCTCATTCGTGTTTTGGTTGACGGCGGCAATTTCGGCATCGGGGATGAGCGCTGCTGTGGCATCGCGAACGACGCCGGAAATCTCACCGGTGGGACTTTGAGCGAACAACGACGCCGCGACCATTGCGGCAAGAATGAGCGGAGAACACATGGCGATAACCTCCAACGTCCCGAATGTTGGAGTTATTCTATCATCCGCGTCTGACTGAAATTGCTAAACTGGTTTGACCCAAATGAAAACATTTATCTCAACACGAACCAAGTTTCTCTCTTGCGCATTGCTGATGTTGCCGCTGATGTGTTTCGCGCAGCGCACAAATGTCGCGCGCGACTATCCCATCTATGCCAATGGCGGCAAGCCCGACCTGGTGCTGGATCCCCAGCGCTTTGTCGCCCAAATGGAGATTGTGGACCGCTACTTTGCTCCGACGGATTGCGCCCTGGCCGAAGGTGTCGTCGGCGGCAGCGGCTACCGCCGTCTGCTTCGCTTCGATACGGTCCTTATGAACCGCGGCGACGGCGATCTGGTAGTGGGAAATCGTAGCGACCCCAACAACCCGTACGCCCAGTATTTTGATTTTCATCCCTGCCACGGCCACTATCACATCAAGGACTTTTCCATTTACGAACTCATTGATGTGAAGACCGGAAAGACGGCCGCCACAGGTACCAAGCAGGGTTTTTGCTTCGAAGACTCTTTCAAATACGAAGATGGCGGCAAGAGCCACGGCTACGACTGCAACAATCAGGGCATCACTTCCGGTTGGGGCGACTGGTACTACAAGCAGCTTGTCGGCCAGTGGATTGATATCACCAATGTTCCCGAAGGCGACTACATTGTCCGCGTCACACTTAACTCAGGCGGAATCTTCAATGAGGGCGAAAACCGCTACTCCAACGTCACAGAGGTTCAAATCCACATTCCCGACCCCAGGAAAAAAGTGGCGATCGTCGAGTAGCGTGAATCAGGAGTCTCCGCGCACTTTTTGCGCGGACTCCGCTCCAAACACCGGAAGTGCGGGGCCGGTCAACAACCCAATCTGCTTCAGCACGGAAGCCTGGTCCCAGTAGATGTGTTCGTGTGCGAGCTTGCCGTCGCGAAAACGCACGATGGCGACCAAAGCCACTTCCACAAAACGATGGGTGGGAGGTACGCCCGGCAGCATCCACGGCATTTCGCGGGTGTGAGTGAAGGAGAAGATCATTTCATCCACAAGCTGATCTTCTCCCACGGTGCGGGAGACCGGGGTCAGCTTCGTGTCCGGCGGCATGCACGGAATGAAGTCCTTGGAATAGAAAAGACGCAGGGCGCTTTTCCCCACGCCGCCCGTGAGCACGGGAACGTGGTTCACGTAGGCATCGTCCACCATCGTTTCGAGCGTGGCATCGGTGTCGCGCGTGGAGAATTCGTGCGCGGTGTGTTCTTCCCACAACCGGACTAAATCTATTGGGGGCATAGTGCAAGTGTAGCCGGGATTTACCGCACAGGCGGCGCGACGAGTTTAATTACCAGCCGGTCAGCACCTGGGATTGCGCCTGCAACTCGCTCATGACGACAACCGCTCCTGACATCCATAACTACGGGATAACGTGATAGATTGCTCTGATGACTGCTCGCTCTTTTTGCGGATTCGTTGCGATGCTCTGTTCCGGCAGCGCTGTTTTTTGCCAGACGGAGCCGGTCGAAGTCCACGTACGCTCTTTCGATGGCGTCTACACAGCCGCCGCGTTGCGCAAACCGCCGGGAGAGAAGCCGATGCCGGCTATCCTGTTCCTGCACGGGGGCGTTGGCGGCAGCGCGTTCGCGGCATTGAAATCGATGACGCGCGCGCGTGTTCCCGACTATTTCCTGAAACGCGGTTTTGTGATCATGGCCGCCGATTACCGCGGGTACCACTTCGGTGAAGATGAGATACAAGACGCGCTGGCGGCGGTGCGGCAGTTGGAGAGTTACCCCTACGTCGACAAGAAACGAATCGCCATTATTGGCGGGAGTCATGGCGGCTACCTTGCGGCGATGGCTGCAACGCGCACGCCATTGGCGGCAGTTGTTTCTCTGGCCGGCCTCACCGACATCGAAGATATGTTCTTCGATTGGGCGCAGGAATTTCGCAAAGGCATCCGCGATTATGAGGATTGGCGGAACAAGTTGACCGCGCGCAGCGAATCGGCGCGCGAGTCGCGCATCGCCACGGAGTTTGGCAAGATCCCACCGGGCACGGCGGTGAAGCTGCCGCAAGCGGGGACGCCTCCTTATCAGATCGAGGTGGAGCTGGCATGGCGATTCGGCGCGCGGCGCGAGCTGTATCGCGACATCTCCGTAAAGGAAAACGCGTCGCGTATCAAATGCCCTTTGCTGTTTCTAGTTGGTGGGAACGACAAACTTCGCTTCGCGGGAAAGGCGCTGGTGGACGATCTGAAAGCGCGCGGCGCAACGGCGGTCTATTCCGAACATGAGGGAATGGACCACGGATTCTATTGGGGAGCGGAGCAGAATCCGCCGCGGCAGTTTCACGACGCGCTAAAGGTGATGACTGATTTCGTGGAACGCGCATTTTCTCTGAAGGCCGAGTAACGGCCGTGGCGGGTAGAATTAATAGCAGCCTATGCTCTTTCTTCCTCAATCCGTGTATGATGCCCGCGCCAGCCTGTGGGGCGATCTGCAGGCCGGCAGGACGACCGCCGCGCAGGCGTATCAAGCGATGGTGGAACTGGATCCGGACGACTACGTCGGGCTGATCGGATTAGGCCAACTGCAGCGGGATGAGGGCGACTTTGCGGCGGCGGAAGAGTATTTCTGGCGCGCCATTCGGGCGCATCCCTGTATGAGCCCCGCATACCTTGAGTTGGCCCGGATGCTTAACCGGCAGCCGGAATCGGCGGCACTGTCGGAGGCGTTGCTCGTACTCGGAGTGAGTAAACGCGATTACGACAGCAAGGCCTTAATGGAAGGAATCGATTACCAAACGGCTTCGCCGGATGGAAAGCTTCTGGAAGGATTCCGGAAGCTGCCTCCAGCAGCGCAAGTCAAGCTGATCGTCGAGGCGAAGCGCGCGCAGGGGAACGATGAGCCTCCGGCCGTGACGGAGCGTTTGCGCCAACTACGTCTGATTGAGGAGATGGTGGAAGACGTCGTTCTGGATCGGGAATTGGTTGATAAGATCCTTGGCGAAGGTGAGACCATCGCGCCACTGCTGACAGGTGTGTTGCGGGGCTGGGCGCAGGATCTGCTGCAAAGCGACGCCGACTCGGCGGTGGAGAATGCACTGGCGCTGTTGGGTGAAACCGGGTCGCCGGCGGAGCTTCCGTACGTTCTGGAATTCGTGGATCTGGAGGATGAGGAAGTGGCCGGCACAGCTTCGTGGGCGCTGGGAAGGATCTGCGAGCGCTATCGGGCGGAGGCTGCGCGATTCCTCTTTTCGATTGCCGCCGGGTTAAGCATGGTGGAGCGGATTGCGGTGGCGCAGGAGACGCTGCGACAACCGGATTTCGATCCCGCGGGGAAACTGCTGCTGCGCCTGAGCGAAGACATGGACTCGTGGGACAGTGCGGACCGCGATGCGTTTTTCCCCGCACTGCTCAGCGTGATGGTGATTGCGCGCGGAGGAGCGGGGGCGCGCATGGGCCGCGCGGCTTTGCTGAAACAGGCTGGCCTGTTGTCACGTAATGTCCGGCGCGAATGCGACCAGATGCTGGCCGAGATCCCTTCCGACGCGGTTCCGCCGCCTGCGAAGGGGCCTTCGCCGATAACCGTGTACGACATCTGCGCGAGGGAAGTGATTTGGAGCGAGGAATATGAGGAGGAGGAATTGGAAGAAGATTATTCTCCTGTCCAGGAACCAGTGCGGCGCACGGCTGCTCCCGGACGCAATGACCCGTGCTGGTGCAATAGCGGCAAAAAATACAAGAAATGCCATCTCGAGTCCGACGAACGCTCGAGGCAAGGTCCGCGTGAAGAAGTACGCCCGCGGCCCGGGTCCAACGAGTTCGCGGGGTTGCGAAAGCGCCTTGGCGATTTTCTCGGCGAAGTGGTGCCGGAGCGAGAGATGAGGCGAGCACTCACGGAGTTTCTCGGCCCTGAACATGAGGGAGAAGAACATGACTCCACAGTGCTGTTGATGGATTGGCTCCTGCACGATTGGGTCCCGCCGGTTTTGGGGCGTACAGTCATGCAGGAGTTTCTGGTCCGGCGCGGCGCCCGCCTCACGGAACGCGAAAGGGAGATGCTGCAGGCCTGGTCACGGAGTTTCGTCGGATTCTATGAGGTTCAGAAACTGACGGAAGGAGTTGGAATCACACTGAAGGACCTTATCTTCGGAGAGACGTTCTTTGTTCACGACGTGAGTATGTCGACGGTACTTGCGCCATGGGATGGATTACTGGCCCGCGTGGTGCCTGGCGAACGCGGCACAGAACTGGCCGGCGTTGGACTGACTGTGCCGCGCCATAGCATTGAGCCGCTGCGCTCATGGATGGAAGAGGACAGGGCGGAAACCGGCTTGTCGTGGCGGGAGTATCTGAAGGGGAACTGGGGGCGCGTCCGCCGCCAGGCGGCGGAGATCGCGGACCGCTGGCTTCAATCGCTGCAGCTTACCAATACCGACGGCGAGGAACTATTGTTCTCCAAGTCCGTGTACGGAATGACGGACGAGGCGGCGGTGGTTGAGGCGCTGCGCAGTTGCCCCGGGTTGCAGAAGGAATCCGGGGCTAAGCAGACGGACGAGAATTTTGTCTGGTTGAATCAGAAGAAAACACTAATGGCGAACATTCGTATCGGCGGAGGCGAGCTTGTGCTGGAGTGCAATTCCAGAGAGCGCGTGGAGCGGGGAAAGCTGCTGCTGTTGAGCGTCGCCGGTGATTTGCTGCGCCATCTTCGGGATGAGTTCACCACGCAGAAGGAACTTAAGGCTCGGGCGGCCGTTGCGCCTCGCGGCGTCCCCAAGCGTGGCGGGGAGATTCCGAAAGAAGTTCGCGACCAAGTGATGACGCGCTACATGGAACAACATTACGCAGGATGGCCAGACATTGAGCTTCCAGCCCTAGACGGAAAGACGCCGCGGGAGGCCGTGCGCACGGCGAAGGGCCGCGCCCAGGTGATTGCCGTACTGAAGGACTTTGAGAACGGTGAGGATCGGAAGCGCAAGGCAGGCGAACCGTTTTACGACGTCGGCCGGCTGCGCACGGAGCTTGGGCTGGATTCCTGAAGCTGTTACTTTCCGTAACGGACCGAATAGACTTTGTTGCCGCCGTCTTCGGACATCAGCATTGACCCGTCCTTGCGTACCAGCAGGCCCACCGGGCGGCCCCACACTTCCTTGCTCTCCGGATTCAACAGGAAGCCAGTGAGGAAATCCTCTTGCGGGCCGGAAGGCTTGCCGTTGCGGAAGGGGATGAATGTGATGCCGTAGCCCACGCGTTTGGCGCGATTGGAAGATCCGCGCATGGCGATGAACGCGCCGTTGCGGTAGCGCGCCGGAAACTGGTTGCCGGCGTAGAAACGAAAGTCCATGGCGGCGATGTGCGCCGGGTCCAACACAACATCGGGCACGACGGTCTTGGCGACAAGATCGGGGCGCTGGCCCTTGTTGCGCGGCTCTTCATTGGGCCCGATGTAGGCGTAGGGCCAACCATAGAACGCGCCGGGTTTGATGGAGGTGAAGAAATCGGGGACGAGGTCATCGCCGAGGCCGTCGCGTTCCTGCACGGTGGCCCACAATTCCTTGCTTTGTGGATGAATGCCGAGCCCTACGGGATTGCGAATGCCGGAGGCGACCACTTCGCGGCCGCTGCCATCGGGGTTGAAGCTGAGAATCGCCGCGCGATATTCCGGATCACCGGGCGCGGCGTTGGAACGAGAGCCGATGCCGAGGTAGAGTTTCTCGCCCTTGGCATCGAGAACGAGCGTGCGCGTCCAATGGCCCGCATCCTCGCCTTCGCCTTTGAAAGCCGCGATCTCCTCCGCCGCGCCTACGGTGAGATTCGCCGAATCGTAGGGATATCTTTTGATGGACAGGGGCTCGCCGACATAGAGGTAGTTCTTCCAGAAGACCATTCCGAAGGGCCGGTCCAGGCCGCTGATGAGTTTCTTCTTTTCATCATCGGAGATCTTGCCATCGCGATTCTTGTCGGTAAGAACGTAGACCGATCCGCCTTTCACGCTGTCGGTGAGCAGGATTTCGCCGGAAGGTCCTTCGAGAAGATAGCGTGGTTTGGCGAAGCCGGATGCGAACTCGGCGGCGTTGAAGCCGGCGGGAACTTTCAAGGCGATGCCGTTCGGCTGCGGAACCACCTTCGGCCCGTTCGATGCGGAAGGAGTGTGGAAAGGAGGCGGCAGCTTCTTCGCGTCCGCCGCGAAAACGGCGGGGGCGACGACGGCTGCGAACGCAAGCAGAAGGTGGAAGAATTGCATGGGTTCATTATACGATTGCGTGGGAATGCTCGTGAGACTTGGGTCAACAACGATAATTGCGGCTAGCTCAACGCATCGATGTCATCCAAGTCAACTTTGCGCCCCGCTGCCCTCTTGGATTGAATGAGATGTTCTTTGCTCAGCACATAGAAAACGTATTCGTCCACGACCATCTCGCGGTGATCGCGCCAGGCATCATTAAACTGAATTCCGGGCGTCGACGTTTGCACATCCAGACGAACCGTGTCCTTGAAAATCGTGATCTCGTGAGCGAGAATTTCCTCCGGGGTTGTCAACCATGCGGATCCAACTCCGCAAGACCGTAACGCGTCCACCAGGCGCACGGCGTTTTCCATAGAGGCCTCAATCAGAATATCCAGGTCGAATGTCGCTCTGGGCACGCCGTGACTCACTGCGGCGATACCTCCGATCACCACATACTTAACCTCGTGAGAGCGTAAGGACGCGAACACGTCCCGGTATCGGCGTAGCATCTTTGTTCTCGACAATGTCGGGTTGCAGCGCGAGGATCAACTCACACATCTCCTCGAAGATCTCAAACCGCTCTTGAATCGAGAGCGATTGAAACCACCGTGCCTTACCGCGCAGCGATTCCTCGGATCGGTCATGCGAGATCCCAAGGTGGGTCATATAACCAGAATAGCAGGCACTCCCACGTGAGCAAGAAACTCGTTACTGGGATCGGGAGTCAATCCAACCCACTGGGTCGCACGCAGGAGCAGAAGGTGTCCACAGAGCCCGCAGTCCCATAAATACGGGACACTTGATTTTATGAAGACAACACTGGAAATTCCGGACCCGACCTTTCGCAAGGCCAAGGCCACCGCCAGTGCGTTGGGAATTCCTTTGAGCGAATTTGTGACACAGGCCGTCGAAGA
>JACPVQ010000099.1:10432-24411 GCA_016191645.1 Candidatus Solibacter usitatus
AAAGCTCTCTTCGGGGAAGCGGCGTCAAGGGAAGCCTTGGCTGGAATGCGCGAGGCGAACTGGCCCACCTGCATAAGGAAACCGCGCGAATACAGAAACTGATCGACAAGGAATTCGAGCAGATCGAACCCGAGGACAGGATTTGATGTCCGAGGAGCAAGAACTCGCAATCCTCTCCTTGTGGGCGGGAGTTTACGTTCGAGTGGCGGGGTTAAGACGGCGAACCTGGTAGGCCGGTCTGGGATATCATGCTTGAGCATGGCATTCCTCATTACTCGTAGAAATCTGATCTGTTCCAGCGCCGCGCTGGTCCCGTTGCGCGCGGCGCAGCCCGGCCACCTGGCGACGGGTGTCAAGGTCGGCGAAGTCACCCACGATGCGGCGCGCATCTGGGCGCGCCGCACACGAGACGCGCTTCGCCGCGCCGATGGAGCGCAGGCATTGCGCGACACAACGCGGGCCCGTGTGTTGCCTCTGGGCAGCGATACGTCGGCACTGGAAGGGTCGTGTCCGGGCGATGCCGGCGAGATGCGCGCATTGCTGCGCGATGGCAACGGAAAGCAGTTGCAGCAGACGGCATGGGCGAAGGTGGGAGCGGCGTCCGATTACACGCATCAGTTTGCGTTGAGCAAACTGCAGCCGGGCCGCTTGTATCGTTACTCCGTGGAGACGCGAGGCTCCGGCCGCACCGACGGCAGTATGAATGGAACGTTTCAAACCGCGCCCGCGCCCGATGACGCGGCGTCCGTAAATCTGGCGATGATGAGCTGCCAGAAATACTCGCAGCGCGACGACAACGACGGCTTTCGTCTCTATGATGGGATTCGCCGCTTCGCGCCGAATTTCTATTTATCCGTCGGCGACAACGTCTACTACGATTCGGACGATCCGAAAGTGAATCACGTCTCCATTGCGCGTCATCACTGGCATCGTATGTACAGCCTGGCGCGCACGGCGGAATGTTTGCGCAGCGTGGCGGGGTACTGGTTGAAAGACGATCACGATTGCTATTCCGACGATTGCTGGCCTGGAATGGTGAATGAGACGATGAACCCGTTCACCTTTGACGAAGGGTTGAAGATCTTTCCCGAGCAAGCGCCCATGGGCGCGCGCACCTACCGCAGTTTCCAGTGGGGCCGCGGGTTGGAGATTTTTCTGATGGAAGGCCGCGACTGGCGCAGTTCCAACCGCGCTCCCGATGGACCGGCGAAATCGATTTGGGGCGTCGAACAAAAGCGCTGGCTGCGGGATTCGCTGCAGGCAAGCAAGGCGCATTGGAAACTGATTGTGAATCCCACGCCGATGGTGGGACCGGATCGCGTGAACAAGCACGACAATCTTTCCAACGCCGATTGGGCGGAGGAAGGAAACGAATTGCGCTCCTGGATTCAAAAGAACACGCGCGGCGACACCTTCGTGTTGTGCGGCGACCGGCATTGGCAGTATCACTCCATTCATCCGCAAACGAAGGTGCAGGAGTACGGATGTGGAGCGGCCAGCGATTCGCACGCTTCCGGCACGCCGGGCGAGAATCCAGCCTACCATCGATTCCATCGCGTGAAAGGCGGGTTCCTCGCATTGCAAGTGCGGTGGAACGGCGCGTCGTCTCAGTTGGTGATAGAACACCGCGACGTGGATGGGAATCGTGTCTACGGACAGACTTACGACCGGAAAGGTTGAGAAGTTTTCCCGCGCTACGCCACTCTCTTCATGTGGGCAGATTCGACAGCGCATTCAAGTCTCTGGCTGAGAGCGATCCCTATGCGTTGCTGGAGATGTTCGGCGGCATCGACACTACAACCATCCTCAAGCTCACTCCGCTGGAGCGGGAACTCAATATCCCGCAGCGTGTTGTGGACCAAACCTACCTTGTGGAAACCGTTGAAGGGCAAAGCATTCTCCATTTCGAGTCACAGCTATACGGCGACTCGGATTTGCTCCTGCGGACTCTGAGGCAAGACGTGGCAGTGTGGCTGAAGACCGGCCTTCCCGTGCATGTGACTGTGATCTGGCTTTCGAAGCGCCATGCTCCGAAGAACTTTCCGGAGTGGGTGGATGTAAAGGCTGGGGATCTCGAGTTGCGATTACACATTCGTTCGGTCAAGGCATGGGAATTGCCTGCGCAATCAATTTTAAGGTTGGAGCGCCCTAGCGCCTGGCCGTGGGTGAGCGTGGCGGACGCCAGGCGGGAGGACGTGTTCCAGGCATACCGGCGGATTGAAAGAGAAGTTGCCGGCAAAGAGGAGCGGAACAGGCTGGTGGGAGAGTTCACCGTGCTTGCGGGTCTTCGATATAATAGGGTTGAGATCGACGAAGTGATTGGGAGGGCTGACATGGTTTTTTCCTATGAGTTGATGGACGCATCTTCCACGGTGCAGAGCTATGTAGAGCCCCTTAAGGAGAAAGCCCGGCAGGAAGGTCTCAAACAGGGACTCGAACAGGGCCTCAAGGAAGCGCAAGCTGAAAAGGCGGGAGAGGCCCGGCGGCTGTTCCGGCTTGTTCTGGAAGCCAGATTTCCGGACCTGGCGAATTCGGATCTCATCGACAAGATAGCCGATGTTCCTCGCGTGGAAGAAGTGTTTCGGATCGCGCTGCGCGCCGAGGATGAAGCCTCGATGCGCGTGGCGATGGAGCGGGCCGCCTCGTAAGCGTCTGTCTAAGATTCGGCGACCACTGGATTGCGCAACTGTCCCAGCCCTTGCACTTCCACGACGCATTCGTCGCCATGCCTCAGATAACGCGGAGGCTTGCGCGCCGACCCCACGCCGCCAGGCGTACCCGTGGACACGACGTCGCCGGGCTGCAACGTAAATACGCTCGATAGAAATTCCAATAGTTTCGGAATATCGAAAATCAGGTTGCGCGTGTTGGATTTCTGCATCACTTCGCCGTTGATGGTCATGGTGATGTCCAGCGCATGCGGGTCCTCAATTTCATCCGCGGTAACGATGGCGGGTCCCATGGGGCCGAACGTATCGAACGTTTTCCCCATCAACCATTGCGTGGTGGCGCGTTGAAAATCGCGGGCGCTGACGTCGTTCACCATCGTGTATCCGAAGACGTGATCTTTCCAGTTGCAAGCCGCGATCTTGCGCCCTCCAGTGCCGATCACGAAAGCAAACTCCGCTTCGTAATCAGGTTGCGAGGAGATGGAGGGCAGGATGATGTTGTCACCCGGAGCGATGATGGTGGTTGGAAACTTATTGAATATGGTGGGCACGTCCGGAATCTTCGCGCCTACTTCCTCGGCGTGATCCCGATAGTTGAGCCCGACGCAAATGAACTTCGGCGGATGCGGCAATGGAGCGCAGATGCGCACCGCAGAAAGCGCGTACACGGCATCGCCGGGCGGAAGAGCGGCAAACTCATCCACGCGGCGCCGCGCTTCGGCGCCACCGCGAATGACGTCCAGCAAATCGTCAAAGCCCGCTTTGGAAAGACCAATGACGTCGCCATTGCGCAGAACCCCGGGCTGCCGCGCGCCGGCGGCATTTTCGAATGTGATGTATCTCATAGCTCCCGCGATTTGTGGATGGCGATGGCGCCCGTCAGCGGCTCACCGGAAAGGGAGAATAGCACAGCCTTCGCAGCCGACGCACAGGCTGAAGGCGCTGGGGATGCGCGGAGGCGCGATTTGCGCAGGGTTCTACCAGCACGTCGCTACCGGATAGCGGCGAATGGAACTGTCACTGGTAAGCAGTGTAAGCCCTTCCGAAATCGCCTGTGCGATCAACATTCGGTCAAATGGATCGCGATGAACATCCGGGAGGTCGCGTAGCGCCGCAACGTGAGTCGCGCGAATGGACAACACCTCCGCTGCCAGTGACTCAGTGGCAACCTGCCACCAGTTCAAAGGATCTCCAACCGATAAAAGCCCCTTTTTGCATTTCACCATGACCTCCCAGTAAGAGATGACGCTCACAACAGGAGTGCCGGATCGCACAGCTGTTCGCGCCTTTCTCGAAAGACGTTCGGGAGCCGCCATGGTCCAAATCAGAGTGCTTGTATCCAGAAGGAATGGCCCCACCGTCATCTTCCTTCGAGGAAGGCGTCCGCCTCGGCATCGGTCATGGGCTTCTCCCAGCCTTCCTTCCATCGGATTTCATTGCGCATGGAGCCGAATACAGGTTTGGCAATCCGCCGCGGCGTCACGAGTTGGGCGACGGGCTTTCCGTGACGAATGATAATTACCTCTTCTCCCTCCACAACGAGATCGAGAATCTTGGAGAACTGCGTTTTGGCTTCGTGAACGGAGTAGGTCATGTGGGTCCTCTAGACAAGTTTAGTCCATGTTGTTAGTCCATCTCAAGAGCCGCGAGCGTAACCGCGAATTCCTGTAGCATGCGTGGGCGCAAAAAGGAGGTTGCAAAGTCATGCCACGTAAATACAAAATGTAAATATTGGGGCATGAGGTTCAGTGGGGATCCGAACAAGAACCGGGGCAACATAGACAGGCATGGCGTAGCATTCGAGGACGTCATTAGCATTTCCGCATGGAGGGCAGAACGACATGAACGAGAAGCGTACTGGAAGAACTTCGGTTAAGCAAAGCAGCGACTGGAAACGAGTGGCGACTATCGACGACCGGCAGATCCGGAAGGGAATCGAAAACGATCCTGACGCGCGAGCGACGGATATCGAGTTCTGGAAGACGGCGCGCGTCGTAGTGCCGCAGGCAAAGCAGACGATCACGATCCGGCTGGATGCGGACCTTCTGGAATGGCTACGGAAGGGGAAAGGCTACCAGACGCGCATCAATGCCGTGTTGCGGACCTACATGGACGCAAGTATGGCGCGGAGGAGGCGATGAAGCTTACCGTGGCGGCGGCGGCCACTGGCCAAGGGACTCCGCGAGTTCCTTGCCGTTCATGAATGCGGAGATGTTCGCGATCTTGCCATTTTTCATTTGAACGATCAGAGCGCGATGCACTGCGAATTTTCCTCCGGCGCGAATGAGAGTTTCCAGGAGCACGAAATCACCGTTGCCCTGAACGTTCGTGGTCTCAACGGTGGGCCACTTTAGGAACCAGGCTGTCGCGTTCGCACGACCGCTCAAGCTCTGTGGCAACGAACGGTCATCGACTACAACATCCGGCGACAGCATTGATGTAAAACTCGCCGGGATGGCCGAGACGTTCTCGCGCTCCTGCGCAGAGCCGGCGGCAACATGTAACTTCGTTCCGGATGCCAGCTGCGGCACGGGACGCGCCGCGACCGGACCGAGCGCACCCAACTGGGCCATGGGCGTCAGGCTGTCGAAATAGCGGCGTTCTTTCGCGATGAGTCCCGATGCGTGAAATCGATAGAACAACAAACCTTCGTGTCCCATCGATTTGCCGCTGGAGGTTTGGCCGTTCACTCCGTAGTGGACCACAGCCGCTTCGCCGTCGCGCCAAATCTCGTAGAACGCCAGGCGCGCGCCGGGAAACTGGCGCAGCAGGTCGACTTCATGCGTCTCAATCGCGTCGCGCCCCTTGAGAACTTCGCCACCGTAGATGGTGATGACGGCATCTTGGGCGTAGAGGGCCGCGTAGCGCCGGGCATCGCCGGCGTTGACGGCGTTCGCCATTTCCGCGAACGTATCGACGCTCATCAAAAGATGATCTTCATTACGCCGACGTAGACGCGGCTCTCATTCCCCATATCGGCGCGCAACTGGCCGAAGGCCGAATTGGTAACGTTATTCGACGCCCCGTTTCCGAACCACGGAAAGTTGCCGACGTTGTGCGCGTCCCAGCGGATTTGCCAGCGCAGGTTTTCGCGAATGGGAAACTCCTTATATATGGATACGTCGGCGACGTTGAGCCCTTTCGTGCGCACATCGGGGAAACGCGTCGGGAAGTTGCGCAACGTAAAGGGCAGTGGACCAACTACCGTGGGGAACAGAGAGACGTCGTACCACTTGTCGTAGGACACGTCGTACTGCGCGCGGCCGCGTTTGGTTGCGGCATCGTCGCGCTGGGCATCGGTGAGATTGGCGCTGCGCGCGGCGTTGGGCGCGGCGGTGGGGAAATCCAGCACATACCCGGTGTGCGACATATAGATGCCGCTCAAGGTCCAGCCGCCGAGGAATCCATTGACAAGGGCGCGCGCGTTCGACAACATCGCCCGGCCCTTGCCAAAAGGAAGATCGTAGCTGCCGATGACGGAGAATTGCCGCGGAACATCGTATTGCGTGAGACGCCGCTCCAACTGCGTGTTCTTCGGATTGGAGATGTCCACGTCTTGCGCGTTCAACGCAAGAGTTTGTTCCAGTGTCTTGGCGACGGTGTAAGAGAAAGTTAACGTCAATCCTTTGGAGAGCCGCCGGTTCAATTTCATTTGCAGGCTGTTGTAATGTTGCTGGCCGATGGGGACGTCGGTCACCGTGACTTGCGAATACTGTGGAAACGCAAACGAAAGTTGCTGCCGCGTGAGCGTGTTGCCATTGAGCGCCGTGCCGGGCAGCAGGCCGGCCATGGGATTAGAAATCTGCGCCGTGAAATACGCCGTGCGTTGATCGACGGGGAGGCTGTTCAGCTGCGTGAGCGGAATGAAGTTCAAGTTGAGCGCCACCGGAAGGCGGCGCGTTTCGTTACCGACATAGGAGGCGTCGAGCAACCAGCCGCCGGGCAGTTCGCGCTGGAAGCCGAAAGAAAACTGCTGCGAGTAGGGAAGCGGCCGGTCGCGGAACGGCGCGCTAACCGCCTGGCCCAGGTTGGTAGACAACCCCTGCGTACTACCGATGGGGAGCAGCAGACCCGTGGGGAAAAGGTCGGAGGGATATGGATTGCTCAGCTTCACTGCCGGAGTGATGTTGCCGTCGGTTGAAGCGATGAGGGTTGTTGTGCGGCTGAAGCCCGCCTGCGATCCGGCGGAAGATTGGCCGAGGTAGCTCAAACCATAGCCTGCGCGCACTACCCACTTGGTGCCGATGCGGTAAGCGAGACCAACGCGTGGTTGAACATTGGCGTGCTTGGGATCGAATGCGTAGCGCGAATTGCCATTGACGCCGGCGAAGGTGAGACCGCCTTTCAATCCTTGCACCCGCGACGCCAGCGGGCTGGCCTCATTGAATGCAAATCCATTGATCATGCGGTCATGCCGTTCGTAGTAAGGCGTTTCGTAATCCCAGCGCAAGCCGAGATTCAACGTCAGCTTGCGCGTGGCCTTGAAATCGTCCTGCAGAAACACGGCGTAGTAACGGTTGCGGTAGGAAGGATCGATGTTGCGAGGCACGTTGCCGCTGGCCGGATAGCCAAGCAGGAACGAAGCGAATTCATTGCCCGATGCGGCGTCGGCGCGCAGCGGATTGGCTTGCGTCCAACCTTTATCGAACGCATAGACGCCGCTGGCCGATCCGGGTTGCAATTGATTGTTGTTGTAGACGCGGAACTCCGTGCCCACCTTGAGAAAATGCTTGCCGCGCACGATGCTGAAGTTCGGCTGCAAGCTGTAGGTATCGCGCGCTTCGTAGTTGTTTACGGTGTTTGCGCCTAATTCGGAATAGGTCCCCAGATTGAAGCGCGGAAACTGGAGCGAAGTGAATTGCGAAACCAGCGAGGCGGGGAAGCCCAGTTGCGTGGGATTGAATCCGCCGCCGAAGGTGTTGCCGCTGAAACCTTCGTAGCGGGCCAGGCCTCCGCGCAGATTGAACATGATGGAGGGAGTCAGCGTACGCGTCCAATCGGCGCCCCAATTGCGCGCCACGCGCGTCGATGGATACTGTCCACTTGGCTCGGCCGGGTTGTCGCCCCAAACCAACTGCGCCCAATTCATCCACGGCGTCTGTCCATAGCGGAAGGACGCGCGGCTCTTGTCGCTGAAATGATAGTCCATCTTGCCGAGCCAGGAATCGTAGAGATTCACGCTCGGTTGGATCTTGGCGTAGTTGCCGAGATGATCAGGCCCGTCGCCGGGAAGATTCGACGTTGGATAAAACTTCACGACATTCGCCGAAACCGGATCGATGCGGTTGGCGGGAAGCACGTTGCCGGCGAAAGGCGCGCGCGAGTAGACGCCGGCGGCCTCGAGTTTCGTCGTGAGCGGATCGTAGAGAACCACCTGCCGGTTGGCGCTGTTGAAGAGTGTGGAAAAATCTCCCTTCTTCCACGGCTCCAGCGGAATGGTGCGCAATTGGCCGCCGGCGGAATGTTCGCGCAAGGCTTCCAGCGAAAGCATGAAGAACGCCTTGTTGCGTCCATCGAGAACTTTTGGAATATAGAACGGACCATCGATCTCAAAGCCGAAGGTGTTGTTCTTGAACGCCGTGGCCCGCGCGCCGATCTTGTTCGCGCCCCAGCTGTTGGCGCGGATTTTTTCGTTCTTGAAGTATTCGAAGAGCTGGCCGTGCAAACGGTTCGTGCCGGACTTTGTCGTGATGAGCGTGACTCCACCACCGACGCGGCCGAACTGCGCGTCGTAGGAATTCGTCTGGATGGTGAACTCTTCGGTGCCGTTGATGGTGGGCACGTAGGCGACGCCGCGATCGGCGCGCGTGTTGGTGACGCCGTCAATCACGGTTTCGTTTTCACCGGACCGTCCGCCGCCAATCTGCACGCCGTTTACGTTTCCAAACGCGTACAACTCCATCGATCCCCAATACGTGCTCGATTTGACGACACCGGGCAAGCTGTACTCCAGCGCGTAAGGATTGCGTCCGCCGGAAGGAACGTTCTCCAGTACGCGGTTGTCCAGCGTACCCGTACGCGACGCCGTTTCCGTTTGCAGGGCCGACACCTGACCGGTGACGGTGACAGTTTCCGCCACCGTTCCCAGATCGAGCGAAGCGTTGATTTCAATCTTATCCGCGGCAATGAGCGCGATTCCCTCGCGGGCGAATTTTTTCAGCCCGGCCTTCTCGACGGTCAAAACATAGCGTCCGGGCTGCAGGAATTGCACCAGATAGCGGCCCGCGGAATTGGTGAAGGTTTCCGCCGGAACATTGCGCGCGACGCTGGTTACCACAACGCGCGCGCCTTCCACCGGAGCGCCCGAGGGATCGAGAACCTGTCCGGAAATACTGGCGCGGAACTCCTGAGCGGCGGCGAAGGATGACAGAAGCAACAAGGCGGTAGCCACGATTCTGGGACGCATGATGAGCATGGTACATGATCCTGCAAAGTCATGCACTAATGTTTTCCCCTCTCCGCGCCGATCACCTTGAGTGGACCACATCCGAATGAATTGGAAGACAAGGTCGTACAGTACAGCCATCCTTACCGCGGGAGCGGTTCTGCTGGTGATTCAGCTGGGCCAACTGCAGCCGGAGAGCGTGGGACGGTTCTCGCTTTTTGCCGGCCTGACGGCGCTCGCCGCCTCCATGCGGGTCAGTCTTCCCGGGATCGCCAAGCCAACCTCGCTGCACTTTCTGCTGCTGCTGATGGGGATGGCCCGGCTCTCTTTGCCCGAGTTGACGGTGGGAGCATTGGCGGCGGCCGTGCTGCAGGCGGATTGGAAGAATCAGCGGCAGCGGCCGAAGTGGAATGATGTCTGTTTCGACGCCTCCTGTTCCTGCATGGGGGTCGCGGCTGCCTTTCTCGCTTTCCACTCGCCCTTGCTGGCGGGCCCGGATTTCCGCGTTCTAGGTCAACTATCCATGGCATCGGCGGTGCTGTTCACCGTGACCACTGCGCCCGCCTCGGTTTTCACTGCCCTTCAGAAACAGATCTCTCCCTTACGGTTGTGGAGGGAAACCGCCTCCGGCAGCTTTCCTTATTATTTGATTGGCGCGGGCATCGCCGCCGGAGTCGACCAACTGAGTTTGTGGGTCGATTGGGTGGCCGCCTTCACGGTGCTGCCCATCCTGTTCGCCATGCATCATTCTTACAAGAACTATCTCGGCGGGCTTGCGGAGCAAAAAGACACCGCGGAGCGGACAGCAGCCTTGCACCTGCGCACGTTGGAAGCGCTCGCTCTGGCCATCGAAGCGAAAGACCGGTCGACGCCGCGGCATCTGCGCTGCGTGCAGATTTACGCCCACGAAATCGCCAAGGACCTGGAACTGAGCAAGGGTGAGACGGAGGCGCTGCAAGCGGCTTCGGTTCTTCACGATATTGGCAAACTCGCCGTGCCGGAACATATTCTTTCGAAGCCCGGCCGCCTGACGCCGGAAGAGTTCGAACGGATGAAGGTTCATCCGCTGGTGGGCGCAGAGATTTTGGATCGCGTGCAGTTCCCCTACCCCGTTGCGGATATCGTGCGCGCACATCATGAAAGATGGGACGGCGCCGGCTACCCGAAAGGCCTGGCGGGCGAAGCGATCCCCATTGGCGCGCGCATTCTCGCCGCCGTCGATACGCTCGATGCCCTGGCCTCCAATCGTCAGTACCGCGGCGCACTGCCAATCGATCAGGCGATGCAAATTGTCAGCGCCGAAGCGGGTCGCGCCTTCGATCCGCACGTGGTCGCCATTCTCGAACGCCGCTACCGCGAATTGGAGGTGCTCGCCAACAGCAGCCGTCCCAAAATCGCGATGACGCCCGGGCTTGTTCCACCCCTTGCCGCGCTGGAAGAGGACACCCTCCCCGCACGCTTGAGCACCCTGTCGCCCGTGCAACCTGCGCCGGAGCCGGGCGCGTTCGTCGAATCAATTGCCCAAGCGCGGCAGGAAGTTCTCGATCTGTTTGAATTGGCGCAGGCGCTCGGCAGTTCCCTCCGTTTGAGCGACAGCGTTTCGATGCTCGCCATGCGCATCCGTCAACAGGTGGCCTTCGATTCTCTCGTGGTCTACCTGGTCAAAGGCAACACACTCAAAGCCGAATACGTTCTGGGCGAGGACTCGCGCCTGTTCTCGAAGCTGGCGATCCCCATCGGAGAGGGACTCTCCGGCTGGGTCGCCAGGAACAGCAAGCCCATCGTCAATGGAAATCCTTCTGTGGAACCGGGCTACGCCAACGATCCCGGCGTCTTCAGCAAGTTGAACTCCGCCCTGGTCGTTCCGCTGCAAGGCTCCGAAGACGTGATCGGCGTGCTGGCGCTCTACCACTCGCAGCGCGAAGCCTTTACCAGCGACCACCTGCGCGTCCTGCAGGTGATTCAATCGAAGCTGGCCATCGTGATCGAGAACGCGCTCAAGTTCGAACTCGCCGAGAGCCACGCCACGATCGATTATGTGACTGGTCTTCCCAATGCGCGCTCGCTGTTTGTGCACCTGGAAAGCGAACTGGCGCGCAGCCTGCGCTCCGGAGAAGCGCTTGGGGTTCTTGTCAGCGACGTCGACGGATTCAAACAAGTCAACGATCGCTTCGGGCACAACACCGGCAATCGCTTGTTGAACGCCCTCGCGCCGGCGCTGAAGGCGCAATGCAGGCCTTACGACGTGGTCGCGCGCTCAGGCGGCGATGAGTTTGTTCTCGTCATGCCCGGCATGACCCGGAACATCGCCATTGGCCGCATGGCCGTCCTGGACCAGACTACTCGCAATGTGTGTAGGGAGATCTGCGGCGAGGAACTGATCTCGCTCAGCTGCGGCGATGCGTACTTCCCTGAGGATGGCCGTAGCGCCGAGGAGCTGATCGACGCCGCCGACCGCCGCATGTACCAGCAGAAGAAACAGCGCAAGGACGAGCATCACCCCGCCGTTGTGGCGTAAGTCACCGTCGTCATCTCACCTACTGTTCAGCGGAAAAATCATAGAAGACGCGAATGAGGTTGCCGTCAAGATCGGCGGCGATGAACTCGCGCAGCTTCCACGGTTTGTCCTCGGGTTCGGAAACGATCTTCGCTTGCCCGGCCTTCCACTGTGTAAAGAGTTCGTCCACCTCAGCCTTACTGTCGAGATTGAGCCAGAAGAGGATCGGGCCCGTGTTGCCATAGGGCTCCCGGAAGGAGCGGTTGGTGATAAACAGCCTGCAGGTCCCTCTGGAAATGCCCGCAATGCCGCCTGCGCCATCGCCCCAGTCCAAGGTGAAGCCCAGCGTCCCGACAGAGTAGGCCACGGCTTTGTCGACGTCGCCGGCGGGGATTTCCGGAACAGGAGCGGGGAGTGTCATCGGTTCGTTGCGGTCATCGTATCACGACGTTCAATGCTATGATTCAGACAGGATGGGTTTCGTTCTGGGAAAAACTGGCATCCTGCTTCTCCTTGTGCTGACGGCGGCGAACGCGCAGTGTTTTGCCGTCTGTTCCTTTTTTTCCTGTACGAACAATGCGGAGTCCCAGAGTTCCTCCGATTGCCACCGCAAATCGGCTCCCACGGAACATCGGCAAAACAACGCAACCTGCGGGCATCCGTTGTTCCTGACGGAAGCAGGGCCGCAGACGGCGGCCATCGCGGCAGACAGCCGGGTTGTAGCGTCCTTCGATTCGATGCCGCACGATGCGGTTCCGCACGGGCCTCAACGCCCGGAAACCGCGGACGACCCATCTCCACCACCTCTGCGCGACGCCGCCGCAAATCGCATTCTTAGAATTTAGCCTGAGCCTTCGCCGCAACTATTGCGGTCTCGACCAACCACTCGGAAGAGTTGTAGGAAAAATGAGGTTTAGGAATATGAACGACAGACGAGATTTCTTCGCGCGTCTCGCATCCGCCGGCGCAGGTCTTTGGGCGGGACGAAACTCCAACGCGCAACAAAGGGCGACACAGGAGACGACACCGGCGCAGGGGAGCAAACTCCCCGTGGCAATGCCGGACCTGGACAAGCTGCCGCACAAGATGGTGGATGGCGTCAAGGAATTTAACCTGATCGCCGAAGTGGTGCGCACGGAATTTGTGCCGGGGCGCGTGGTGGACGCCTGGGGCTTCAACGGGACCGTTCCCGGACCCACCATCGAAGTGAATGAAGGAGATCGCGTGCGCGTGATCTTCGAAAACCATCTTCCGGAGATGACGGCGGTGCACTGGCACGGCTTTGAAGTTCCGATGGAGATGGACGGCAGCGTCGGCCTAGGCCAGGACCCCGTTCCGCCCGGCGGCCGGTTCGTTTACGAGTTCACGCTCCAACAAAACGGAACGTTCTTCTATCATTCGCATTTTGCGATGCAGGAGATGATGGGAATGCTGGGGCTGTTCATCATGCATCCCAAGCAACCGTATTCGCCGCCGGTGGACCGCGACTTCGGCCTGGTGATTCAGGAGTGGGCGCTGCTGCCCAACAACACGGTGCCGAACAGTCTCTCGATGGAATTCAACTGGCTCACGTTCAACGGCAAATCGGGGCCGGCTTGCACTCCCATGCTGGTGAAACAGGGCGAGCGGGTGCGCATCCGGATGATCAACATGGGCATGGATCACCACCCGATTCATTTGCACGGGAATCAATTCGTTGTGACGGGCACCGAGGCGGGGCGCACGCCGCAGCAACTTTGGTACGACCAGAACACGGTGCTGGTGGGAGTTGCGCAGGCGCGCGACATTGAATTCGAAGCGAAGTATGTGGGGGATTGGATGCTGCATTGCCATTTGCCGCACCACATGATGAACCAGATGATGTCGATGGTGGGGCCGGTAATGCATACGGGCGGAGGGATGCACACGGGAGGCGGAATGGAGGCCGGCATGGGAATCGTGCGGCAGGGCAACGCGCTGTCCGAAGAGTTGGGTCCGTCGTTGGGCCGTGGAATGGGCCTCGCGGCCGATATTGAACGGCTTACGACAAACCTGATTGGTCCTCGTCCGGCCCAGAAGACGGGTCATGAGGGGCACGACATGAGTCAGCATGGCGCAATGGACATGTATCCGAAAGACGACCCCGAAAAGAAGAAGATCCCCGGTTATCCGCAGGACATGTGGATGCCGACCGACGCAATGTTCGAGAAACCGGAGAACCATGGATTACGCAAAGGCTGGAGCGGCGCCATGGGCGGCATGATGACGTTGGTGCGCGTGCTGCCACCCGATGTCTACGAAAAGATCATGGAACTCAAAGCCAAACAGCCCGCGAAGCCGGCCGCGGCGGGAAAAAAGGATGCCCATCACCATGACGAGTAATCGATTATTTCTGGCGGCTGTGGCATGGGGCTGTAATAAACGTAAATAAACGTAAATAAACGTAAAT
>JACPVQ010000139.1 GCA_016191645.1 Candidatus Solibacter usitatus
ACAGAAACTGTTTCGGGTGCTTCGAGGCTTCTGCTAACGTATGATCCTGTCGATCCTTGGTCGAAACCGCACCGCGTTGGCGGGAGGCGCTATGGAGCCGCTGGGCTTGGAGGGTTAATTTTGCGCCGGAAAGTAGCTAGACTCTCGCGAAGATTTCCTTTGGTTGCGGCTGCGCTGCGCTGTGGGGCAGATCTCCAGATCTGCGAGGCGGTCTCCAGACCGCCTCTGCCGGCGGGACTCGAAATCTCCGATGCGGCTGCAAAGCAGCCGATGGCCTCTTGCGAGGCCATGCGGGATCTGGAGATCCCGCCGCAGATCTGGAGATCTGCCCCACCGGGCAACCACCGTACAATGAGTAACTCCTAGAACGAAATGCGCGCGCCCAGTTGTATGGTTCGCGGACTCCGTGTCGAGGTAAGCGATCCGAATGCCGCGTTGGTTTGCGCGCCCGTAGCCGGATTAAACTGAGCCGCAGTGTTCACGCCGGCAAACTGCGTGTGATTGAAAGCGTTGTAGGCCTCGATGCGCACGCGTAATTGCACGCGCTCCACAATGCGGTAGCTCTTGGCGATGGAGGCGTCCCAGTTGTTGACGCCCGGTCCGCGGAATACGGATTTCGCCGCGGTGCCGACGGTGCCGACAGGCGCGAGGGCGAAGACGCCGGTGTCGAAGAAGCGGTTGAACGTGCGTTCACCCTTGGGCAGAATGGCCGGGCCGGTGATGACAGTGCGCGCGCCAAGGTCCGGCGTGCCGGTGGTATCGACGGCGGTCGTGGTGCTGTAGCCAATGCCGAGCGGCGAACCGCTGACGAAGCTCGTGATGCCCGAAAGCTGCCAGCCGTGCAGAGCGCCCTTCAACAGCGCGTTGGTCACGGGAACCTTCGGCAGATCGTACAAATAGTTCACTTTCACAATGTGCGTGCGGTCGAAGCCCGCTACGCCGTAATGCCACGAGCGCAGGTTCACGACGGTGGTCACCGCGCTTTGATCGGTGTCATTGAAGTCCATCGCCTTCGACCATGTCCACGCCGCGCCGAACTGCATGTTGCGAGCGAAACGGCGGCGCGCGCTGACCTGCATGGAATGGTAATTGCTGGACGACGCCATCTCCACCATGTTGATAGGACCATAGCCGGGAATGCGCCGCAGGAAATTGGCGGGCAGCGGACGGCCGGGCTGACTGGCGTCCTGGCTGGAGGCAAGGAAGTTGGTACCCAGCGGAATGCTGTTGATGTTGCGCTGCCATTGCAAGTTGCGGCCAAGGGATCCGGCGTAGGCGACGTCGAGAATGGTTCCGCCCCACAGACGGCGCTGCACCGAGAGGCTGAAGTTCATTGTGTTGGGAAGCGTGCCCGAGGAATCGGCGGCGTAGGTGTTCGCCGCGGGAAACAAAAAGCCGTTCGACGTGGTGAGTTGCGAAAGCTGGCCGTAGTAAATGGTCGGCTGTTGGATGAGCGGCGGCTGGCGGACAAAGAAGTTGCCGAACAATTCCGTAGCGTACCCGGTGTAGAACATGCCGAAGCCGCCGCGAATGGCCGTGCTGCCGTTGCCGAACACGTCGTAAGCGAAGCCGATGCGCGGCGCGAATTTCGTTCCGCTGTCATTGACCATGCCGCGCGGATAGTTGGGATTCGTGGTCGCCAGAATCATTCCGTTGAATGCCGTACCCGCGCCCGGTGCGATGGAGCCGATGGAAACGTCGGGATAGGTTTGGCCCGTTACGGGATTTTGTCCGACGCGTCTTCCGCCAACCGTCACGGGCCGGATCAACTGCATTGCTTTCGCCGGATCGTAGGCGGAAGGCACGAACGCCGCCATCAGATTATCGCGATCGACAATGGGCGTGACCCAGTACAGTCGCATTCCCGCATCCACCGTCATGCGGCGAAAAGGACGCCACGTGTCTTGCAGGAAAGCCTGCGTGTTCGTTTCGGTGACGTGCATCCATATGGGAGAAGAAACTTCCGTGTAGGTGTTGAACGTGCCGAGAATCGCGTTGCCATAGGCGTGATTCGTATTCAGCGGATTGTTGGCGTTGGTGGTGAAGTCGATGGTGCCGTTAAATGGCGGCGATCCGGTGGAGCCTTTTTGAATGCGGTGGAAGTATTCGAAATAGATGCCGGCTTTCACAACGTGGCTGCCGCGCGTCCACGTGAGGTTATCGGAAAAGCTGAGGATGTGGTAGCGGTTGTAGCGCGGGAAGCGCGATTCCAAATTGATGCGCGCCGCGCCGGTGACTCCGCCGAAGGTGGCATTGGGAACCACGTTGAGAGGATTGGCGGCGGGGAAGAGTTGGCCCGCGAGGAAGCCTACCGTGCCGCGCTGATTCGTCTTCAAGTCCTCAGGCGTGGCGGAAGTGTCCACGGGTTGGGTCAGTCCGCCCACGCGGAATTCGTTCAACAGCGTAGGTTTGATAATCCGTGTGTAGCGGATGCTGGCGGTGGTGGGGTGATTGACAACGTTCACGTTCAACTGCGGCCACTGATTGTTTGCGCCGCCGTTGACCGCGCCGACTTGCGGATTGCTGAAATAGGAGAAGGAACCCGACAGAATGTTGTTCGAGTTGATGTTGTAATCCACTTTCAACGTTTCCGCCAACTGGGTATTGGAAAACGGCGCGGCGAAAACATAGTTGTAGTTTCCGCGCGAAATGTCGCGGTTGGTGAAGTTGGGCAGCGGGAACATGTTGAGCAGGGCCTGGCCGCTGGGGTCGATGCGCGGCTTCGGCACGATGTTGCCGGGAAACTGCACGTTGCCGTTGAACGGATCGCGCACGGGGATAACGACGTTGGCAAGCGTGGTGGTTTGCGAGAAGTCGCCGCCGCGTTCCAACGAAGTGGGCGTTGTGACGGAGCCGTTCACGGTGGATTTGGTCGGCCAGTTTTCCTGGTTCCAAAAGAAGAAAAGTTTCTGGCGATTCCTGTTGAACAAGCCGGGGATGAAGATGGGCCCGCCGACGTTGTAGGTGATGGTGTTGAAGCGCGAGATCGGCTTGCGAAGATTATTGCGATTGTTGAAGAAGTCGTTGGCGTTGAGCGCCTCGCGTCGCATGAAGTATTCGCCCTGGGCGTGGAAATCGCGCGCGCCGGATTTGGTGACAATCTCGATGTTCGAACCGGACATGCGCCCGTATTCGGCCTGGTAGTTGCTGACCAGCACTTTCACTTCGCCCACCGCGCCCATGCTCACTACGGCCTTGGTGCTTCCGGCGCTGCCAAGATCGGTGGCCATCACGCCGTCGATGGAAACATTGTTCGATGTGCTGCGGCTGCCTTGCACATAGAAACTGATGGAGCCGCTCAACGATGTTTGCGAGCTGTCCATATACACGCCCGGAACCAGTGCGACCAGATCGGTGACGTTGCGGCCTTGCACCAGGATGTCCTCAATCTGCTTGCCGGTGATCACGTCGCTGCGTTCGGAACTGGTGGTTTGCACCAGCGCCGCGTTGGCGGTGACCGATACCGTTTCGGTCACTGCTCCCAGATCGAGAGCGATCTGGCCGAGCGAAATGCGGTCGCCGGTGGCGAGCACGATTCCTTTCCGCTCCATCGCCTTGAAGCCGGGTTTTTCGATGCGCAGACTATACTCACCGCCATCGACGCCGTTGAACAGAAAGTTGCCGGCGGCGTCGGACACGCCGCGTCGCGCGGCGCGTGTGGAGGTCTGGGTCAGGGTGAGTGCGGCGTCTCCGATGGTCGCTCCAGTGGAGTCCGCAATGGACCCGGCAATGGAGCCGGACATGATTTGGGCGCTCGCGCATGGCGTCAGAATGCTTATGCCCAGCAGCATCAGCGCAAAAAAACTTGTGTTCATGGGTGTACCCTTCAGCAGTATTGTTGTCAGTAGTAT
The DNA here is from genome assembly GCA_016191645.1 of Candidatus Solibacter usitatus. Lineage (GTDB taxonomy): Bacteria > Acidobacteriota > Terriglobia > Bryobacterales > Bryobacteraceae > CADEFT01. Next base: position 3,852 of record JACPVQ010000139.1, read on the forward strand.
ATACGATTCATTTGACTAGCAGCCGATATATGATTATGATTACAACAGTGCATATGGCCCCCGACATTGGCACATTATCCAACCGGCAGCTCGCTGTCTTGAGATCTGTCCTCTCCGGTCTGACGCTCTCCGCCGCCGCAAAAGCCGCGGGAGTTCATCCAAGCACCGGCTTTCGATGGCAGCGTCAGCGAAGCTTTGGCCTCGCGCTAAAGCAGATTCGCGCCATCCGAAAGGAACTGATGGCGGACTCATTGGATAGCGATTCGAATCTCGCTCTGCTTGCACTGCGCGATTGTCTGGCCGCTTCCAATTCCGCAAAGCCGATGCGCGCCGCGCATATGCTGGATGCCGTGGTGAATATCCTGCAGGCCGGCTCCGGACGCAAAGGCGCCGGCCGCGCTTCTTCCTCTTCACGCACTGTTGCCGCCTAGTGCGTCATCGCGTAGATGATGTAGTTCAACGCAATGCGAATTCCCAATCCTGAGTACTTCTCCGGATACTCGGGTTGATCGGCCCACTCCCACGAATCGCCAAGGTCCATGTTGTGGCAGATGCCCACCATAATGCGGCCTTTATCGTCGTAGATGCCGCGCCATCGTGGTTGGATGCCGTCGTATTCGTAGACGCTGCCTGTTTGCAGAAACTGCGCTCCGGGCACTTGGAATCGGTCCTTGAGATCGTATAGAGACTGGAAGATTTGCTCTTTGCTGTCCAGTTCCACGATCGGACGATCGGGAAACACGCGCCGCATGCTGGCTTCAAAAACGGCCCACTCGTAGGTGCCGTGGAAATCGTCCACCATCAGAAAGCCGCCGCGCAGCAGATACTCGCGAAGCTTCTTTGCCAGTTCATCGCTGAGGTCCCAATGTCCCACTTCCACGGCGTACATCCACGGCCAGTTGAAGACGTCGTCGCCGTCTTCCAGATTCACCGGCTGCTCGACGGATCGCGCATGAACGCGCGTGAGTCTGCGCAGAAGCTGCGAACAATGGCGGTCCGATGTCGGATAATCCATGGTCCAGTAGGAGACGCCCATGCGCCAGTCGCTCAATCCGCCGCGCCGCCGTCCGGCAAATCCGCCGAGCGGAGGATACATCAGCCGCGCGAAAACCCATTCCGTCTTCTCACCGGCATCGGAAGGCAGACGATCGCCGGCGTGCTCAAATCCGGGGTAGACGCGGAACGGCTGTTGGAGAGCGTAGAGCGAACTCAACAGGAGGAAACACGCGCCAAGGAATAGGATCCGCC
>JACPVQ010000140.1 GCA_016191645.1 Candidatus Solibacter usitatus
CGGTTGGCTTCACTTTGCAGCAGCAGGAGACGCTTCTGCTCCCGGCAGGTGTTCAGTTGTCTCGTTGCAAACATGCGCGGTCCTTCCTCAGTTCGGCAATGGTGTCGGCAAAGGGGGTGTGACCCTTCAAGCGCTTTTGCAGGGCGTCTTCGGTACGGGCGAATTGAATTTTGTCCGGACCGGATTCGCCGCACGAAGGGCATTGCGTGCGCGGGAATTGCCATTCGTGGCGGCAGATGGAGCAGGCGAGCGAGAACGAAGTCCCATCGGCGAGCGGACGCAGGACGGCGAGTTGCGGGCTGCTGCCGCACTGCGGGCACTCGTTTGTCTTCGGCGGAGTTGCAGGCGATTCGGGCGAACGCATCTCGCGCTGAATGCGCTGGAACCACGCCGACTCTTCCGGAATCTCCACGCGGGCCAAATCGCGGAGCGCGTCGAGGCCTTCGCCCGAATCCTGGTAGAGAGAAACGGCGGCGAAGAAGCGCAGCGATTCGCGGGACGCCGGGTAACGTTCCGCCAGAAGCCCGGCGCGTTCGGCGCGCAGGCGAAAGCGCGTCATTTGATTTCGCGGAACCATTTCGCGTGGTGCGACGCGGCCCAGGCGGGTGTCACCCATCCGCGCAGCATGGCGCGCAGCGCGCCGGGCACGACGAGCGTCGACATGTAGATGTGAACAATAATTCCGCCGATGGATGCTACGGATGCGATGGGATGGATGAGAATCGCGGCCAGGCGCAGTGTGCGCGGCATGAGTTCGGGGAACCAGAGCACCGCGCCGCTGGCGAAGAGAAGGATCGCGCTGGATGATTGCAACCAGAAGAGCATTTTCTGTCCGGCGTTGAAGCGTCCCGATTCGGGGACGCCCCCTTCCTGGTGCACGGCGTATTTGTGGGAGACGGCGAGCCAGCGTTTGTCATCGGCATCGAGGCGCATTTGCGCGGACCAGCGACGGAACATCGTGGCGAGGAGCAACGCGAAAACCACACCGGCGATAGGATGCCATGCGCGCACGGTTTCGCCGCCGCCGAGCGCGATGGCGGCCCACCACATGCGTCGCGACCAGATGGCGAGACCCGATAGACCGGCGTAGAGAAAGCTGATCGCGGTGAGCCAGTGCGTGAGGCGTTCGGCGGAGGAGAAGCGGGTGACGCGGGCGCTACTCATCGTGCGACTCCTTCGGTCCGACGCGAATGAAGTGCACGAACGCTGCGAGAAGGCCGCCGACGAACACGAGATTGCCGAGCAACTTCACGGGTCCTTTCCACAATTGAACGGTCCACGGGATGGAAGGATTTTTCGGAAGTCCGTAATCAGTGGGCCGGTCGGCGTGCTTCAACACATAGATCACATTGGTTCCGCCGACGCCGGGGCCATCATAGACTCCCGCCTGTTGGAAGCCGCTCTTGCGAAGATCGGCGGCGCGCTTGTCAGCGGCAAATTTCAGATCGTCGCGGCTGCCAAACGTGAGGCAGCTGGTGGGACACGCCTTGATGCAGGAAGGTTCCAGACCCACCGCCACGCGGTCGGAACACAAAGAACATTTATAGACCTTCTTGGTTTTGGCGCAAAGCCGCGGAACGTCAAAGGGACAACCCGTGATGCAGTATCCGCATCCGATGCAGTGGTCCTGCGCGAAATCGACGATGCCGTTTGGCAGGCGCATGATCGCGCCGGGCGCGGGACATGCCGCGATGCAACCGGCATCGGCGCAATGCATGCACTGATACTTCGCCATGAGCCACGATTGCGCGCCGTCGATCTCAAGTTCATTGAACTTGATGAGATTCCAGAAATTCGGCGCCAAGTCCGGCATCGTTTGATAGGTGTTGTTGAAAACACCCATCGTGAATTCCTGATCGTTCCATTCCTGGCAAGCCACTTCGCAGGCTTTGCATCCGATGCACAACGTGGTGTCGATGAGTTTGGCGACGGTCTGCATTTTAGAGCTTCTCCAAACTGACGAGGAAGCCTTTGTATTCGGGCGTGCCGGAGTTGGGGTCGTAGGCGGAAGGCGTGAGGTTGTTGACCAGCGGCCCGCGTGTGCGGCCGATGAAGCCCCAATGAATGGGGATGCCCACTTGGTAGATCGTTTTCCCTTCCACTTTCAAGGGGCGAATGCGTTTGGTGACAAGCGCGGGACCTTCGACGCTGCCGCGTGCCGAACGCACGCGCACGAGATCGCCGCCTTTGATTCCTTTCTCTTTGGCAAGCTGCGCGGGCACTTCGACAAAGAAGTTCGATTGCAGCCCCGCGCTCGAAGCCACATGTTTTGTCCAGTAGTGAAAATGCTCGGTGAGGCGGTAGGTGATGGCGACGTAGGGGAATTCCTTCACATCGCCAAGCGGATCGAGCGGGCCTTTGAAAACCGTCGCCATCGGATTGCTCGAAACTGACTTGTGCAATGGATTCGCCACCGGCGATTCCACAGGTTCGTAGTGTTCGGGGAACGGACCTTCGAGAAGATCGGCGGCGAACAACTTGGCGACACCTTCGGGCAGCATGATGAACGCGCCGAAATCCGTGGGCTTGGCATCGCCTTTGTAATCGGCGACGTCGCCGGACCAGCGCGTGCCGTCCCAGCGAATGGGGGTGCGCGCGGGATCGAAGCCCTTTCCTTCGGCATCGGCGGAAGCACGGTTATAAAGGATGCGGCGGTTGGCGGGCCAGCTCCAACTGTAGCCGGGAAAAAGGCCGAGGCCGGTGGGATCTTCCTGGCCGCGGCGCGCCATCATGTTGCCCGCTTCGGTCCAGGAGCCCGAGTAGATCCAACAGCCGCAGGCCGTGGACCCGTCGTCTCTCAATTCGCCGAAGCCCGCCACTTGTTTGCCGGTGTTCACGTCGCGGCCATTCGATTCGCGCGCGACTTCTTCCAGCGAAGGACTGATGGGATTGGTGTAATCCCAGGTCATGTCGAGCAATGGCCTCGCCCCGCGGCCGCCTTCCTTTTCGTAGAGTTCGCGCACGCGCAGGAAGATTCGCGCGATGATCTCCTGATCGGGCTTGGCGTCGCCAGGAGGCGGTAACGCGGCGCGCTTCCATTGCAGCCAGCGCGAGGAGTTGACGAACGTGCCGTCCTTTTCCGCGAAACAGGCGGCGGGGAGCAAAAACACTTCCGTATCGATTTGTTTCGGGTCTTTGTAGGTGGAATAATACTTATCGCCGAGCTTTTTCGCATCCCAGAAGGTGGCGGTTTCGGTTTCGAAATTCTCCACCATCACCATCCACTTCAACTTCGCCAAGGCCTCGAGCATCTTCGGCGTATTCGGTCCGTTGGCCACGGGATTCATGCCGAAGGAGATGAACCCGTCGATGGCGCCCTTGTGCATCTGATCGAAGAACGATCCCCAACCATAGTTTTCGGTTTCGCCGGCCTTGGGAAGATTCTCATAGGCGAAGCCGTTCTGCTTGCTTGCGCTCTTGCCGTAATACGCTTTGAGCAAGCTGGTCATGAAGGCCGGCGTGTTCTTCCAATAGTTCATGGAATTGGGACGCAGAGCTTTGGGCGTGTAGGCTTTGAGCCAATCGTCGAGGGTGGCGTGATTGGCGCGCGGAATTTTGAGATAGCCGGGAAGATTGTTCCACGACCCCATATCGGTGGAACCCTGAATGTTGGAATGACCGCGCTGCGCATTGACGCCGCCGCCGGGACGTCCGATGTTGCCGAGCAGCAACTGCATCATGGCGGCGGTGTGAATCAACTGTACGGAGTGGCTGTGCTGGGTCCAACCGAGAGCGTAAAGAATGGTGCCGGAGCGATCGGGCTTGCCGGTGGAGCAGATGATGGCGGCGGCGCTTTCGAACTCTTCGGCAGTACAGCCGACGATGTTGGCGACGGCTTGCGGCGTGTAGCGCGCGTAGTGCTTCTTCATCAACTGGAAGACGCAGCGCGGATTTTCGAGAGTGGGATCGACCTTGGCGTGACCCTGCGCATCGAGATCGTATTGCCACGAGGCGCGGTCGTAGTTTTTCTTCTCGGCGTTCCAGCCCGAGAAGTAGCCTTCGGCGAAATCGAAGCCGTCTTTGATAAGAAACGCGGCGTTGGTGTGGAGCTTGACGTACTCGTCATGGAAGAGCTTTTTTTCCAGCGTGTAATGAATGATGCCGCCGAGGAAGGCGATGTCAGTGCCGGCGCGCATGGGGACGTAAAGATCGGCGACGGCGGAGGTGCGGTTGAAACGCGGGTCGATGACGACAAGTTTCGCGTTGCGTTTACGGCGCGCTTCCATTACAAAGCGGAAACCGACGGGATGATTTTCGGCGGGGTTGCCGCCCATGACGAGGACGACGTCGGCGTTGGCGACGTCGGTCCATCCGTTCGTCATTGCGCCCCGTCCGAAGGATGCGGCCAAACTGGCCACAGTGGGGCCGTGTCAAAGCCGGCTTTGATTTTCGTAAGAGAGAATGCCGAGACCGAAGCGAAACTTGGAGATGAGGTAGTTGATCTCGTTGGTGTCGGTACAGCCGCCGATCATGGCGAGGTTGGGCAGTCGATTTACGGTGCGTCCTTGCGAATCTTTTTCGGCGAAGCCTTTGTCGCGCGTGTTTTTGATGTGACGCGCGATGCGTTCGACGGCGTCGTCCCACGCCATGGGTTTCCATTCCGCCGAACCCGGCGCGCGATGGAGAGGCTGCGTCAGACGGCGATCGTTGACGATGAACTCTTTGAGCGAAATGCCTTTCGAGCAGAGCGTCCCACGGTTGATGGGGCTATCGGGATCGCCTTCGACGTGAACGACGGTGGGCCGCACGTTGCGCGCTTTGTCGCCGAGCGTGTGAATGACTACGCTGCATCCCACCGCGCAGTAGGGACAAACGCTGTTGGTCTGCGTGGTGCGAGAGATTTTCAGCTCCCTCGCGGCGGCGATGGCGGGACGCAGATCGAAGCCGAGCGCCGTGGTGACGGCGACACCGGTGCGTATGAAGTCGCGGCGGGAGGTCATGGACGTATGGGGATGTTGTAGCACAAGAACTGATGTAGAATCGAATCGTCCAGGAAAGGAAACAATCTATGAAGAAACTGCTATTCGTTTTGGCGATTCTGTCCTTGATGGTGATCGCCGGATTGGCCGCCGATATCAACGGCAAGTGGGTGGGCCAGGTTCCGCGTGGCGACCAGTCCACGGAAACCACCTTCACATTCAAAATGGAAGGAGAGAAGCTCACAGGTACCATGTCGGGTGGACAAGGCGGGCCGAGCGCCATCGAAGACGGCAAAGTGAGTGGAGATTCGGTTTCATTCAGCGTCACCACCCAACGCGGAAAGCGGACCTTCACAGGGAAAGTCTCCGGCAATGAAATCAAGTTCAAGCGCGAAGGCGGCCAGAGCGCTTCGGAGTTTGTCGCCAAGCGCGCCGGCTCGTAGATGAAGTTTCTTCTATCCGCGATTTGCGTAGCGGCCTCGGCCTTCGCACAGGAGACGCCGGGTGAGTGGGGTCTGCGCGAATCGCTGATCGAAGCGAATTCGGAAATGGGCGTGGCCGAGTTGAACGGCAAGATCTACGTGATTGGCGGCTATCCCGCAAGCCGCATCACAGTAGCGGCGGTGCAGGTGTACGATGTCGAAAAAAACACTTGGCGTCTCACGACTCCGCTGCCCGTTCCACTGAATCATTTGATGCCCGCCGTGGCGAACGGCAAACTCTACGTGATCGGCGGGCAGACCGACGCCAACACCGCCTACGTTTCCTCGTTGTACGAATATGACCCGGAGACGGAACAGTGGAGCACGCGTGCGCCCATGCCAACGGCGCGAAGTGCCGGCGCGGCCGTTACCATCGGCGGGAAGATTTACGTTGCCGGCGGACGTCCTCCGCGCGGTGCGGATTTTGCCGTTTACGATCCGGCGGCCGATGCCTGGGAGGCATTACCCAACCTGCCGACACAACGGAATCATCTTACATCTGCCGCGATTGAGGGAAAACTCTATGTGAC
>JACPVQ010000206.1 GCA_016191645.1 Candidatus Solibacter usitatus
CCTAACGGTAAACGCGCCTAACCTGGTGAGTTATTTCTGGCAGGGCCCGGTGGGATTTTTGGGGCGGGCGGAACGATGGAGTTGAAGGAAGCCATCTGCGAGCGGCACACCAAGGATTACGGCACTGCGTACAAGCCAAGCGAATGCATTGTTACCGTCGGCGGCAAGCACGTCATCTTCAACCTGATGCAGATTCTGGTCAACCCCGGCGACGAAGTGATCATTCCCGTGCCGTACTGGGTGACGTACAAAGATGTCGTGAATTACGCGGGCGGCAAGTGCGTGTTTGTCGAAAGCGACGAGGCTGCCGGATTCACCATCACGGCGGCCATGATCGCGCCGCACATTACCAGCCGCACGAAGGTGCTGATCATTAATTCGCCGTCCAACCCCAGCGGCGGCGTAATTGAAAAGGACGAGTTCGAAAAAATCTTCAAGCTGGCGCAATCACGCGGCATCTGGCTGATGACCGACGAATGCTACTGCCGTTTTCTGTACGGCAGTGAGCCGTTCTCCATCGCCGCGCAGCCGGGCGCGAGAGATACGGTGATCGTAGCCGGATCGCTGTCCAAAACGTACGCCATGACAGGCTGGCGCGTGGGCTTCGGCCTTGCTCCGGCGCATTTGATTTCTGCGATCGGCAAGTTGCAGAGTCACATGACGTCGAACCCGACCTCCATCGCGCAGAAGGCCGCCGTCGAGGCGTTACGCGGTCCGCAGGAATCGGTGGGGCTGATGCTGGGCGAATACCGCACGCGGCGCGACTACGTGGTGAAGCGGCTGCTCGACGATGCCAAGGTCGCCGTCGTGCCCGGCGAAGCGTTCGGCACGGATCGTCACATCCGCATCTCCTACGCCACGTCGATGGAGCAATTGCAAAAGGGGCTCGATCGCATCGAAGCCTTCCTCAAGGAGTTGAACTAGTCTTGGCTCCCCGCCGGATGGATCCCGCGTTTCGTGAGAAAGTGTGGGGATCCACGGGCCTCTCGCCGTGGTTTCCGAATCCGGAAACGAAGATTGGGGAAGTTTGGTTCGATGGCGGCGATCGGTTGCCGCTGATTAAGTTTCTGTTCACCACAGACCGGCTGTCGGTACAAGTGCATCCCGACGACGAATACGCCCGCGAGCATGAAAACTCCAACGGCAAAACGGAGATGTGGCATATTCTGCAGGCGTCGCCGGCCGGGCGCGTGGCTATTGGATTTCGCGGCGCGGCAAGCGAAGAAGAGGTACGTGCCGCCGCTTTGAATGGAACGGTGGAAGGGATGCTGAATTGGATTCCCGTGCGTCCGGGCGACACGCTGTTTGTTGCGGCCGGAACGGTGCACGCCATCGGCGCGGGCATCGCGTTGTGCGAGATACAGCAGCGCTCCGATGTGACGTATCGCATCTACGATTACGGCCGTCCGCGCGAATTGCATTTGGACAAAGCGCTGGCGATTGCAAATCTGGGTCCGTGCACCGGCCGCGCCACGCTGCCTGTGCGCTGCCCGTTCTTCCACACCGAGCGCCTCACGCTTCGCGAAGAACTCACCGTAAACCCCGTCGCGTCCCACAGCGCGATCATCGCGCTGCAAGGCGAAGGGCTGCTCGGCGGCGAACCGTTTTTCGCCGGTGAGGTGTGGGAAGTTCCGCCGGATACATCCGTATCGCTGCGCGGATCGGCATCTCTCCTGCGCGTTTTTATCCCATAGTTTTGATTGGTATACTCTTCCTACTAACGAGGAGGATTCCAACAATGAGATTCGCCGTACTGTCGCTCTGCACTGTTTCTCTGTTCGCGCAAGAGTTCCGCGCAACCATACAAGGGACGGTCTATGATGCCAGTAAGGCGTCCGTGGCCGGCGCGGACGTGTTGCTTCGCAATGCGGACACATCCGTGGAAAGGAAAACGGAAACGGATGCTTCCGGACATTACGCCTTTCCACTGCTGCCGCCGGGCAACTATACGGTGACCACAAAGAAGCCCGGTTTCAAAACCGATGTGCGCGAAGGCGTGCGCGCCAGCCTGGGAGACATCCTGCGCCTGGACATCGATCTTGCCATTGGACAAGCCACGGAAACAATTTCCGTTTCCGCCGCGGCCGCCGCCGTCCAAACCGATTCGTCGTCATTAGGATCCGTGGTGCGCAAGGAGATGATTGAAAGCCTGCCCCTGAAGGGTCATTCGAGTCTGTTTATGTTTACGCTGGCGACCGGCGTTGTGAACAATCGCTATGGAGAAGACACGCGCGCGAATGACACGATCACGAATGTTTCGTATTCGGCCAACGGATCGCCGATGGCTTCGGGAGATGTTTCCGTCGACGGAGTGGCCAACACCGTGAATGTGAATCGCGGCGTGAACATTTCGCAATGGGTTCCGGCAGTGGATGCCGTGGGAGAGTTTAAGCTGCAGGCGGGAACCTTGCCCGCCGAATATGGACGCTCCGGCGGCTCGTTCATGAACATCGTGATCAAGTCGGGCACCAACGATCTGCATGGAACGTTCTACGAATTCCTGCGCAACGCCGCACTGGACGCCAACTCGTTCTACAACAACCGCGCGGGCTTGCGCCTGGCGCGGTATGGTTCGAATACCTACGGCTTCACCATCGGCGGGCCGGTTGTCTTCCCGAAACTGTACAACGGCAAGAATCGCACGTTCTTCTTCTACTCCTTTGAAGGGTCGCGCGAAGGAAACGGCTTGACGAATCTGCTGAATACTCCCACGGAGAAAATGAGAGGCGGCGACTTCTCCGAATTCACGGGCGCGATCTACAATCCGTTTTCCGGACGCATGGTGAACGGCGTGCCGGTGCGCGATCCGGTGCCGGGAAATATTGTGCCCGCGACGTTGCAGGACGCCGCCGGCCGCGGGATCATGGCCAATTATCCGCGGCCAAACATCGCGGGGCCGAACAGGCTTACCCCGTGGGTGCAGAATTTCACATATTCCTATAAGTGGCCGCGCGATTACGACACGCACGTGATCAAGATCGATCAGAGCTTCGGCACGAAGAACCAGATGTTCGCGCGTGTGAACTTCGGTGAAGGCCGCTTGGTCTTCCCACGTTCGTTTGACGGCGCGGCAAGCGGCGGCGGCGGGAATCGCGTCAAGCGGCCGCACAAAGGCATCGCCTTCAGCGACACGCATTTGTTGAGCGCGCACACGACCATCGATGTACGTTTGGGCTATGCGCGCGGCATTGAAGACAACAAACCATGGTCGGATGGGTTTGATCCCACCACGCTCGGCTTTGTTCCGTCGTATAAGAATCTCACGCAGGGCCTGGCGTTTCCCACGGTGAACGTAACGGACTTTCAGGGTTTGGGCGGCTCTCCGTTGATCAAGGATCCTGGCGATACGTGGTCCTTGCAGCCCTCTGCTTCTTCGCAGCGCGGCTCGCATTTGATCAAGATCGGAGGCGAGACGCGTCTGCTGCGCGGCAACTTTTTTCGCAATCTGAATCCCGCGGGCACTTATTCCTTCGGACCGAATCAAACCGGCGGACCAAATGTGAACACGCCCGCGGGTGGCTTCGCTCTGGCATCGCTCCTGTTTGGATACGGATCGGGAAGTTTATCGTCGAATACCGGAGTCTCCATTCAAAATGTCTACTACGGACTCTACGTGCAGGACGATTGGAAGGTCACAAAGCGGCTGACGTTGAACATTGGATTGCGGTGGGAATACGAATCGCCGCGCACCGAGCGTTATGATCGCACGACGCGCGGATTTGGATTTGGCGTTGCGAATCCGCTGCGCGTTCCGGGCTTGGGTCTCACCGGCGGGCTGCTCTACGCGGGCAAGGATGGAAGGCCACGCGGCATTTACGAACCGGACCGCAACAACTTCGCCCCGCGCATTGGATTCGCATACAGCCTCACGTCAAAGAACGTTCTGCGCGGCGGATACGCGCTGAGCTACATCCCCGTCATCGGGTCGGTGTTCTCGGATGGCTATTCCAATGACACGCCATGGATCGCTTCGCTGGATGGCGGGCTGACCATCACCAACAAATTGAGCAATCCGTTTCCCACGGGGCTGATTCCGGCCATCGGAAACGCGCAAGGCCTGCTCACGCTCGTGGGCCAGGGCGTTTCTTTCGTCGAGCCCGGCGACAAGACGCCAAAGTTTCACAACTGGCACTTCGACATCCAGCGCGAATTGCCATCGCATTCGCTTCTGGAAATCGCGTATGTCGGTTCCCGCGGCGTCAGTTTGGTGGCTCCGACGGAGAATCTGAATCAGGTGCCGGTGTCGGCCTTCGCACAGGGCGCGGCTCTAAAACAACAAGTGGAGAATCCGTTTTTTGGCATTTTGACCTCCGGCGGATTGACGGGCCGCACGGTTGCGCGGGAACAGTTGTTGCGTCCGTATCCGCAGTACACCGGCGTCTCGCGCGCCAATCCGGCATTCGGAAACAGCTCCTATCACTCTTTGCAAATGAAGTTGGAGAAGCGGCTGGCACAAGGGCTGACGGCGCTGATTTCCTTCACCGCGTCGAAGAATCTCTCCGATCTGAACAATCCGCGGAATGCGTTTGACCGCGGCGTGGAGCGTGCCGTGTCCGACATCGACGTGCCGCAGCGGTTGACCATCGCCGGCTCGTGGGATGTCCCGGTGGGCCGCGGCCGCACGTACGGAAGAACCATGCATCGCGCCGCCGACCTCGCGGTCGGAGGCTGGCAGTTGTCCACGTTCCAAACGTACCAGGGAGGCTTTGCGCTCGGCTACGGATTCTCGGGCGGCACGTTCGCCGCCGGTACTTCGCCCCGCGTGCAGGCGATTGGCGATCCCAACGCCGGCATCTCCGGCTCGCATCAGGCGCGCCTCGATCGTTACTTCAACACCGACGCCTTCGCGCGTCCGGCGGACTTCGCTCTGGGAAATCTCGCCGCGCGGCTGCATACCGTTCGCAGCCCCGGCATGAACAACAACAACATCACGGCGACTAAGGATTTTCAAATGGTCGAACGCTTCAAGGCGCAGTTCCGCGCATCATTCTTCAACGCTCTGAACCATCCTGTGTTCAGTGGTCCGAACACCACCGTCGGCAATGCGAGCTTTGGACGCATTTCGTCGCAGGCCAACCTAAGCCGTCAAGTGGAGTTTGGATTACGCATCTCGTACTAGCGCGCTGAGGCCTTACGGGTGCCCGGTTTCGGACGCCAGGGGAACTAATCGTTGATACACGTGCGCCGGTAGCGGCGTTTCCCAATGTCCTGTCCATTTCGCGGTCGTGACGGACGCGACCAACAGGATGGCGATCGCCGCCGCGATCCATTCCGGCCTTACAATGCGGGACTTCCTGCCCGGCAACTTCATTGCCAGCGCGCCTTCCGCTGGACACACGGCGATGCAACTCATGCATGCCATACATTCGGCGGAGCGAATCTGGGTCAGCCGGTCTACCGGTAACTGCGCCGGGCACACCTTGGCGCACTTGGCGCAATCGATGCAGCGTTCCTTATTCCTTCGGATTCGCAGCGGACTCAGTAGCGCCGCCAGTCCCATCAGAGCTCCGTACGGACAAAGATAGCGGCACCAGAAATTTGCGATAAACACCGAGCCAATTGTCAGCAGGCCGATGATAATTGCCGCTGTCACGCTGAGGGCGCGGAAAAAGTTCAGCATGCGCACGTCGGCGATCAGTCCGTAGGGCGAGCGAAGGAAACCCTCGATGTCCGTCACCGTCATCGAAACCACGGCGTACAGGAAGAAACCAAGCAACAGATATTTCAAACCGCGCAGCGGAATGTCCAGCCATTTGGGCAGTGTCCAAGTTCGGCGAAAGGTCTCCCGTCCCAGGCTCCACAGATATTCGCTGAGAGTGCCCACCGGACAAAGCCATCCGCAAAAACTCTTTCGCAGCAGCAGCGACGAAGTGACGAATACGAGAAAGAGCACCATCGCCGCCGGATGCACCTCAGGCGCGTACCCGGTCAGCAACAGGACTTTTGAGTTCATCATGCCCGCGATGGGAAGCCAGCCTTCCACGCCCGCCGGCCGCTGCCAACCACGCCAGACTCCGGTTTCGAATTGGCGCACGAACTGGTAGAACTGAAAGCCGATCCAAAGATTGAGCAGCAGGAAGGCGACTTGAACCGTACGCCGCAGCGGCTGGGAAATGTCCTCAGCTGTGCGGCGGATCAACACTTGTTTGGCACCACTTGAACTCTCGCCAAGCCGCGAAGAGTGTGCTGCCTTCTCGTTGGTTGCGGCTGTGCTGCGGTGTACTACTAGACTCTGAACTTTCGGTTTGGTTGCGGCTGTGCTGCGCTGTGGGGCAGATCTCCAGATCTGCGGAGGGGTCTCCAGACCCCGACTCGTTCGCGGCGCGAACGAGGGTCGCTCTGCGGCCCTAGCTGGATCTGGAGATCGCGCCGCACGGTCGAAAATCCACCACGGCGGCCGCTGCGCGGCCGATGGCCTCTGGCGAGGCCATGCGGGATCTGGAGATCCCGCGAAATCAGCCCTTGGAAAGTGAACGGCATTGGCGCTAACCCAGAAATACTGCGAAATCCGGCTTGGCGCAGTGACCGTAGTCACGTTACCGCGATGTATGGGAGGCGAAAGCGCTTTCTTCTTGTTCGGCTTCCTGCCTGCGGGAGATCTTCTCCTGGCACACGACACAATATTTTGCCCACGGAAGCACTTCCAAACGCCGTGCGGGAATGGGATCCTCGCAGCGCTGGCAAATGCCGTAATCGCCGGCCTGCACGCGATCCAGCGCTTCGTCGATCATTTTCAGCCGTTCATAATCCAGGCTGTTCAGCCGCACGTTGAGGAACTCTTCGTGGGAAAGCGTGGCCTGGTCGTCTTCCGCCACGCGGCCAGGCTTGGAGACATTGTCGTACTGCGCGCCCAGTTGTTCCAACACTTCGGTGCGCCGCACCAGCAACACATCCCGGTACGTCGGCTTTGGAACGGCTTCCAAAGCGGTTGTCTCAGATTCCGTGTTCCGTGCGCCCTTCCGCGCCGCCATTACCTTCGTGATTGCCTTTCGCATAAGCGCCATCCCCATGATTCCTCTTTGACGAATGCCGGTGCTTAGCACCGTCTTCATGCATAGACTATCGGCCGACGGGCCTAGGAGCTTTACCTGATGTGCGAAAGAAATTAGCAGATCTTTTTCCCCGCGGCAAGGGGTTTGCCGCAAACGTACCCTAAGGGCGGCGCGATACAATGACCGTCTGGGCCACATGCAAGAACTTCGGATTCAACCAAGCACCATGCTTGCCAAATTTGCCATTGCCACTGCGGCCGTATTTCTGGTGGGGCTGCTGATCTTGTACTTCACGACACAAATCTGGTTTTGGCTGCTGTGCATGGCCGTGCCATTGGTGATGGTGATTTCGGCCTTGCAGCGGATCGTGCTTTCGCGATACACCACCATGGAGATCGCCGGCGACCGGTTGCATTATGAGAGTGGAATGTTCGCGCGTAGTTCGCGGTCCGTTCCACTGCACAAAGTTCAGGACGTTACGGTCACGCAGACTCTCACGCAGCGTCTTCTGGGGATCGGCGATTTGAGCATTGAAACGGCGGGTGAGACCAGCCGCATCACCATTAAAGAGATCAACTCACCACGGGAAACGGCGGATGATATTTTGAGCCGCGTGGAACTGCATAGTCACGACAAGGATATTCATGAACGGTAAACCATTGGAAGGCAAAGTCGCGTTGATCACTGGGGCGAGCCGCGGCTTGGGAAAAGCCATGGCGCTGGCGCTGGGCGAGGCGGGAGCGCGTCTCGCTCTTGTCGCGCGGGATGAAGAAAAGTTGAACGAAACCGCCGCGGCGTTGCGCGCCCTCGGCGCGGAAGCGTCCGTTTTCATCGCCGACGTTTCGCGCGAAGATCCGGTGCAAACGCTGGAAAAGCAACTGGTGGAGCGCATGGGCGGCGTTGATATTTTAATTAACAACGCCGGCATCAACGTGCGCAAAAATATCACGGAATTCACGCTGGAGGAATGGACGCGCGTCATCGACGCCAATCTCACCAGCGTGTTCCTCATGTGCCGCGCGTTTGTGCCGCACATGAAGGGCAAGGGTTACGGCCGCATCATTAATATGACCTCCATCATGAGCCACGTGTCGCTTCCGGGCCGCGCGGCATACTCCTCCAGCAAGACGGCGTTGCTGGGGCTCACCCGCGCTTTGGCATTGGAACTTGCGGCCGAAGGCATCACGGTGAACGGCATCTCGCCCGGCCCATTCGCCACCGAGATGAATACAGCGTTAATGCAGAATCCGGAAGTGAACGCGCAGTTTCTTTCCCGCATCCCCGTGGGACGCTGGGGCAAAGTGGAAGAGATCGGCAAGCTCGCTCTGTACCTCTGCTCCCCCGACGCCGGCTTTATCACGGGCACCGATATTCTGATCGATGGGGGCTGGTGTGCAAGTTAGTTTTGTACTACGACCCTTTCCTGTACTACTAGACTTTGCAATCTTCTCTGCTCTGTGGGGCAGATCTCCAGATCTGCGAGGCGGTCTCCAGACCGCCTCTGTCGGGAGTGTTCGAAATCTCCGGGCGGGATCTGGAGATCCCGCCGCAGATCTGGAGATCTGCCCCACATTTATGAAACATAGTCTTTTGTGCCTGTTCCTGATTGCTGCAACGGCCTGCAGCAGCGGTCCGAAGAAGCGCCAGATTGCAGTCATTCCCAAGGCCACCTCGCACGTGTTTTGGGTTACGGTGCAGGCGGGTGCGCTCGCCGCGGGGCAGGAGCTTGGCGTCGAAGTGTTGTGGAATGGCGCACCGTCCGAAACCGACTACAGCCGCCAGATTCAGATCATCGATTCGATGGTCGCGCGGCGTGTCAATGGCATCGCCGTAGCGGCGGCCGAGCGTAAGGCCATCGTTCAATCTGTCGAACGCGCTGTCGCCTCCGGCATTCCCGTCACCGTGTTCGACTCCGGACTGGACTCCGATAAATACATGACGTTCCTCGCCACCAACAACTACGAGGGCGGCGTGCTGGCGGCGCGCGAACTGGCGCGGCAAATCGGCAATACCGGCGATGTGGCGCTGCTCATGCACATGCCGGGCAGCCAATCGACCATGGATCGAGAAAAAGGTTTCGAAGACACGCTGGCCAAGGAATTTCCGAAGATGAAGATCGCCGCGCGCCAGTACGGGCAATCGGATCGCGCCAAGGCTCGCGCCGCCGCTGAGAATTTTCTCGCCGGCAATCCGGGGCTCAAGGGCATCTTCTCTTCTTCCGAGCCGAGTTCCATTGGGGCCTCGCTCGCCGTGAAAGCGCGCGGCCTCGAATCTAAGGTCACCGTTGTCGCCTTCGATTCCAGTGAAACGCTGATTGAAGGCATGAAAGATAAATCGGTGGACGCGATGGTGGTGCAGGATCCCTTCAGGATGGGATTCGAAGCGGTGCGTACCTTGGTCGACAAGCTGGACGGCAAGACGCCTCCCAAGCGCATCGATCTCAGCGCGAAAGTAATCCGCGCCGAAGATCTCGACAAGCCCGGCGTGAAGCAGCTCCTCTATCCGGACCTCAAGAAATACGTGAAGCAATAAATGGCCGAACAATACATTCTCATCGCTGCGCAGGAGTTGCGCGCCTACGCCCTGCGGATGATTGAAGGCGTTGGCGTCACTCCGCCGCAGGCCGCGCTGCTCGCCGATTCTCTGCTTGAGGCCAACTTGCGCGGCGTCGATTCGCACGGCATGCAGCTGCTGAACTTCTACATCGAACACATGCAGATGAAATGCATGGATCTGACGGCCACCGGGAGCGTCGTGAGCGAATCGGGCGGAACCATGCTCTATGACGGCGGCAACGGCATTGGTCAAGTGGTTTCCGATCTCTGCTGCGATCATGTAATCCGCCTGGCGCAGGCGAACGGCATGGCTTTGGTGAGCGTGCGCAACTCCAATCATTTTGGCGCGGCGGCGTATTGGGCACAAAAAATCGCCCGCGCGGGGCTTATCGGAATGGCGTTTTGCAATGCATCGCCGCTCGCGCCTCCGTGGCAAGGCAAAGAACCGCGCCTCGGCACCAACCCCATCTGCATGGCCATGCCCGGCGCTCCCGAAACCGGTTGGCTTCTCGACATGGCCACCACCACGGTCGCCATGGGCAAGATTTTCAAAGCGTACTTCAGCGGCGAGCCTGCCATTCCCACTGGTTGGGCATTCGACGCCGATGGCGTACAGACCACGGACACTGCCAAAGCGTTCAAGGGCATGCCAATGCCGCTTGGCGGATATAAAGGATACGGCCTGGCGATGATGGTGGAGATTCTTGTTTCGGTGTTGAGCGGCGGCGCAATGTCTACGGAAGTCGGCGGCGTGCGCATCCGCACGCGTCCCATGGCCTATGGCCACGCCTTCATAGGAATTGACGTCGCGCGCTTCATGCCTCTGGATGAGTTCGCGCAGCGCATGGAACATCTTGTTGGCATGATGAAATCGTCGCAACCCGCGCCGGGCTTCGACGAAGTCCTGGTGGCCGGCGAACCCGAATGGCGTTCCAAACGCAAACGGTTGGTCGATGGAATTCCGTTGTCGAAAGGCGTCTGGGCGGAGTTGGAAAAAACCGCCAGGCTTGTGAACGTTACTCCACCGGTTGTGCAAGAGATCAGCCTATAACAGGCAGGTCGAGCCAACCGCACAAGACGCGATACGTGAAACCCCACAGCGGAGAGCCCTTCACTTCGACGTAAGGGAATTTCACATCCGCCGGAAGTCCCGGAATCTCGCCGCTGCGATGCCGCGACAAATCGATGATCAGCGCCAGCGGCATCCAGTAGGCCTCGGCGGCTTCCCTTGCGTCCAGCGTCATTGTAAGATCGCTCTTCGTCAGGAACACGTACGGCTGCACCTTGACGAACTTGCCGGCGCGGCGTCCAGCAAGGGACGCGGGCAATGTCTGATGCACTTCGTTCCGCTCCAACGCAATCCCGCACTCTTCCCGCAATTCGCGCAAAGCGGTTTCCAGCAGATCGGCGTCCCCCGCATCGCGGCGTCCACCGGGGAACGACCATTGGCCGGACCACGGATCGCGCGGATTCTCGGCGCGCCGGATGAGCAGCACGCAATCGTCCGCCCGCAGAATGGCTACGGCGGCCTCCGGCTCTGATCCCATCTTTATAGTTATCTCACTGTTGTGGGCAGATCTCCAGATCTGCAGCGGGATCTCCAGATCCCGCATGGCCTCGTCAGAGGCCATCGGCTGCTTTGCAGCCGCCCGGGAGATTGCGATTACTTCCGGCAGAGCCGGTCTGGAGACCGGCTCGCAGA
>JACPVQ010000207.1 GCA_016191645.1 Candidatus Solibacter usitatus
CCTCAACCGGTTGCTGGGACCGCGAGATCATGCCTCGCGATTCCTGCATCTGCGCGATGTGGCGCGGCGTGTCGATTATTGGCCCTATGCCTCGCGCCTGGAAGCGAGCCTGTTGCAATACTCGCTGGCGCGGCGGCACTTTCCCGAAACATACTCGCAGTTGATCAAGTTGCGTCAACCCGCCTACGTGCGGCTGCTGCTTTCCAACGCCTTTCCGCGCATGCAAGTGACAACGCGATGGGGCGCGGGCAAATCGCTCTACTATGGACCGTTCCCAACGCGCGCCGCGGCCGAGCAGTATGAAGAAGGAGTTCTCGATCTGTTCCAAATTCGCCGCTGCCAGGAGGATTTGACGCCCGCGCAGAATCATCCAGGCTGCGTTTACGGCGAGATGAACAAGTGCCTGCGTCCTTGCCAGTTGGTTGTGAGCGCGGAAGAGTACGGCGGAGAAACGGATCGCGTGCGGGCGTTTTTGGAAAGCGATGGGCAATCGCTGCTCGATTCCGTGCGCGCGGCTCGCGACCGGTTCAGTGAAGAAATGGAATTCGAAGAAGCGGCGCGGACGCACAAACGATGGGAACGCGTGGCCGCGGCGGCGCAGGCGCGCGGCGACCTGGCGACCAACGCGCAGCAGCTTTGCGGCGTTGCCGTGGTTCCGTCGGCGCAACCCGAACATGTGGGCCTGTGGTTCTTCGAAGACGGCTGCTGGAGGGCCGGCGCGCAATTGAGCCTTGCCGTGGAAGAAGGCAAGCCCGCGCCGATGGACCGGCGTTTGAAAGAACTCGCCGCGGCGCTGCCACCGGCAAGCCGGATTTCTTTGCGCGACCGGCAGGAGCATCAGGCGCTGCTCACGGCGTGGTATTTCTCCAACTGGCGCGAGGGCGAGTGGGTTAGCGTCGAAAGCATCGGTCACTTGCCATATCGCAGGCTGGTCAACGCCGTGCATCGCGTGGCAACGGGGACTGGTTCGGAATAGAATAGCCGGTATGATCACACGCAGATCCGCGATACAAGCCCTCACAGGCGCAGCCGCCGCGCCGGGCATCTTGAAAGCCAGACGCACGCCCGGCGATAAACCGAATCTGCTGTTTTTGTGGACCGATCAACAACGCGCCGATACGATGGCGGCTTATGGCAATACACGTTTTCACGTGCCCAACATGAACCGGCTGGCGTCGGAATCGGTGGTCTTCGAGCGGGCCTACATCGCGCAGCCGGTCTGCACGCCGAGCCGTTCCTGCATGATGACGGGCACCTGGCCGCACACCAACGGCTGCATTCACAACAACATTCGATTGAGCGCGGAGGCGAAAACGCTGCCCGAGATTCTGAACGATTCGCACTACCGCACGGGATACTTCGGCAAGTGGCATTTGGGCGATGAAGTGTTCGCGCAGCGCGGTTTCGAAGAATGGGCGGCGATTGAAGACGGAATCTACCAGCAATACTATTCCGCCGGACGCGACCCGAACGCGCGCAGCGCCTACCATCATTTTCTGATTCGCCAGGGCTACACGCCGGACACGAAGAATGGTTTCAGCAGGCGCATTGTCACCAAGCTTCCGGTGGAGCATTCCAAGCCATCGTTCCTGGCGCAGGAGGCGTCGAGCTTCATCATGAAGCATCGCGCCGAGCCGTGGATGCTCTACGTGAACTTCCTGGAACCGCACACGCCGTTCGGAAGCGCGCTCGATATGCTGCACACCGAGGAAGAGGCGCGCTTGCCCGACAACTTTGAGAAGACGCCGGAAAACGAACCCGAATGGTACATCGAAAAACGCAAAGGATTTCATCGCGCCAAGACCGATGGCTTCGACATGACGCAGCGCAAGGGATGGCAGGAGGCCAGCCGCAACTACGCCGGTCTGTGTTCGCTGGTGGATCAGGCATTGGGACGCATCCTATGGACGCTGGAAGCGTCGGGCATGGCGGAGAACACGATTGTCGTGTACACATCGGATCATGGAGAGATGATGGGATCGCACGGCTTGCTCACCAAGCAGGTGATGTATCAGGAAGCAACGCACGTGCCCTATCTGATCCGCGCGCCGTTCCGTAAGCAGAAGCCGATGCGCGTGGCGCGTCCGGTAAGCCACATCGATACCGTCCCCACGATGCTGGAATTGTTGGGCCGCAAAGACGCCATTGGACAACAGGGAGAGAGCCTGGTGGGCGCGATCACGGGGCAGCGCAGGGAGTCCGATGTCATTATCGAATGGAATCGCGAAGGTCCGGACCAGGGGCCCAGCGCACGCACGGTGGTTACACCGGACGGATGGAAACTGGTGCAGCACGATACCGACAAGGCGCTCTTGTTCCATCTGGCAAAGGATCCGCTGGAGTTGAAGAATCTCTACGGAAAACCCGAAGTGGCGGCGAAGCAGAAAGAACTGCGCGGTAAGATTACGGCGTTCCAAAAGAAGACCAACGACAAGCTGCAACTCCCCGGCGCATAAGCTCCTGGTTGTACTACTACTCTCTGAAATCTTCCCAAGCTGTGAAGATTTCCATTGGTTGCGGCTGTGCTGCTGTGTGGGGCAGGTCTCCAGACCTGCGGAGGGGTCTCCAGACCCCGACTCGTTCGCGCAGCGAACGATGGCCGCTGTGCGGCCATGCGGGATCTGGAGATCCCGCCGCAGGATCTGAGAAGATCTGCCCCACACAGCAGCACAGCTGCAACCAAAGGAAAGATTTCAGAGAGTAGTAGTACAACCAAAGAATTTCGAAGTGTAATAGGATGGTCGCGTGAATACACGAACGGCCATTACCTGCTTGTTTACGCTATCCGTTTCCGCATTTGCGCAGAGCGCGTCGATTACCGGCCGCGTGACGGATGCGACCGGCGCCTCCGTGCCCGCCGCCAGGATCACGGTGAAGGCTCTGGCTACCAATATCGAAACCACCGCGGATTCGAATGAACAGGGTTTGTATAGCTTCCCGGTTCTTTCTCCCGGGCGCTATGACGTCACCGTAACGAAGTCCGGATTTCAGACGCTGCGCGAGCAGGGACTCGCGCTTGCCGTACAGCAAGTGGCGCGCCTCGACCTGGCGCTGCAAGTGGGGCAGGTGAGCGATCGCATCGAAGTGCAAGCGCAAAGCATCGTTCTGGAAAGCGAAACTTCCACCGTTGGCCAAGTGATCCAGAGCAAACAGATTACGGAGCTGCCGCTGTTGGGACGCAACACCTACGCGCTGGCGATGCTGGTTCCCGGCGTGCGTCCTTCGGGCGGCGTGAACAACCTGGTCGTGGATCAGATCAGCACGGTTTCCTACGCCATCAGCGGCCAGCGCGCCAGCGCCAACGAGTTTCTGCTGGATGGCGCGCCGAATTCAGCGGCGTCGCAGAATCAGCCGGTGATCAACGCCAATCCCGATATGGTGCAGGAATTCAAAGTGGAGACGAATAGTTTCGCCGCCGAGTATGGCCGCGCTTCGGGCGGCGTTTTCAATGTCATCACGCGCTCCGGATCCAACGTGTTCCACGGCGGGCTGTACGAATTCCTGCGCAACGATAAACTCAACGCCAATGATTTTTTCGCCAACCAGGCGGGGCAGAAACCGCCGCCGTTCAAATTCAATCAATTCGGCGGAACGCTGGGCGGCCCGGTATTTCTTCCGCGAATCTACAACGGGCGCAATAGAACATTTTTCTTTGTCAATGTGGAGCCCGTGCGGTTCGTGCAGGGGATCACATTTGTCGGGACCACTCCGCGCGCGGCGGAGCTTTCCGGCGACTTCAGCGCCATTCGCAACGCGGCGGGCGCGGCCATCACGATCTATGATCCTCTCACCACCAGCGGCGGAACGCGCCAGCCGTTCGGCGGCAACCGCATTCCCGCGGAGCGCCTCGATCCGGTGGCGCGCAACGTGTCGAAATATTTCCCCACTGCGAACGCCTCGCCCACGAATGCCTTCACCGGCGTCAACAACTACGCGCGTGTATCCGGCAACATCGTCAATAAGGACAGCGTCAGCTACCGCGTGGATCATCACTTCAGCGATAAGAACCGCATCCTGGCGCGTTATTCCGCCGACGACACGCCGTTCGTGCGCGCCGCTCCCTACGGCCGCGAAAATCCGGGTTCTCCGGGCACGGGTCCGCAAACGTTTGGCCGCCGCAACACGGTAGTGGAGGATTCGCACACGTTCACGCCAACGCTGCTGGGGACCTTCCGCTATTCGTTCACGCGCTTGTCGAACACCCGTTCGGCGTTCAGCGAGCCGTTCGATATCGGCACGCTGGGATTTCCCAAAGAGTTTGGCCCACAGTTGGTTCCGCGCGCCTTCCCGAACTTCGGCATCACGGGATACGGCGTCAGTTCTTCCATCCCCAACATTGTCACCGGCGGCGCGTTGGGCTCCACGGACATCATCCGGCTGGGCAACAGTTCGCATTCCGCGCAGGCAACAATTTCCAAGGCCATGGCGCGCCACACACTGAAGTTCGGCTTCGATTTCCGTAACATCCAGTTGAATACGCTGCAAACCGGAGCGAACACTCCGGTGTTCAACTTCACGGCGGCCTACACGCAGGGGCCGAGCGGCGCGCAGGCATCGGCTGCCGCGGGCCACGCGCTTGCTTCGTTTTTGTTGGGTACGGTCGCCGGCGGAACCGTCACCCCGGTTCCGGCGCTGGCCACTTCCAACAAATACTATGCGCTGTTCGCACAGGATAGCTATCGCATGGGTACCAGGCTGACGCTGAATCTTGGGTTGCGTTGGGAGATGGAAACGCCGCGCACCGATCGCTTCAATCAACTGACGAACTTCGACTTTTCGTCGAAGGTTCCGCTGAACACTCCCGGCATCGATGCTCGCGGCGCGCTGACCTTTGTTGGCGTCAACGGCTTGCCGCGCACGAATACCATTGTCGATGGCAACAACTTTGCGCCGCGCGCCGGCTTTGCTTTTCAGGCGAATTCAAAGACCGTGATTCGTGGAGGCAGCGGCCTGTTCTTCTCAGGCATCACGGGTATTGGCACGGGCTCCACCGCGTTTGGAATCTCCGGATTCCAGGCAACCACGACGATGGTATCCAGCCTCGACGGGCTTACGCCGATTAACTTCTTGAAGAATCCGTATCCTTCGGGATTGGTTGCGGCGACGGGCAGCAGTCAAGGTACGGCGACGTTGCTGGGGCAATCGATCTCGTTCACCGACCGCAGCAATGTCACGCCGTACAGCGTGCAGTGGAACTTCGATGTGCAGCGCGAGCTGCCGGGGAAGATTCTTGTGGAGGCGGGATATTCCGGCAGCCACGGGCTCAAGTTTCCGCAGAACCTTGCATTGAACCAAATGCCCGATTCCGCGCTGGCCTTGAAAGACGATTTGCGCACTCTGGTGAGCAATCCGTTCTTCGGACAAATCTCATCGGGCATTCTGGCGCAGCGCACGGTGAGCAAAGCGCAATTGTTGCGGCCGTATCCGCAATTCGATGGCGTGACCTCGGTGAATACGACATGGTCCAGTTCCATCTACCACGGCTTGAACGCCAAGGCCGAGCGGCGCTATGCGAACGGCTTGACGGTGCTTGGGTCGTACACGTATTCGAAAGCCATCGATTACGGCATCGGCACGTTCGCGGGAGAGGTTCTTGGCGGCGCGGCGTTCCAGAACAACAACAACCTGCGCGGGGAACGCGCGCCATCGACGCTCGATCAAACGCACCGTTTCATTTTTAATACGGTGTATGAAGTGCCCTATCTGCGCAATCGCAAAGACATTGCCGGCCGCGTGCTCGGCGGATGGGACGCGGGCATCATCTTCCTGGCGTACACCGGCGCGCCGATCGGCATGAACAGCGCTACCAATGGAACGTTTTCGCAAGGCGGGGGACAGCGTCCGAATTGGAGCGGCGTCAATCCGTCGCTGTCCAATGCAACTCCGCAACGCTGGTTCGACACGGCGCAGTTCACCACCCCCTCGGCTTACACGTTTGGCAATTCGGCTCGCACCTATTCGGGACTGCGCACAGGTCCGGCGCGCAATATTGATCTATCGGCTCACAAGAACATCCCGATTTACGAACGGTTGAGTGTGCAGTTCCGCGCGGAGTTTTTCAATTTGTTTAACACGCCGCGGTTCGATCCGCCGAACATATCGCAGGGCAGCGCGGCGTTCGGAGTGGTGAGCGCAATGGCGAATCAGCCGCGCGTGGTGCAGTTTGCTTTAAAGCTGATGTTTTAGTGGGGCAGATCTCCAGATCTGCGGCGGTGTCTCCAGACACCGCCAGGCGGTGTCTCCAGACACCGCCATGGCCGCATCGCGGCCATCGTTCGCTACGCGAACGAGTCGG
Organism: Candidatus Solibacter usitatus; assembly: GCA_016191645.1. Taxonomy (GTDB): domain Bacteria; phylum Acidobacteriota; class Terriglobia; order Bryobacterales; family Bryobacteraceae; genus CADEFT01. The sequence continues at coordinate 6,296 of JACPVQ010000207.1, forward strand.
GGTCTGGAGACCCCTCCGCAGGTCTGGAGACCTGCCGCACAGCCAGAGAGAGGTACAAGGCAACCAGATCCGGAAGAGACAGTTGTTCGGCGCGCAAGGTTGCTTGCGGCAAGTCGCGGATCATGGGGTAGGAGCCGCTCAAATTGTTCCGAAGGTTTTTGCGCTTCATGTGAAAACACATGGCTGCGAATTTGAGGAACCCTTCGACATCCCGCACCAGAGGAACGTCACTGGGCTTGAGACGAACTACGGCGGATTCCACTTTCGGCGGCGGGTGAAAAGCGGAGGCCGGGACAGCGAACAGCAATTCTACCTCGGCGCGTAGCTGCGTTCGCACCGTAAGGTAGCCATAATCGCGGGTGCCGGGCTTCGCCACCAGCCGCTGGGCGACCTCGTGTTGCACCAGGAAAACCGCGGCGCGCAGCAGACTTCCCAAGGCCAGAGTGCGATCGAGAATCGGCGAACAGATGTAATAAGGAAGATTGCCCGCGATCACGGCGGGTCCCCACTGCGCAAGATCCACGGAGAGGACGTCGGCTTCCACAACTTCCACGGCCGGGAAGCGCGAGCGCAGTCCCGCTGCTAGTTGAGAATCCAATTCGATGGCCAACAGACGTTGCGTGTGCGGAATCAGATGCGACGTCAGCGCGCCGCGGCCTGGCCCGATTTCGATCACGAATGGTTCGCCGCCGCCACACGCGGCTTTAGCGATTCGCTCCAGGAACGCCCCTTTTGTGAGGAAATGCTGCCCGAGCCTGCGCCCCAAAGATCAGCCTTTCACGTCGATCTGACTTCTGCGGAACGTAATGCGGACGCGGCCGGAAACACGCTGGCCAAAGGAGAGCGCGGGAGTGAAGCGGGAAAAGAGCAGCGTGTTCTCAATCTCGCTGCGAACGTGCGGGCTTAATGCCCCTTCCGGCAAGCGGTAGTCGATCACTTCGCCGTTATCGTCCAGGAACAACTCGACGGCGATCTCATCGCTGCACAGCCCAAAGGGGGCGATGCTCTTCACCGAAGGCTGTTGATAAAACGCGGTTGGCACGTCGCCGGCCATCACGCGCGCGGCGCCAGGATAGGTTGGGACCAACATGCTGAACAACACCAGGGTGGAGACAAGTCCGCCGGCCACCGGAATCGCCTTCGGTTCCATCCAATTGCGGGCGCGCTGAAAACATCCTTCGATGGCGAAGAGCCATTCGCGCAAAAGGGTTGCGCGGGTGCGCCGCCGGGCGCTTTCGCGCGACGCCATCACTCGCAGCCGGACATTGAGGTGGGCGGGAGCTTCTCGTGACGGAAGACCGCGCAGCAGGTGGCGCGCACGAACGAATTCCTCCTGCCGGTCCGCGCACTGCCTGCATTCCCGCAGATGGACCGCCACTTCACGGCGGCCGCCATTCTCCAGCGAACCATCAACGTATTCGGGCAACAGGGCCCGCGCGGTCCGGCACTTCCGTGCGGACGCGTTCAATGTGAATGCATGTAAGATTCTCATGGTCATTCCGCCGTCCGTACGCTCCAATCCGCTGCCGCCGGCGTCCGATCCACCGCCAGCTTCGCGGATAGCGCTTTGCGCAAGGCCTCGCGGCCTCTTTGGATGCGCGATTTCACCGTTCCCAGCGAGATCCCCAATACCTCGCTGATCTCTTCGTAGTTCAGATCTTCCAAATCCCTGAGGATCAAAGCCTCGCGGAAAACTTCGCTCACCTGGCCGAGCGCCGCTTCCATCAACACGCGCGCTTCGCGGCCGCTGGCCAGATCGAATGGAGAAGGCTCATTTCCCGCCAGACTATCGCGCAGCGGATTCTCGCAAGCCTCAAGGCCCGTCTGATTCTTGCGGTGTCGGCCGAACCAGCGGTGCTGGTTGTGGGCTTCGTTAATGGCAATTCGATAGATCCACGTCTTCAACGTACTTCCGCCGCGGAACGAGCCAACGTTGCGAAAAACCTTCAGAAAGACTTCCTGCACCACGTCGTTGGCGTCGGCAGGGTCGTCCACCAAGCGATAAACAAGGTTGTAGACCGCGTTGGAATACTGAGCGGCCAGCGCTTCGTACGCGCCTTCCTCGCCTCTGCGCAGTCCTTCCAGCAGCCAGCCGGCATCCTCCTGGGAGGCCTGTGCTTGAGCCCGGTCCGCTGTCAAGGTTGCGGCAGTGTCGGTCATTGCAATCCGATTCTACTTCTATCAGACACCAGCGGGAAGAGAAAGGTTCCCTAAATCGTGGGGAGCATCCCGCCGATGGGAGTACATGGCCCAATCGCGAGCGATTCTGGCCGCGGGTATTCTCCTCGGCCTGGGGAGTGGCGGCGTGTTCCTGCCGGTGGTGATGAGCATGTTTCTTGGGATGCGCCTGCAAACTCCAAACGGCCCCGTCGAAGGGATAAGTCTTGTATTTCTAATACTTGGACCGGTGGCCGGGTTGATCATTTCATGGGGTGTATTGCGGAAACAACAGTGGGCCCGGCGCGCCATGATCGCCGTGGCGATGGTCCTGATGGCCTTTGGAGGGGCGGCCCTGACGCATCCATTCATCGCACAAGCTGCCGCCGGGGTTTCCAATAGCCAGATGGCCGCAGCGCCTTTGGCGGAAATCGGATTGGTGGAATGGCTTTGCGGCGCGTGGTGGCTGTTCCTTTTCCGCTCGCAAGGTGTCAGGCGCCTGTTCGGTTCAACTTCATCCGCAGGGCGAACAGAGAATCCGGCGTAAAAGCCTTTTCGCTCGCTTTCACTTCATCCAGGCTCATTCGTTCGACGCTGACCACTTCTTCCACCTGCAATTGCAAGGGACCCTCGTAGGTACATTCGTAGGCCGCGCCCCAGACGCGGCAACCATCCTCAAAGTAGAAGTGGAACAGCGGCGTTAGCGGCACGTCGCTGATGCCCAACTCTTCCTGCAATTCCCTGCGCGCGCTCTCGTCGTAGGATTCGCCGGCCAGTACGACTCCGCCGGCGCACAAATCCCATAAGCCTGGATACACGTCCTTGGTGAGAGTGCGTTGCTGCGCGTAGAGGCGGCCCTGCGGATCGTTGACGAATATATAGGTAGCGCGATGAATGAGATTTCCGGCGCGCATCTGGCCGCGGGTTGCGGAGCCGGTGACGTGGTTGGCGTCGTCGACTATGGCGACGCGTTCGCCGGCGGCCTGTTCCTGTGGCTCCACCTACTGCTTCTTTGTTTCGCCCTTGCGCATGAGCGTGGGGGCCTTCTTCTTGGGCGCGTCTTCCTTTTTCTCTTCGGCCTTCTTTTCCGCCAGCTCCTTGGACGACAGCGCCTCTTCGCGCGTCTGCTTTTCGCGGGCGTCTTTGGTTTGCAAATCGCGCCCCCGATCCTTCGCGTCCATCTCCGCCAGTTCGATGCTGAAAGAAGTGTTCTCAATCGCCGTGGAGAGCGCGTCTTCCCAGCGTGAGAAGTCGCGCGCCTTGGACAATTTCATTTTCTCGAGGCGCGTTTGAAACTCTTTCTCCGCCTTCGCCACCAAGGGCGTGGCTTGGTCGATGGGTTTACGACGCCGCAGCGCGTCGTCGGAAACGGTGTCGATGGCATCGATAATCTTCGAGTACTCGCCAAGCGCTTCATGAATCTGCGCGGAGCGGCCCGCTTTGTCTTTCGACAATAGCTGTTCCACCATTCCCAGGCGCTGGCGCGCGAACTTAATGTACAATTTCAGCCGGTCATTGGGATCCTGGGCTTCGCGCACCTGGTCGGCTTCGTCGCCGGAAAGAAAATCACGCTGCGCGATTGCGGGCAACGCCGCCAGCAAAAGGAAGATCGGCAACCGCATACCTACAACCTAACATGCATGGGCGTACACTGTTCATAGGACGCCAACGTCATGTTACATTCTTCCAGGCGGACCTTTCTTTCCGGCGTTACCGCCGCGCCGGCTCTCGCGCAAAGCACTTCTAACAAACCAACCCAAACAACAACCAAGAAGGGCGAACGTTTCGATCGCAAGATTCTGGCCAGCCGGGCCACGACCGAAACTCTCGCCAACGTTCTTCTGGACCGCTCGCGATGGAAACCTTTTCCAACTGCCGCCGACCGCAACTCCTGGGGCGCGCTGCCCGCCGCCGCCAAAGATTCCATGTTGAAGAACGCCGCTGCGAATTTCGGAAAAGCGTACGCGCCTCTTCCCGCTTCGCTCTTCCTCGAATTCAAGCGCAACGGCAATCGTTCGCGCTTTGAAGCCGTGCAATCCAGCCGCCGCAATCATCTGCGCGAATCGGTTCTCGCCGAATGCGTGGAAGGCAAGGGACAATTTCTTGACGATATCGCGGACGGCATTTGGGCCACCTGCGAAGAGACGTTTTGGGGGTATCCGGCGCACATCGGCGTGCAGCAGCGCGGCACAGGTTTACCCGACCCCGATGAACCGATCATCGATCTGTTCGCCGCGGAAACCGGAGCGCTGCTGGCCTGGACGCACTACCTGCTCGGGGCTTCGTTGGACAAGGTTCATCCGCTGGTGCGCGAGCGCCTGGTGACCGAGGTGAAGCGGCGCATTCTCGACGTCTATCGCCTGCGCGACGACTTCGGGTGGATGGGTTTTCGCAACCGCTCGCCGGTCAATAACTGGAATCCTTGGATCAATTCCAACGTCCTTGCGGCGTCGCTGCTTCTGGACCATGAGACCGCGGTGCGCGCGCGTACGGCCGCCAAAGTCCTGCGCAGCCTGGATCATTTTTTGGATTCGTACCACGACGACGGAGGATGCGACGAAGGGCCCGGCTACTGGTCGCGCGCGGGCGCGGCTACTGGTCGCGCGCGGGCGCGTCGCTGTTCGACAATCTCGAGTTGCTGCACTCCGCCACCGAGGGCAAACTCAGTTTCTACAATGTGCCGCTGGTGAAGGAGATCGGACGCTACATTCATCGCGTGCATATCGCCGGCGACTGGTTTGTGAATTTCGCCGATGCGTCGGCGAAGGCGCATCCCGAAGGCTTGCTGATCCGCAGGTACGGCGAAGCAATTCAAGATGTCGAGTTGGAATCGTTCGGCGCATTGCTCGCCGCGCAATCAACTGGCCTCGGAACTATAGGCCGCAGTCTTCCCGCTTTGTTTCACGCCGGCAGGCCCGTCAAGTCCGTTGCGCCTTTGGTGCGCGAAGCGTGGATGCCGGGCACGCAGGTGTGCACGGCGCGGCGTCAAGCCGGAACCGCGGAGGGACTATACTTCGCGGCGCAAGGCGGCCACAATGCCGAAAGCCATAATCACAACGACGTGGGAAATTTTATTCTCTTCTCCAATGGCGACCCGGTGCTGATTGATGTTGGCGTGGAAACCTACACCGCGAAAACATTCAGTTCGAAACGCTACGAAATCTGGACAATGCAATCGGCCTATCACAACTGCCCCACCATCAACGGCGCGATGCAGGCGGCGGGACGACAATACGAAGCGCGCGACGTGGCCTTCCATTCCGATGACGCGGGTGCGACGTTCAGCGCCGATCTCGCCGCGGCCTATCCCGCCGAGGCAGGCGTGAGATCGTGGCTGCGCAAAATTCATCTCGACCGGAGGACGAATTCTCTGGAGCTATCCGACACGTATGCGCTGCGCACCGCGAACGATTTGGCCATGTCGTTCATCACGCCATGCGCGGCGATGACCGATGGCAACGTTGTAACCCTCAGCGGAGGCATGCTTACGAAAGGAACGGTGCGGATCAGCGTGGATGCAGCGCAGACGCCGCGATTTGCCGTGGAAGAGATCGACGTTACAGACCGGCGGCTGCAAGGAGTGTGGGGGAACCGGCTGCGCCGCATTTTGATCTCGTGGCAAAAGCCGTCCGCGAATGGCACGCTGCGTTTTCGCATCACGTAACCCGATGCGATCCCTTGGTCTCGTCTCTCTTCTCTTTGCCTCTGCGCGCTTTGCCGCCGCTTGGCCCGCCGATCTGAAAGCTTCGCGCACAGGCGAATTCACGCACGCGGGAAAGAGTTATGCCTCTTCCTCAATCATCCGCGTGCAATGGGTTCCGCCGGAGGCCGCTGTAACTTCGTTTCGGATTACGGCGGCCGACCGGCGGTCCGGGGTACGCGCGGTGGCCGCGCCGGATTCATCCGCAATCGACATCGAATTGTTGAAAGCGGGTACCGAGTATCGGGTTTCCATTCAGGCCTGTCTGGATGCGGAATGCACAGAGACGCTGGACGGCGATGAAAGTGCAGTCGTCACAACGGAGTTGGAGCACTGGCGCGTGCAAGGCGCCGGGCGCTCCTACAATACCGCGGCGCGTGTGGTTCCCGATGGCAACGTCGGATCGTACGCCATGCGCTACGGACCGTGGGCGGGGCCGGAACTCGATGGCCGCATTCAGCTTTACTACAACCCGATGCAGCGCGAGGAAAAAGGCATCAAGATCGGGGAGTTGGTTGCGCCGAAGGGGGACACCATCGAATCGGCGTCGTTGTTCCGCGGCGTTTCGGGCTTCGGATTATTGCGCGTCTGCGATCAGCAGCCCAGCGCCGCATGCGCAGCCTCGCGCAGCCTCGCCATGAATCTTGCACTCTTCCAGGCGGTCCCTTTGGCCGGAGAAAACAAAGTGCGGTTGTACTTTGAGGCGCAGGGCTTTGACGGCCGCACGCGCATCCTCTATCTCGATAGCCAGGATGGCTACCTGGGAAGAGATTTCCATCCTGGAACGCCCACCATCTGCGCGGCCATTGCCGATTACGCGCCGGGCGGCGCATGCGAGCCGGCGCTCGCCATCGGCGTGGATATCGACGGCGCGCGCGGCAATGCGAATCTGCTCAACGCGCGCCAGTTCAAGATTTTCTACCCGGCACAAGATTCGTGGGCGTGGGATCAAGCGGTGGGCACCGCCCTGTGGTTCACCACGGAGTGGCCAAACGGCCGTTGCTCTTCGTATGGATTTAATGCCGCCTACGCCGTATGGGATGGAGCGAGATGGGCGGTGCAGTATCAGGAAAACGGCTGCCCGAAAATCCTTGCCGGCGCGCAGGCACCTATGCCCGTGCACATTGCGGGCGCGCGGTACAAAGTCTACTTCAACAAACACCCGCAGCCCGGCGGCGTAACGAATCCGCAAACGGCGTTGAAGCCCATGCGCATGCTCTACGCCGACCCGGAGCGCAGCGGCGACGCCGCTCTGGTCGAATTCGAAGATTGGGAACCCTTGGAAGATGCGCGCCAAATCCGCTACTTGTGGCCCGATGGCACTTTATTGACCGATGCGGAGCACAGCCTGCTGGACGATTACATGATCCTCGCGCCGGGTGCGAATCCCAGGGAACTGATCATGTATTCCAATATGTCGGCGAGTATGCAGCAACCTCCGTTCATCGGATCGGCCGTGCTGGTGAACCCCTAGTACGACAGCAGAATCTGCGACCTCCAGAGTCTCGACAACCATGGCGAGACGCAACGCCTGGTTCCAGCACAAATGCGGTTTAATAATTGAACTTCAACGCGAACTGCATCTCCCGGTGCGAGGAACCGGCGCTGGAAATTCCAAATCCCGCTCCGCCCATGTCGCTGCCCGGAACGCCAAACAACGGTGTGTTGAATGCGTTGAAGGACTCCCATCGGAACTGCACGCGATAGCGCTCGCCGATCTTGAAATTCTTCAGCACGCCGGTGTCGAAGTTAATCATGCCCGGCCCTAAGGCCAGCGTGCGCGCGGCGTTGCCATGCGTGAATCGCGCCGGAACAGCGAAGGCCGCCGTGTTGAACCACTGGATGCCGCGCTGTCCCACCGCCGGCGTGCCCTTCTGCCCGGCGGGTAGATCCATGCTCCCAACGCGGTCCGGGCGCAGATTGGTTCCATCCGCGGTGTCTCCCAAAATATCCCGCGGCCCATTTACTATGGTCACTCCAAACGGAGAACCTGTCTGCGTCGTCACGATTCCGGAAAGCTGCCAGCCGCCCAGGATCCAATTCACCGGCCCGCCGTGATTCAACCATTTCTTTCCTTTCCCCACGGGAATCTCGAAGATGGGCGAAATCACCGAGCGGTGGGGAACGTGATTCACCGACAGCGACCGCTCATTGCGGATGTCATAAATGTTCTGAATCTGATCGATGTCGCCGAAGGTCGCGTCATCGCCCCCGGTGAAGATCAGGTTGTCGATCCATTTCGACCACGTATAGGTGGCAATCCATCCCAGTCCGTTGGAGAATCGCTTTTCCGATTTGAAGGTGAACGCATGATACGCCGAAAGCCCCCAGTTGGGTGAGATGATCTGAATCTGCGGCGCATCGGAATCGAACTGCGGATACGGCCGTCGCAGCCGCGTTGGAATTTCAATCCGCGACAGCAGAGCGGGCGGGATGTGATTGAGATTGATGTTGGGGAACGTCAGTTTTCGTCCCAGATTTCCAATGTAGCCAAGTTCGAAAACCATCTCCTTCCATTGCTTCTGTATGGTCAAACTGAAATTCTCGTTGTACTGCGTCCTGCGGTGCGGATCGAGGAACTGCACCTGCGACGCCGCGAACTGCGTGCCGCGCGCGCCGAACGACGAGGTTAAGGCCGAGGCCGGCGGAAAGACCAGCGCATTCGGAGGCAGCCCTTGTTGCAGACTGAAGGGCACCGGATCTCGAACCGTCCCGTTGCCGTCGAATCCCAGTCCGGAAATCTGAATCGCGTTGCGGTCGAAGGGATTTCCGTAGAAAATTCCGAATCCGCCGCGCACGACGGTCGAGTTGTTGTAGCGGTAGTTGAAACCGAAGCGCGGCGAGAAATTGTTGGCGTCCCAATCGAACAACCGGTTTCCGTAGCCGTTGCGCCCCGGGAATGTAATTACCCCGCGCACGCCGGCGGGGATGTCCCCAGTGCCCGCCAGCGGAAAGGGCGCGCTGGGGTCGAAGTTGTTCATGCGTCCGCCCACTTCGATAAACGGCGACTCCACTTCATAGCGGATTCCGAACGTCAGCGTAAGCTTCGCCGACACCTTCCACGAATCTTCGAAATACGCCGCGTAATACTGGCTCCGTCTGCCGTTGCCCTGGCTCACTTCGGCGTTGACCTGATTCAGCCGCCCCAGCACAAAATCGGCGAACGTCATGCCGGTCTGCGCGATGCTGGTTCCGTTGGCATTCAAGCCGCTCGTCCAACGCGTGTTGAACACGAACTGTCCCGACCCAAACTGGCGCGCCACTTCGTTGGCGTTGAAACGCATGTAGTCGGCGCCGAACTTCAAATTGTGCTGCCCGCGAATCTTGGCGAAATCGGCGTGATATTCCGTGGTGGTGAATCCCGCGCGGCGATTCTGATTGCCAACCGTGCCGAAATTCGTCGTCGGCACCAGACCGTTCGACATGTTGAATCGCGGGAAAGTGTCGGGCCCGACGCCTTTCACGCCAAGCTTCTCCGGCCAGTTCTCACCCGCTCCCAGCCCGCCGCGCAACACCGAGGCGCGGTTCGCGCCCGCGCGGAACGTGGCGAAAAAATTCGCAGACACGACATACGTGGCGTTCAGCGAAAGATTGAATCGCCGGTTTTTGATGTTGATCGCATCCGTATCGGCAACGCCGAAGCCTTGCGTGCCGCCCGTGTTGTTGCGGTCGGGCTCAGCCAGCAGCAGCCGTCCAAACACCTTCAACCGGTCCGACAGCGTATGGTCGATGCGTACCGTGTGATTATTGCGGTCCGTCGGGTTGGAAGAATTCTCCTGCCAGTTTCCACCCTGCGTAATAGGATTGTCCGGCGCGCGGTTCGGCAGCGGAACAAAGGACACCGCCTTCTGCGCCACGGGATCCAACTGGCTGCCGGGTATGCGATTGTTGGCGAATGGCTGCCGCTGCCCCGTTCCGGGATCGTAGATCACCAGCGGAGACGCGGTTGGTCCCGCCGCGGAGTTGATCTGCCGGTTCACTCGGGAAAGATCGCCCAAACGCCACTCGGCTAGCGGCACGGTTCGCGTGCGCACCACTCCGCGCCGCTCGCGGTAAACGTCCTCGTTGTAAAAGAAAAACGTCTTGTTGCGCACAATGCGGCCGCCGATGGTCCCGCCGAACTGATTTCTCCGCAGCGGCGCTTTTTCGTCGGCGTTCCAACCGCGCCAATCCAGTTTGTCGTTGCGCAGAAACTCATACAGCGTGCCGTGGAATTCATTGCTGCCGCTCCTTGTGGTGGCGTTGACGATGCCCGCGTTGGAGCGCCCATATTGCGCCGAAAAACTGTTTGCCTCCACGCGAAACTCCTGCATGCTGTCCACCGGCGGATTCATTTCGATCCCCTGCGCCGCAATCCCGCCGCGCGAATTCATCACCCCGTCCAGCATCGCAAGCGCCGAACTGGTGCGCCCTCCGGCAATGGAAACTTCGCCCCCTATCCGGAACGACCCCGGCGTCAGCGCCACCAGATCGAAAACGTTTCTTCCATTCAGCGGCAGATCGTTGATCTCTTTGTTGTCCACCGTGTGCCCCACAGAGCCCGTCACCGTCTCCAGCATCTGCGACCGGCTGCTGATCGTCACAGACTCCGTGGTCGCGCCGATTTCCAGCGTCACGTCCAAAGCGACGTTTTGATTGATGTCCACCTTCACCGCATTCGCCGTTGCTTTCTTGAAGCTGGCTTGCTCTACCGTTACGTTGTAGGTCCCGGGCATGATTTGCGGGATGGTGTAGCTGCCATCGTCGCCGGCCGCCGTCGTTGTCGATTGACCCGTCGCCGTATTGACGATGGTCACCTTCGACCCCGGAATGACCGCTCCCGTGGAATCTTTCACCGTGCCATTCATCGATCCGTATTGACCTTGACCCCAGAGTCCGCAGACGCAAAGGTGCACGAACAGCATGATTCTCAGACGCATGAGACATCCTCCCGATGGGAGCCATTCTATAGGAAAGGAACGGCTGGCGCTGGGGAGACGAGTTGGCTTGCCTGAGTCCACGCCCGTTCCTTCAATCCATCACCCGCGCCGAACCATGCGCTGTTCAGCCTGTCTGCGGAAGATTCCGAGCGCACATGGTCAGCGTAATAGGTGACGGCGTTCACGGCTCCCCACAGCGTTTTCCTCGCGCTCGGCAAGTCTTGGCCAGGAGCGGACCGGTAGAGAGAACAGATGGTTTCGTGTTCAAGCCAGGTCTTGTCCGAGAAATCTTTGTTCTCCGGGACAAGCACAGCCTTAAAGTACAAACCGGCTTCATCAGGTTCCATCGGATAACAGGCGAACTCGGAGACCTTCGCGATGAATTCAGCCCATGCCGTATCCATGGGCTTCAATGCTTGCATCACGAGGTTCGGGTTGAAGCGGCGGGTGTGAGGAATCTTCACATGCCTTCGTCTCCCCTCTTCGACCTCCTCCATCGCAAAGAAAAGTGTGTTCTGGCACACGACCCGGATACTCGTGTACGTCGCCGTTGTGGCTAGTGTCTTGTCGCAGGAAGTTGCCAATAGTAGGTAGGCGCCAAGTTCGTCTGATTGGTCCTTACCTACAATGTCCGCGATTCCGGTTTTCGCCAGGGCCCACACCTTGCGGCCGCCGTCGAGCGCGCCGGAGGTTTCCAAAGTGTATCCATACAGATCCGCTAAGTTTCGATAGAATTCGAGAACTTCTTTGGGCTGGACCACTTGATAGTCCTCCGAAACGATGGAAAGTGCCGCATCCGTATCGCTTCGAACCAGCACAAATCGTCCCGGCATCGTTCGTACTCTGCCCTGGACCAGGTATTGAACCGGCAGCCGCTCCAGTTCCCATTCAAGGCGAGCCGCCCGAAGCCACCTTTCAATCGATGCGCCGGGAGGCAACTTTTCGCCGAGTCCGTGCCAAGGCGTCTCGCCGACATAAGCGATCGCAGGCTTTCCGGTGGAGTGGTCGATGTCGTGAGCCATGGAAACCTCCTCATGACCCACCGCGACCGAATGGGGGTTGCTTGCGGCGTCGAAGAGACCGTGCGCGCAAGCAGGTTCTTAGATAGAAGTCATCAATTCTGGACTTCAGTTCAATTGTCCTTCTCTTGCTCGTCTCGTGCAAGCTCTTTCAGCAGAGAGATCATCGCGGCGGGGGTAACAATCCGTGTGGATCTGTGCCGTTTCAGAGCCAGGAGTTCCTTGTCGCCGGTGACAAGAAACTCCGCTTCGCCGGGTTCCGCGAGCGCTAGCAGGAAGCTGTCCTTGGGATCAGGCGCGACAGGCCCCGCTGGCAGTTCCCCGCAAAACAGGGAGAAGTCACGAAGACCAGCCGCAAGCAGTTCGGCCACACTGGAACGAACTCTCGCCTGGAAGAACGGACGGGACAGGACGTCGCGAAGCTCGGCAATGAGCGCGTCACAGGAGACGAGCGTGATCGTCTTGCGTTCCCAGGCATCCAGGAGCTTGGCTGGCGCGCCCGAGGACGAGAGCAGGGCGGACACCAGGACATTGGTATCGAGAATAAGCCGCATCAGCGGCGCTTGGCGCGAGCGCGGTAGTGTTTCGCGCGCACCTCTTCGGATGCCTCATCGATCATCCTTTGCAGCTCCGCGGCGGAAACTCCGGCGAATGCTTCGCGGGCCTCGCGAACGGTTTGATGGAAGATGCGCCAGCGCACAGCCTCTTCGATGAATTTCGAAAGGTCTCCTTTTTTCATACCCTGCGCACCCAAAAAAGAGCGCACGGCATGATCCGCCTCTTTGGACCAGGTAATGGTAAGACGTGTCGTTTCGGGAGGGGACAATTCGCCTTTTGTCATATAAGCATATATCCACTTATCAGTGTATGCGATCGTGGCGACCGCGTGTTAGCCGCCTCGCGGCCCGAATTGATGATGATATCTTTGCGGACGCGGTGTGCCGCCTCAGTGAGCCTGCCGAAGCGCCGATTGCACACCGGCACACGGAATGCGCCCTGTTCATGTATAAACATTGTTGACACGTGATTCGGCCACTCGCCACAATTGTATCGATACATTCCAGAGGTTATGAAAGCAACGGTTAAGAAGTGGGGCAACAGCGCGGCAGTGCGGATTCCATCATCCGTGATGCGGGCTGTGCAACTCGATCTCAACGAGATAGTCGATGTTCGGGAGGACGCGGGCCGCATTATCATCGAACCCATGCGGCGAAAAACAATTAACCTGGACGATCTGCTGCAAGGCATCACGCCGGAGAACCTGCACCAAGCGGTTGATTGAAGGACGAAACTTGTTACAATCCACGCATGCATATACCCTGGAGCACAATCGCACTCGGCTCGCTGTTGTTGATCTCGGTCTGCTCCAAAGGAGGACAGAAAGTGCAATCTCCGGAACCTGAAAAGTCGAAGCCGCCTGTCAAAATGGAGCAGCGCGGGCGCATCCTTGGAATCGGCGGGGTCTTCTTCAAATCCGCGAATCGCGATCAGATGCGCGAATGGTATTCGAAGCATCTTGGACTCGCCGACAAAGGTCAAGGCGTGATGCTTCCGTGGCGTCAACACGACGACCCGCAAAAGGAACACGTTACGGTTTGGACTGTTTTTCCCTCCACCACCAAATATCTGGATCCCAGCCCCGCGCCGTTCATGGTCAACTACATCGTGGACGATATGGATGCTTTACTCGACCGCTTACAAAAAGAGGGAGTAAAGATTGACGACAAACGAATCAATGAATCCTACGGCCGCTTTGCTTGGATCTATGACCATGATGGGAATAAAATTGAGCTCTGGCAGCCGGCAGCCAAGCCCTAAACCCAGAGCCATTCAGGAGGACTTCCCATGCGCTTCGTTCTTTTGCTCATCGCCGCGACATTGGCTCACGCGGGCGTCGATGCGAAACTCGTCGGCTCGTGGGTGGGCCAGGGCGACAACGGCGCTACCGTCTCTTTACGCGTCGAGGCCAACGGCGCGTGCAGCATCGATCAAATGATGGGTAAATGCCAAACCCTGCGCGGCGCGTTCTTCTTTGCCGCCCCTAATGGCAACGTCGCCACTTACGGATGGAAAGTCCAGGACGACCAGCTCACCATCAGCGGCGGCGGACTAGCCCGTCCATTAATGATGCGCCGGCCCGCTGCCGCCGCGGCGTCGTCCACGGTACCCGCGCTTGGCGAAGCGCCTCCGGCTGTGGCCGTGCCCGTTAGCGGCGGAAACCGCTGGGCCCATCCTCATTGGGGAGTCAGTATTGCGCAGCCGGCGGCATGGAAACTGGCGGAGAAAGACGGCAACGTGCTGCTTGGTTCCGATACCGAGCCCGGTCTCATGGTGGTGCGCTTCATCAAGACCGCAAATGCGCAGACCCTGCAACAAGGCTACAACCAGGGGTTGGAAGAGGACGGCATCAAACTGTCGCCCGCCACGCGCATCGAGGAGTTTGCCGCCGGTTCCAATCGCGGCTTGGCGGGCGAGCTTGCGGGCATGGCGCAAAATGGCCAGCGTCTGCGCGCGCGCGTCATCGGCGTGCTCACCCCATTCGGCGATGCCGCCGTTTTCCTGGGCATTACTTCGAATGAACAATACGCCAGGCTCAAACCCACGGTCGACGCGCTCGCCGCAAGCGCCTCGTTCACGCAACCGAAGATTCCTCCCGCCAATGTCGCCGTGGCGGGGCAATATTATTGGATTTACGTTTCCACCAGCGGCGGCAATTACTCCCGCGAAGACAGCCTTAATCTGTGCACCAGCGGGATGTTTCGGCGCAAAGGCGAATCCTACGCCAGTGGCGGCGCGGCGTGGGGTGTTGCCGGTCAAAGCGGATACGCCGGTTCCTGGACCGCCGATGGCGACGGGCAGAACGGAAATATCTATCTCACTTACCGCGATGGCCGCACGCAGCGCTATCGCTATCAGAAATCCGGCCCCGACATTATTCTGGATGGCAAGAAGTACGGCCGCAACGGCGATTGCCGTTACCTGGTTGCGCTGCTCACCGTCGGCGCTTACATGGGGCGCAGTGCCGCCCCCGACGACGCCTACAAACATCTCGCCGTCTACACCGAAGTGTTGTCGCGCATCAAGAGCGATTACGTCGAAGAGCCCGATATGAAGAGCGTCACTCTGGGCGCGCTCAACGGTTTGTTGGAATCGCTTGACCCTTACGCCAGTTATCTCAGCTCCGATCAGTACAAGCAATATCAGAAATTCAAGGACAATCCCAAGGCCGGAGTCGGCCTCGTCCTCTCCAAGAAATTCGGTTATCTCAACATCGTCGATGCCATTCCCGGAACGCCCGCCGACAAGTCCGGTCTCTCCACCGGAGATGTGCTCGAAGCCATTGGCGGTGTCTCCACGCGCGATATGCCGCTCGCCTACGCCGAACTCCTGCTCCATGGCGATGCCGGCAGCAATGTCGAATTGACGGTGCTGCGCGTGCGCAAAAGCAGTGAGCCGCAGAAGGTCAGTCTGAAGCGCGCGGCCATCAAACTGCCGCCGGTGACGCATAAGCTTCTCGCCGACCAGGTGGGCCAGATCCAAATCTCCAGCGTCGAATCCGGCAAGAGCAAGGAAGTCGCCGCCGCCGTCGCGGACCTGCAAAAACAGGGCGCAAAGAAGATTGTGCTCGACCTGAGAAATGCCGCCACGGGCGCTCCCGAGGAAGGCATCGCCGTCGCCAACCTCTTCATGGAGAAGGGTCTCATTTGCTATCTGCAGGGCCAGAAATCGCCGCGCCAGAACTTCGAAGCGCAGGCGTCGAAGTCCGTTTGGAAAGGACCGCTTGCCGTCATCACCAATCGCGGAACGGCCAATGGCGCCGAGATTGCCGCCTCGGCGCTGCTCGAATCCAAGCGCGCCGAAGTAGTGGGCGAGCGCACCTATGGCGACGCCGCCGTCCGCAAGTCCATTCTCATTGACGATGGAGCCGCCGTCATTCTGTCCGTCGCGAAATATTATTCCGCCGCGGGCAAAGCATTGCAGGACACCGGCGTAACCCCATCTTCTCCGGTTGTCGAAGCCGAACCGGTCGTCGATCCCGATGAGCCGCAGCCGGAACAACCCGCACAGCCGAAAACAAACGAGGATCTCCTGTTGAAAAAGGCGCTGGAGATTTTGAAGAAGACAAACGCGTAGTCAAGATGCCTTTGTACGAGTATCGCTGCCAACAATGCGGCCAGGTTTTCGAAAAGATTCAGAAGTTCTCCGACCAGCCGGACACCATTCACGAATCCTGCGGGGGCAGCGTCGAGCGGCTGATCTCCGCCCCCGGTCTGCATTTTAAAGGCACCGGCTGGTACGTCACCGATTATGCGCGCAGCGGCTCCAAAGCCCCGCCCTCCAGCGCTCCCTCCGACGCCAAGGCCGGCGGCGATTCCAAATCCGGCGGAGATTCAAAGTCTGGCGGCGACACGAAATCCGGCGGCGATTCGAAATCCGGCGGCGATTCCAAGTCCGCGGAAACCAAAACCGAATCCAAAACCGAGTCCAAGCCCAAGCCTGCGGAATCCTCCAAGTAATACCCTCCAAACATTTTTTACATCTTTTGTTTTTTTCCTGTCCACGCCAACCCCTGTTGTCCGTTATGATAGAAGTTAGTCCTCCCCCAAGCTGCCGAGATCACTGAAAGGAATCCCGTTGACGGCTTTGTTCTCATACGCCCTTCTCCAGATTCGCCTCCTTGATCTGATCAGTCTTGAAAAGCCCATCCCGCTGGCCGTGCTGGTGTTCCTGCTGATCTTCTCCCTGCTCTCCTGGTCCGTCATTTTTTCCAAGTGGATTCTGCTGCGCCGCGTGCGTTCCTCGGACCGTTCGTTTCTGCGCGCATTTCGCAAATCGCCGGGACTCGACGCCATCGCAACGGCGGCCGGCAACTATCGCGAATCGCCGCTCGCCGCCGTGTTCGAATTCGGCTATGAGGAAGCCACGCGGCAAATCAAAGTATCCGGCAAGCTGCGCAGCAAGCCGGCCATCGAGCGCATGCTGCAAGTCGGCATGAGCCAGGAAATTTCCCGCCTCGAACATCGCATGAACTGGCTGGCCACCACCGCATCGGTCTGCCCGTTCGTGGGACTCTTTGGAACCGTGTGGGGCATCATTGAAGCCTTCGGCGCGCTCACCACCATGGGCGCGGCAAGCCTGCGCGCCGTGGGCCCGGGCATTGCCGACGCCTTGGTGGCCACGGCCATGGGCTTAGGCGCGGCCATCCCGGCGGCCATCTATTACAATCACTTCGGCCACTCCATCAAAGCCATCGGCGTGCGCATGGAAGAGTTCGCCATGGAGTTTCTCAACTTGGCCGAGAGGGCGTACGAAGAGTAGGTCATGGCATTCACGGCGGGTTCCAGCAACGGCAGAGGACGGCGCGGGTCGCTGGGCACGTTGTCGGAGATTAACGTTGTGCCGCTGGTGGACGTCGTCCTGGTGCTGCTGATCATCTTCATGCTTACGGCGCAGGTGATGGAGTTCGGTCTCGAGATCGACGTTCCCAAAGTGAAGCAGCGAGAAACCAGCGCGCAGGAACTTCCCGTCATCTCCATGACCGCCAAAGGAACTCTGTATCTCAACGAAACACCGCTCAATATCAATGAGATTGGCACATCCGTCCGTAAGCGCTTCGGCGAAAAAACCAAGGCCGTCTATATCAAGGCCGACAAACAGGCGACGTGGGACATTTTGGCGCGAGTCGTCAGCGCCGTGAAACAGGCCAACCTCGACGCGCGTCTAGTGACCAGAGCGGAAGAGATCGCAGAGCACGGACGGCAATGACACGCCTCGCTTATTCCGGAATGTCGCGCACGCAGCCGATGGCGCGTCCGCTGGTTGCCTCCACCGCCATGCATCTGATGATGACCACGGGCTTCCTGGGCTGGAACTGGTGGGTCAACCGCGCGCGCGAAACACTGGGCGATCCCAACTCGCAGGCCGGCCCCGGTTACATCGAGACCGTCGACAGAATTCCCATGCCGCGCAAGTCCGGCGAAACCAGTCCCGTCGTGCGCGAGAGCGAATCGCAAGCTCCGGTGGAAAAAAAGCCGAAAGCAAAGGCCGTGGAAAAAGACGATCCCGATGCCATCGCGCTTCCCACTAAAAAGAAAAAGAAAGAGCCTCCGAAAAAAGAAAAAGAGGAGAGGCGCAGGTTTGTCCCGGAGCAATACGATCCGGTGAAGCAGCAAGCATCGAACCAGGTCTACTCCGATACGGGCAAGCGCATGAATTCGCCGCTGTATCAAATGCCCGGCGGAGGCGGCGTCGGCGTGGGTCAGGGAAATCCCTTCGGAACGCGCCTCGGCTGGTACGTCGATCTCATCCGCATCCGCATCGGACAGCAGTGGCGCACGCAGGATGTCGAAGCCGGCCTGACCAGCGCGCCCGTCGTCATTGTCGTGTTCGATATCCAGCGCAACGGCGACATCACGAATGCAAAAATCGTCCAGACCAGCGGCAACTATTCTCTGGATAACTCCGCCCTGCGCGCCATTCGCGACGCCAGCCCGCTTGCTCCCCTGCCGCCGGAGTTCGACCGCAAGTCCGCCAACGTGGAGTTTCAATTTCAATTCAAACGATGAAGACCAAAACATTTCTCCTACTATTTGCGTTGCTCGTTCCGGCGTTGTTCCTGCGCGCCCAGAAGCAGAGCGATATTGTCACCGGCATCATGGGCGGCGAAAAGCCCGTCATCGCCATTCCCGTTTTCCGCGGCTCCGGCGAAGCGCAGAAACAAATGGACACCTTCAACCGTACGCTCAACGACGAGATCTCCGGCGCCGGCATCTTCAGCGTCGTGGCGTTGAGCATGATGCCGCTGCGCAATCCTCAAGTGCCGCAGGACATTCGCGAATCGATGCGCGGCACCGGCTACGCGCTCAGCGATTGGTCGGCCACCCCGGTCAGCGCCAACTTCCTGGCATTCGGCTACACCGGCATCCAGAACAAT